>NZ_DATMYH010000107.1:0-24338 GCF_035561115.1 Brevundimonas sp.
GCCCACGTCGATGCCGCCGTGGTGGAAGAAATTCCGGTCCTCCGCCGCCAGGAACGCCTGCACCACCGGCAGGGGGATCTGCTCATAGGGCACATAGATGCGCCGCTCGTCCGAGAACTCGCCGATCAGGGTGCCGTCGCCGGCATAGACCCGCGTCGCCGTCGCCGGCCGGTAGTCGGCCAGTTCCGAGGCGTCCGGCAGGTCGTGGAACAGCCAGGCCGCATAGACGGCGACGATCAGGCCCGCGAGGGCGATGGCCCCCAACAGGGCCACGCCCGCCATTACGAACCAGCGTTCGGCAATCTTCACCTGATACTCCGAAAGGCGGCCCCGGCCCTCGGTTTAGCCCGCGTCGTCGGCGTCCGCCAGAGCGTCCGTCACGCCCCCTGCACGACGCGCCAGTTCCTGTCGCGCGGCGGCCACGACGTCGGCGTCCATATCCCCCTGCCCGGCCATCCAGCGCAGATAGTCCTCGGCCGGTTCGGACCACGGCCTGCCACGGTGCTTGCCGAACGGAATGCGGTCCAGACGCCGCGGCTCGGCCGTCCAGGCGATCATCTGCTCGACCGTCGCCTCCTTCAGCAGGTCGATGAGCAGATGCGCCGTCACCCAGGCGTCGGGCCCGGCCCGGTGCGCCGGATTGGCCAGGGCCGGATCGAGATTCAGCCCGCGCCAGTACCTCAGCACCTGGTTCGAATGCCCCGGCGCCTGCGGCCATACCGCCTTGGCCGAGCGCACGGTGCATATCCACGGCAGGCCGCCGTGCGCCGTATCGGCGATGAAGCCCCGCTCGAACCGCGCCGCATGCGCCACCATGACGTCGGCGGGCGGGGCGCCGAACATCTCCCGCAGCCGGTATTCGTCGCAATGCGGATCGTCGTCGCAGAAATGGCCCGGCGTCAGGTGATGGATCGCCATGGCGTGGAACGAGATTTCGCCCCGCGGTCGGAACAGTTTCGACACCGGCGGCAGGGCCTTCCAGCCGTCCCCGTCGCGCACGACGTCGACGATCCCGACCTCGATGATCTCGGCGGTCCGGTCTCCCCCGCTGGTCTCCAGATCGACGACTCTCAGGCGCATGGGCCGCAGATAGGAGATCGGGCGGGCGAGCGCGACTCCCGCCCCTTGTCAGCCCGCCGCCTGCCCGTCCGCGAACACCGCATATTGATCGGCGAACGCCCTCCGGTACGCCGGCCGCGCCTCGCCGCGGGCGATATAGGCGACGAGGTTCGGATACCGCTCCAGCAGCCCCGAGTTCTCCGCCCGGCGCAGCACCGTCACCATCATCACGTCGGCGGCGCTGAACGCCCCGTCCAGCCACTCGGCCTCGCCCAGCCTGCGCGACAGGTCGCCGATCCGCGCGTCGATCCGCGCCTGCAGCATCGGCAGCCGTTCCTCATACCAGGGCTTGTCGCGCTCCATCAGCCAGGCCGCGCTCCACTCCACGATCGGCGGCTCGATCGTGTTCACCGCCGCGAACATCCACATGATCGTCCGCGCCCGCGCGTTCGCATCGTCCGGCAGCAGCCCCGCGTGCCGCTCCGCGATATGCAGGACGATCGCCCCCGTCTCGAACAGGGCCAGATCGCCCTCTTCGTACGTCGGGATCTGCCCGAACGGATGGATGGCCTTGTGCGCGGCCTCCTTCATCGCCCTGAACGACACCAGCCGCACCTCATAGGCCGCGCCCACCTCCTCCAGCGCCCAGCGAACGCGCATGTCCCGCGCAAGGCCTCGACCGCGGTCGGGAGAGGATTCGAAGGCGGTGATAACGGGGGTCACGGGAGGGTTCTGGTTGGAGGACAGGGTGCCGGTAGGGTTACGACGAGGCTGGCTGTCGTGTCGAACAGGAAGCGACGGCGAACGGCGGTGTACGAGGCGGGCGTTGATATCCAACTTAGCGCGTTGGATTCGACGTGTATGGTTCCCATCCAAGCCATTCAGAGCAGCTTTGATGCCATTCAACTCCCAGACCTTTCGTGTCCTTATCGCCTCACCGTCCGATCTCGCTGAAGAGCGCCAGGTCGCAACTGATGCGATCAATGAATGGAACGCCATTCACGCTGCGGCTGAGCAGACAGTTCTATTGCCAATCAAGTGGGAGTCCCACGCCATGCCGACGGCTGGCGTAAGACCTCAAGCTGCGATCAACAAAACAACTTGTGAACGACGCTGACATCCTCATTGGCATGTTCTGGACCAAGCTGGGAACCAGTACCGGCGTCGCAGCTTCGGGGACGGTAGAGGAGATCGACCAGATCGTGGCGGCAGGTAAGCCAACCATGCTATATTTTTCTGGCCGCCCCATCGATCCGAACAGGATCGATGTGATGCAACATGAGGCGCTTCGGCAATTCAAAAAAGAGACCTACCAGACCGCGCTGGTAGGTAGTTTCACGAGTACGACGGAGCTCCACGCGACATTGTTGCGGGATCTGATGCATCAGGTGCGCTTGTTGAAAAGCGGGAAGCGACAGCGGCGAGGCGGAAAAATCGATGAAACAGAGCGGCTGGTAGAGATGCTGGTGAGCTTCCGAAAGGCGAAGATCACTCCAGCCGATTTCCACAAATTCAAGGACGAGTTGTTGCGCCCGGGCAAGCAGATGACGCCGGCGTTGGTTGGCCCAATTACCCCAGGTCAAAAAGGCCCGAATGGGCATCCGATCATGTTCGACAAGAAAGGCAATCTGGTTGAGCTATTGCCGGAGGAAGATGCGCCAGGGGGCGTCTGGGAACTGATCCTTCGCCGCAACGACAACGACATCCAGAAGGCGGCGGCTGAGTTTGAGATGGTCATCTGGTATGACCGGAAACTCGTGTTGCTCCAGCGGCTAGAAGCTGGGGAAGAAACGATTGACCCCGCCATTAAAGCCGGAATGCTCCAAGCGATGGAAGCCGCCGAGAGGAAGATCGGGAAACGAAAAATTCGCAGCTACTACAAGGATGATTTTGGCTGGGGAATGCTGAATGGGAAGCTCTCCGCGTTGCGGTGGGTCATGGGAGACGAGTGGGATATGCTCGACACTTAGCCGAGTCTGCTCAGCCATCATTGCTGAAGCGATCTCGGTCCGAAGGACCAGCGCACTCCGTCCGACGCTGGTTCAGTTGGCTGATTACAAGTTCCGCCACTGCTAGAAATTCGCCCGCAGCCCGACTATCGACGCTCGAACAACCCTTTGATATTCATCACATTTCTAGAAAAAATAGCGTCGCGAACCCGCCCTAGGAACGCCCCGTGCCACACTGCTCCCCGTCCCGTCGCAGGGGAGGCGCAGAGGCCTTGCGTGATCTGGCGCCGGGATGTGGAGAAGCGGGGGCCCGGTTCCGGCCTGCCATCGAAAGGCAGGCGACGCCCGGGGTCTGATAACCAAACGGACGTCAGGGACGAGGGGGATACTCGTCCGGTCCGGGGACCGTGTCGCAAGCACGGCCCGCCCGCCGGAGGCGCTGCGGTAAGGCGATAAGACCGCCACCCGACGCAAGCTTCCGAACAATCTCCGCGCGGAGCGTCCGGCCCGGGGCCGAAACGGTTCGTCTCATCTGATCTCCGGGCTCCGGTCCGGCGCTCCGCACGCCTTCCCGCCTCCTCGCGCCGTCCGGCGCGGGGTCGTTTCCGCCTGTCTGAAATTGGAAAGGAGGCGCCCATGCCCCGGGGCCGAACACCCCTTCCGCGCGCAGCGCGGACAACCGCCACCCCCGAAGCGCAAAAGGCCGCCCGGGCCATGATGTGGCGCTTCGGCCAGATCCGCGACTGGAAAGAGGCCGTCCACCGCGAGGCCTGGCGTCAGGCCGCCGCCGACGGCAGCCATCGCTGCGGCTGCGCCGAGTTTGACGCCGCCGGAGCGCGGCTGGAGGCCGCCGGCGTCAAACGCCCGCCCGAGGACTGGTTCGAGGAACTCCGGGAAGCGCGCCAATGGCTGGCCCGGCAGGGTCCGGAGGCCGATCAGGGCTGACCGGCCGCCCCGTTCGACGCCATCTGCAGATTGCCCGCGGGCTCGCGGAAATAGCGGTCGATGCCCTCGGCGACGGCGCGCATCAGGCGGCGGCGGGCGCGGCCGTCGTTCAGCAGGCGCTCGTCCTCGGGATTGGTGATGAAGCCCATCTCCAGCAGCACCGCGGGCACGTCGGGGGCCAGCAGCACCGCCAGGCCGGCGTCGCGGTGGCTGCGGCGCAGCATCGGATGGTCGGCGTCCTCCAGCTCGCCCAGCAGCGTCCGGGCCAGCTGGGCCGAGCGGTTCTGGGTGGCGCGCTGGGTCATGTCCAGCAGGATGCGGTCCACCGACGGGTCGCGGCCCGGCAGGTTCAGGCTGCGGTGCCAGTTCTCGCCGCGCGTGAACTCGCGCACCGCCCGGCCCGCGCCCTGTTCCGACAGGGTGTAGACGCTGGCGCCCCGCGTGGCCGGGTCGCTTCCCGCGTCGGCGTGCAAGCTGATGAACAGGTCGGCGTCGGCCTGACGGGCGATGGCCACGCGGCGATACAGGGCCACATAGGCGTCGCTCTCGCGGGTCAGCCGCACACGATAACGGCCGGTGCGCTCCAGCTCCTGTTTCAGGGCCTGGGCCGCCGCCAGGGTGACGGCGCTCTCATTGGTGTTCGCGCCATGGGCGCCCGGATCGCGGCCGCCGTGGCCGGCGTCGATAAAGATCAGCGGCCGCTCGGCCGCCCGCGTCGGCGTCCTCGGCGCGGTGCGTGCGGCGCCGCGCGTCGGCGCCCTGCCGGTGGCCTTCAGGTCGATGACATAGCGGTAGTGGGCGATGCCGTCGCCGGGCGGCAGCAGGAAGCGGCGCTCGATCTCGGCGCTGGTGGCCAGATCCAGCTCGACCCGCGAGGCCACGCCCGCGCCGGCGACGCGCCAGCCCCTGACCAGTCCCGTCCCCGTGCCGTTCAGCCCGCGCTGCGGCGCGACGCCGGCCAGGGAGACCACCACCTGGCCCTGATCGCCGGACTGGATCACCTGTCCGCGCGCGGTCCGGTCCAGATCGACCACCACCCGCGTGTGCTGGGCGTCGCCGCCGAAGCGGACGCGCAGCACCTCGCCCATGGCGCCCGAGGCCAGGCCCCGCCCGGCCGCGAACACGGCGACGCAAAAGACAAGGAGGGCCGCGGCCGTCATCGCCCACTCGCGAGCGCGCCAGTGCGCCAGGTTGATACGCGACAGTCCGTGCATTCGACGGGAACCCACCTTCTTGGTTGGCCCCATGATGACTCAACGTCGTCGACAACGGGTTAAAGCGCGTAACGCTTTTAATTCGCAGCCGTCCTGCCTATGCTTGTTCCGTCCGCGAACGATCGCGCCCCCCTGACTTCAGGCCGGGCGCGCCCTCCTCGCGGCGTGTTTTCACTGATCCGAGGACTGGCCGGGGTAGCACCCGCCGGTTTGAAGACGGGATCCGGACGCCCTCAAACGGCGCGTCCGGCCCCAGGACCGTACTGAACCCCCATGGGCCTTATCGCCTGCGCTCCCTTCCGGTTTGAAACAACCGACCTCGCCCGCGGCCTTCGCCGCGGCGACGGGACTGCGCCTGCGCCTGCCCGCAATCCCATTCGGCGAGCCGCCTTGCCCCTTCGCGGGGATGGCCGAGCGCGCCAGAAAGACTGTTTCCATGTCAAAGACCATGTTGATCGACGCCGCCCACGCGGAGGAGACCCGCGTAGCCATCGTCGAGGGCCGTCAGGTCGAGGAATTCGACTTTGAATCCCGCGCGAAGCGCCAGCTTCGCGGCAACATCTACCTCGCCAAGGTCGTTCGCGTAGAGCCCAGCCTCCAGGCTGCGTTCGTGGAGTACGGCGGCAACCGCCACGGCTTCCTCGCCTTCAGCGAAATCCACCCGGATTATTACCAGATCCCCGTCGCCGACCGCGAAGCCATCATGGCCGAAGCGCATTCGGAGGACGACGAGCACGACGAACACGCCCGCGACCACGCCGACGACGAATCCGAAGGCGGCATGGCCGAGGAGGAACGCCTCAAGCGCCGCCTGATGCGCCGCTACAAGATCCAGGACGTCATCAAGCGTCGTCAGGTCATGCTGGTCCAGGTCGTCAAGGACGAGCGCGGCGGCAAGGGCGCGGCCCTGACCACCTGGCTGTCGCTGGCCGGCCGCTACTGCGTGCTGATGCCCAACACCGGCAAGGGCGGCGGCATCTCGCGCAAGATCACCCAGGCCACCGACCGCAAGCGCCTGAAGGCCGCCGCGGCCGCCCTGCACGTGCCCCAGGGCATGGGCCTGATCATCCGCACCGCCGGCGCCAAACGCACCAAGGCCGAGATCAAGCGCGACTACGAATATCTGCTGCGGCTGTGGGAAACCATCCGCGAAACCACGCTGAAATCGAACGCGCCGTCGATCATCTATGAGGAAGAAAACCTCGTCCGCCGCGCCGTGCGCGACATGTTCGACAAGGATTTCGACGGCATCCAGGTCGAGGGCGTCGAGGGCTTCAAGGAGGCGCGCGACTTCATGCGCGTGCTGATGCCCTCGCAGTCGAAGAAGGTGCACCTGTACCAGGGCGCCCGCCCGCTGTTCGCGACCAACGGCATCGAGGAGATGCTGACCCAGATTCACCAGCCGGTCGTGCCCCTGCCGTCCGGCGGCTATCTGGTCATCAACCAGACCGAGGCCCTGGTCGCCATCGACGTCAACTCGGGCCGTTCGACCAAGGAACGCAACGTCGAGGCCACCGCCACCAAGACGAACATGGAAGCCGCCGTCGAGGCTGCCCGCCAGCTGCGTCTGCGCGACCTCGCCGGCCTGATCGTCATCGATTTCATCGACATGGATGAGTCGAAGAACAACCGCACCGTCGAGAAGGTGCTCAAGGACGCCCTGGCCAAGGACCGGGCCCGCATCCAGATGGGCCGCATCTCCGGCTTCGGCCTGATGGAGATCAGCCGTCAGCGCCGCCGCCTCGGCGTCATCGAGGGCGCGACCGAGGTCTGCCCGCACTGCCAGGGCGCCGGACGCGTCCGCTCGGCCGAAAGCGCCGCGCTGATGACCCTGCGCGCCGTCGACATCGAGGCTGGCAAGAACGGCGCGGGCTCGGTGAACCTGCGCCTGTGCACCGCCGTCGCCCTCTACATCCTGAACCACAAGCGCGATTATCTGCAGCGCCTGATGGCCCAGCGCGGCCTGAACGTCGTCATCCTGATCGACGACACCCTCGGCCAGGGCGACCACTCGCTCGAGCGCACCGAAACCAACGAGGACTTCGTGCCCGAGGAGCGGCCCGAAGCCTTCATCGACCTCGACGACGACTTCGACGACAGCGCCTTCGATGATGAGGATGACGGCGACGAAGACGAAATCATCGCCGACAACGACGCCCTCGACCGCGAGGACACGGACGACGACGAACCCCGCGAACGCGTCGAGCGCGCCGAGGGCGAAAATGGCCGCGGCCGTGGCCGCCGCCGTCGCGGCGGCCGCCGCGACGCGACCGAGGGTTCGGCCGACGATGCGACAGTCGCAGCGCCCGCCCTCGCCGCCGGCGAGGACGACGATGACAGCGAAAGCGGCCGCCGCCGCCGTCGCGGACGCCGTGGCGGACGCCGCGTGCGTGAAGAGGGCGGCGAGCGCGACGGCTTCAACTGGGTGCGCGGCCGTACGCCGTCGCTGGAAGACCCTTACGTCTGGTTCGACCCGATCAATCCCGAACGCGCCGAGCCCCGCGCCGAAGCCGACGCCAACCCGGCCAACGATGTCGATGAGGTCGCCGGCGAACGCCCCGAGGGCGAGATCGGCGGCGAACGCGGACCCCGCTCGCGCCGTCGTCGTGGACGTGGCCGCGGCCGGGATCGCGGCAGCGAACAGGGCCTGACCCACGAGACCAAGGTCGAGACCCGCGCCACCAACGAAGGCATGCCGCCCGATGGTTCGGTCGACACCCCGATGGCGGTGATCATCGACGAGGCCGAAACGGCGCCGGTCGCCATCCCGGAAGAGCCCAAGCGCCGTCGCGTTCGTCGCAAGGTCTCGGCCAGCGCCACGGCTGAATCGGAAGCCGAAGCGGTGACCGCGCCGATCGAGCCCAATGAGATGGAACCGGAAACGGCGCCTGCCGTGCTGGACGTCACGCCCGCCGAGGCGGCCGACCTTCCCGCCTCGCCCGAGGCGGAACCGGCCCCGGTGGCCGAACCGGTCGCCCCGCCGCAGCCGGAAGTCGATGTCGCCGCCCTGATCGCCGACGATCCGAACCAGATCGTGGCGCCGCCAGAGAAGCCGAAGCGTGGATGGTGGCGCCGCTGAAACGCCGTGATTAGGTTGTGACCATCGGCCGGGCGGGGCGTAGACTTGGGTATGAGGAGTTCGCATTGAACTGGCTGTCCCGAAACGCCGCCGTCCGGCTGTCCGGCGCCTTCGCCGCCGTCGGCCTTGTGCTGGCGATGGCCTCGCCCGCCTCGGCCCAGAGCGCGATTCGGGACACCGAGATCGAAGGCATCATCCACGAGTGGACGGACCCGGTCCTCACCGCCATGGGGCTGGAGCCGTCCGAGATCGAGATCCTTCTGATCAACGAGAATGACCTCAACGCCTTCGCCACGCGCGGCCGGATCATGGGCGTGAACACCGGGCTGATCCTCAGGACCCGGTCGGCGAACGAGCTCCTCGGCGTGCTTGCCCACGAGGCGGGGCACATCAAGAACCGCCATACGCTGCGCGATGGAGCCCAGGGCGCGGGCATGCAGCCCATGCTGATGACCATGGCCCTGGGCGCCCTGGCCATCGCCGCGGGCGCGCCGGACGCCGGTGCGGTTCTCCTGGGCAACAGCCAGTATTTCGGGACCCTCAGCGCGCTGCGTTACATGACCCATCAGGAAGGCGAGGCCGACAACACCGGCGCGCGCGCATTGCAGAACGCGGGAGAATCGGGCCGCGGCCTGGTGACCTTCTTTGAAAACTTCCGTTCGCAGGAAGTCTTCTCGGATCAGCGGCGCTATCCTTATTTCCGCAGCCATCCCCTCTCATCGGAGCGGATCGAGAACCTGCGCCGCTTCGTGGCCGAGCAGTCGAACTACAATCATCAGGACAGCCCTGAACGGGTCGCCGAGCATGCGCTGATCCTGGCCAAGATTCACGCCTTCATGGACGCGCCGAACCAGACCCTGCGCGATTATCCCGAAAGCGATACGTCCCTGCCCGCGCGCTACGCCCGCGCCATCGCCCTGTATCGCGACGGCCAGACCGAAAAGGCGCTGGCCGCGGTCGAGCTGTTCCTGACCGAGCAGCCCGAGAACCCGTATTTCTGGGAACTGAAGGGCCAGATTCTGTTCGAGGAGGGCCGGCCGGCCGAGGCGATCGGCGCGCATCAGCGTTCGGTCGAGCTGAAGCCGGACGCGCCCCTCCTGCGCATCAACCTGGCCCATGCCCTGCTGGAAACCCGCGATGCCGGCAAATTGGACGAGGCGGTGAACCAGCTGAAACGCGCCACGGCGCTGGAGCAGGACAACACCATGGGTTGGCGGCTGCTGAGTCAGGCCTATGCCAGTCAGAACAAGGAGGGCGAGGCGCGGCTGGCGTCCGCCGAGATGTATTTCGCCATGGGCGCCGAACGGCAGGCGACCCAGTTCGCGCTGCGCGCACGGGACATGCTGACGCCCGGCACGGCCGAGTGGACGCGCGCCATGGACATCGTCTTCGCCTCGGGCGCGACCCAGGACGACATCGACGACGTCGACCGCCGCAACAGCCGCCGCGACCGCGGCGGCGTGATACCGGCCGCCGGCTGACCCTTCCCCGATCGAGACTCATATGACCGACGCGCCTGATCCGACGCCCGCGCCCGACCGCGGCTTCTTCGACCGCCCCCGGGCGTCGCTTGCGGCCATGGCCGTGTCCGTCGCCGCGCTGGCGCTGGCGGCGGCCCCCTATGTGACCGGAGGCGATTTCGACGGACGGGTTCGGGCCTATCTGCTGAGGAACCCGGAAATCCTGCAGGAGGTCAGCGCGGCCCTGCAGGCCAGGGAAGACGGCGCCCGGACCGACGCCATCAACCAGCGCGCCGCGGCCAGTCCGTCCCTGCTGGCCGTCAGCGCCCTGGATCCTGCCTTCGGCCCCGCCGATGCGAAGGTCACGGTCATCGAGTTCTTCGACTTCCGCTGCCCCGGCTGCAAGGCGACGGCGCCGGACGTTCTGCGCCTGATGCAGGCCCATCCGGATGTGCGTTTCGTGTTCAAGGACTGGCCGATCCTGGACCGCGGAACCGACGACGTATCCCACTACGCCGCCCGCGCCGCCCAGGCCGCGCACCGCGAAGGCAAATATCTGGTCGTGTTCCGCGCCCTGATGGCCGAGCCCGCTCTTAACAAGGCGGCGGTCGACCGCATTCTCGCGGGAAACGGTTTGGCGGTCCCGGCCGCGCAGGCCGCGATGTCGAGCCCGGAAACCGCGCGCCATCTGGCCGACGTCCAGACCCAGGCCTCGGGTCTGGGCCTGCTCGGCACCCCGACCTTCTTCATCAACGGACGCGCCAGCGCCAGCATCCAGCCCGCCGACATCGACCGCGCCATCCGGACGGCCAAGGCGGGCTGAGCCCGCCCCCTCCCCCTAGCCGATCGCTCCCACGCAGCCTTCGTCGCCGCCGACGGGCAGGGCCGCATCGGTCAGCGACAGGGTCCAGCCGTGGTGGGTGGCCAGGCCGCGCCGGCGGATGCCGCCGCCATCTCCGGCGTCGCCGCCAGCATCGACCAGGACGCGCCGGCCGGCCGGCAGCGCCGCCGGGTCGATCCGCCCGACCGCCAGGGCTGAGGGCGTCGCTCCGCCGAAGCCGTCGAACACGCTCAGCATCGACCAGTCGCGGCGCAGACCGATCCACCAGGCGCTGTCGGCGTTGACGGCCAGCACCGCGACGCCGTGGCCCTGCGCGGCCCAGGCCAGGGCGGCCTCCGGGTCGCGGACGGCGCGCATGTCGGCGGCGGCGCCGAAGCGCAGGCGCGCGCCGTCGAAGGCGCGGGTCGGTTCGATCGGCGACCAGACCTGGACCTTGATCCGACCCTGTCGGGCCAGACCCCAGCCGACGATCTGCCGCCACAGGGATTCCACCGCCTCGCGGTTGTCGGGACTGGCCTTCGCCAGCATCCGCGCCAGCACGGCTTGTTCGCGGTCGGGGCGCAGTTTCACATGGGGGCCGGCGGGGGCGTCCTTGGCCTGACCGACACGGGCGGCGATGGCCAGACGGCGCTCGAACAGGGCCAGCAGTTCATCGTCAAGATGGTCGATCTCGTGACGCAGGGCCGCGAGGGCCATGTGTTCGGGCGAGATGTCGGTCACGGCAGCCGCGGCGGGCGACGGCCAGACTCGCTGGAGAGCGGGCTTGGTGCTGGAATGGGGCACGAGGGGGGACTTTCAGTTTCGATCACGGCGATGAGGGATTTTGCGAGCCGCCGCCCCGCAGCGGGGCGGTCGCCGGCGAGGCCGTCAGGACGATGTCCCCGACGCCTCAGCCGGCGTATCGAAAGCCGTAGAAATACAGGTCCGCAGCCGCGGAAACGCGGGCGAATGCAGTCGCAGCGATGGCTTGCGAACGGACCATGGCGCTCAAAAGCCGCACGGATCGTGCGGCGTCAACCCGGATTGGCGCTCAGAAGGACAAATCGCGTCCGGTTGTCCTCCGAATCCTGGATATCGTTGCGCAGGATCGACAGTTCATAGACCTCGGCGGCGCGGGTGGGGGCCACGGCGGCGCGCGTCAGGTCCCCCGCTTCGGCCACGGCGCGGGCCGCTCCGGCGGTGTCGAAGGCCTCGACCGGGGTCAGGCCCAGCGCCGCAAGGGACCCGGGGCACTGGCGCAGGGCGATGGGGTGGCTCTCGGCCGTCTTCACCGTGCGCAGCGTCGCGCCGGCGGTCGCCATCAGGGCGAGGCGGATCGGACGCCAGACCTCGGAAACGATATTCAGGCCCGCCGCCTCGACCAGGGACGCCGCCGGCTCGATCCGGCCCACGGTGGTGTTCTCGACCGGGATCAGGGCGCAACCGACCTCGCCGTTCTTCAGCGCCGTGATGGCGCCCTCGAACGAGTCATAGGCCACAGCCTCGTCCCAGGGCCGCAGATCCAGACAGGCTTCATGGCTGAAGGCGCCCGGCGCGCCCTGATAGGCGCACCGCCCGCCGGGGTCGTCGTCAGTCGGCGTTCCGACCCCCTCCATGCTCACGCCGCCTCGGAGCGGGTCCGCCGTCCAGCCTTCAGCCGCTCGGCGACAAGGAAGGCCAGTTCAAGCGCCTGGTCCGCGTTGAGGCGCGGGTCGCAGTGGGTGTGGTAGCGGCTGGACAGGTCGTCCTCGGTCAGGGCCTGCGCCCCGCCCAGGCATTCGGTCACGTTCTGGCCGGTCATCTCCAGGTGGACGCCGCCGGGGTGAACGCCCTCGGCCTCGGCCACGTCGATGAAGCCGCGCACCTCGGCCAGGATGCGTTCGAACGGCCGCGTCTTGTAGCCGTTGCCGGCCTTCAGCGTGTTGCCGTGCATCGGGTCGATCGACCAGACCACGCGCCGCCCCTCGGCCTTCACGGCCTGCATCAGGCGCGGCAGGCGATCGCCGACCTTGTCCGCGCCGAAGCGGCCGATCAGGGTCAGGCGGCCGGGCGTATTGTCCGGGTTCAGGGCGTCTATGAGCGGCAGGAGATCGTCCGGCTCCATCGTCGGCCCGCACTTCAGGCCGATCGGGTTCTTGATCCCGCGTGCGAACTCGACGTGGGCGCCGTCCAGCTGGCGCGTCCGTTCGCCGATCCAGACCATGTGGGCCGAGGTGTCGAACCATTCGCCGGTCGCCCCGTCCAGGCGGGTCAGGGCGCTTTCGAGGTTCAGCAGCAGGGCTTCGTGGCTGGTGAAGACCTCGACGCGGCTCAGGTCCGGATGGCTTTCGGGCGTGACGCCGACGGCCTCCATGAAGGCCAGGGCCTCGGTGATCTTGTCGGCCAGTTCGCGGTATTTGTGGCCGTAGGCGCTGTCGGTCGCGAAGCCCATGGTCCAGCGGTGGATGTTGTACAGGTCCGCATATCCGCCGCCGGCGAAGGCGCGCAGCAGGTTCAGGGTCGAGGCGGACTGGTTGTAGGCCTTGAGCAGACGGCGCGGGTCGGGCACGCGCTCTTCCGGCGTGAAGGCCATGCCGTTGATGATGTCGCCGCGATAGCTGGGCAGGGTCTCGTCGCCGATGGTCTCCAGCGAGGACGAGCGCGGCTTGGCGAACTGGCCGGCGATGCGGCCGACCTTCACCACGGGCTTGCCGCCGGCGAAAGTCAGGACCACGGCCATCTGCAGGATCAGGCGGAAGGTGTCGCGGATGTTGTCGGTCGAGAATTCCTTGAAGCTCTCGGCGCAGTCGCCGCCCTGGAGCAGGAAGGCGTTTCCCGCCTCGACCTGGGCGAGCTTTGCGGTCAGATGCCGCGCCTCGCCGGCGAAGACCAGCGGCGGCAGGGCGCGCAGCTCATCCTCGACCCGGGCCAGGGCGGTCATGTCCGGATAGTCCGTCGGCATCTGCACGACGGGCTTTTGTCTCCAGCTATCGGGTGTCCAGCGCGTACTCATGTCCCAAGGATAGGCGTTCGCACCGCCCGGGACAACGAAGGCCGTGTCGCAGTCAGGCGTCTGCCCTCCCCCGACCGGCCGCCTGACGGAAAAAACACAGTCCAATGAGTCCGAAGAGTCCACTGAGTCCACTGAGTCCACTGAGTCCACTGAGTCCACTTCAAACGCCCACTCGGGAGATGGAGAAAGCCATCAACCCAATCTGGCATACCGGTACGTCAGAATCGGACGTCCCTACCCTGCAGAGGTGTTGTTCGACTGTTTTTCCTTCAGCGTAACCAGTTCCTCGGCCATGGTCGGGTGGACCGCGCAGGTGGCGTCCCACTGGGCCTTGGTCAGGCCGGCCTTCACGGCGATGGCGGCGAGCTGGATCATCTCGGGCGCCTCGGGCCCCACGATGTGGACGCCGACGACCTTCTGGCTCTCTGCGTCGACCACCAGCTTCATCAGCATCCGCTCGTCCGAGCCGGTGAAGGCGTATTTCATCGGCCGGAAGCGGGTGACATAGACATCGACCGCGCCGGGGCAGGAATGCCGCGCCTCGCTTTCGGACAGGCCCACCGTGCCGACCGGCGGCTGGCTGAAGACGGCGGTGGCGACGGCCTCGTAGTCGAAATGCTGCGGGTTCTCGCGATAGACCGTTTCGTGGAAGGCCACGGCCTCGCGGATGGCGACGGGCGTCAGGTTCATGCGGTCGGTGACGTCGCCGATGGCCCAGATACTTGCAGACGTTGTTTTCGACAGCGTATCGACCTGGATCGCGCCCTTGTCATTCAGGGCCACGCCCGCGGCCTCGAGCCCGAGGTCCTTCACGTGGGGGACCCGGCCGGTGGCGAACATGACCACGTCGGTCTCGATCTCCATGCCGTTTTCCAGCTTGTTGACCAGTCCCGTCGCGGTCTTCTCGATGGCCGAGTGCTGGCAGCCGAGGATGACCTTGATCCCCCGCTTCTCGATCTCGCCCGCCAGATGGGCGCGCACGTCGTCGTCGAAGCCGCGCAGGATGTTGGGGCCGCGATAGATCAGGGTGGTCTCGACGCCGAGGCCCGCGAAGATCCCGGCGAACTCCACGGCGATATAGCCGCCGCCCGCGATCAGGATGCGTTTCGGCAGCTCCGGCAGATGGAAGGCCTCCTCCGAGGTGATGGCGTGTTCGACGCCCGGCAGGTCGGCCGGCATCCACGGCCGGCCGCCGGTGGCGATCAGGATCCTTTCGGCTGTGATCGTCTGGTTCTTGCCGATGATCTCGACGGTGTGGGCGTCCTTGAGGACGGCCCGCCCGTGGATCAGGTCGACGCCCGCCTTGCCCAGGTTGGCGGCGTAGATGCCGGACAGCCGGGCGATCTCGACATCCTTGGCCTGGATGAATTTGGGCCAGTCGAAACGGGCGTCGATGGTCCAGCCATAGCCCTCGGCCGTGTGGAACTGGTGCGAGAAGTCCGAGGCCATGACCATGAATTTCTTCGGCACGCAGCCGCGGATCACGCAGGTGCCCCCGACCCGGAACTCTTCGGCGACGGCCACCCGCTTGCCGCCCAGCGCCGTCAGCCGCGCGGCGCGCACGCCGCCCGAGCCGGCGCCGATGACGAAGAGGTCGTAGTCGTAGGTCTCAGGCATATTCTTTTCCGCTCATCCCGGCGAAAGCCGGGACCCAGTTCTGTGGGCGATCGGTGGAGCCCGATGCGCGCCGACGCCAATCCAAAACACCCGGCCCCACGAAAGCACTGGGTCCCGGCTTTCGCCGGGATGAACGGATGAGAGTGGTCAGGGAAGTAGGACCTCGATTGCTGAATCGCCACCGATGATCGCCTCGTCGGCCAGGTCGAGGAACAGGCCGTGCTCGACCACGCCGGTGATCAGCTTGAGATCGTCGGCCAGACGCACCGGGTCATGGATGGCGGCGCATTTCGCGTCATAGATCAGATTGCCGCCATCGGTTCGGACGAGACCGCGCTCGGCCATGCGGACGCGCGCCGGCATGGCGATGTCATGGTCGGAGAGCACGTCGGCGATACGGTTCGCCGTGGTCTTGTGGCCGAACGCCACCACCTCGATCGGCAGGGCGAAGGCGCCGAGAGTCTTCACCACCTTGGCGGCGTCGGCGATGACGATGCATCGCGAAGACGCCTCCCACACCAGCTTCTCGCGCAGCAGGGCCGCGCCGCCGCCCTTGATCAGGGCCAGACCCGGCCCGATCTCGTCGGCCCCGTCGACGGTCAGGTCGATGCGCGGCGTGTCCTCGAGCGTCGACAGGGTCAGACCCAGCTCGCGCGCCAGTTCGGCGGTGGCCTCCGACGTCGGCACGCAGCGCAGGCCGGTCAGGTTGCGTGCGGCCAGCGCCTTGACGAACCAGGCCGCGGTGGAGCCGGTGCCCAGGCCGACGACCATGCCGGCCTCGACGCGTTCGGCGGCGGCTTCGCCTGCCCGGCGCTTCTGATCGTCCGCACTCATTTCGCTTTCAGCGCCTTCTTCGCCCGCATCTTGTCCATGAAACGCGTCGCCCAGCCGGCCTTGGCCTGCTGTTCGCCGCGGGCCAGCGCCAGATCGCCCGGCGCCACGTCGCGGGTGATGACCGAGCCCGATCCCACCATCGCCCCCGCGCCGATGGTGACGGGCGCCACCAGCGAACTGTTCGATCCGACGAAGGCCCCCTCGCCCACCGTGGTGCGGTGTTTGAAGAAGCCGTCGTAGTTGCAGAAGATCGTCCCGGCGCCGATGTTGGCCTTGGCCCCCACCTCGCCGTCGCCGAGATAGGCCAGGTGGTTGGCCTTGGCGCCCTTGCCCATGCGGACGTTCTTCACCTCGACGAAGTTTCCGACCCTGGCGCCCTCGCCCAGATCGGCGCCGGGACGAAGGCGGGCGTAGGGGCCGACCTCGGCGCCCGGGGCGACGGTCGCGCCCTCGATGTGACTGAAGGCGCGGATGCGGGCGCCGGAGGCGATCCTCACGCCGGGACCGAAGACGACATAGGGCTCGATGGTGGTCCCGCCGCCCACCTCGGTGTCGAACGAGAAATGCACCGTCTCGGGCGCGGGCATGGTGACCCCCGCGGCGAGGAAGGACTCGCGCCGGGCCTTCTGGAACAGGGCTTCGGCCACGGCCAGCTCGCCCTGGGCGTTGACCCCCATGACGGCGTCCTCGCCGGCGAAGACGGCCCGGGTCGGGGCGCCGCGCCTGCGGGCCAGTTCGACCACGTCGGTCAGATAGAATTCGCCCTTGGCGTTGTCGTTGCGGACCTCGGCCAGCAGTTCGAACAGCAGGCCGACCGGGGCGGCCATGACGCCCGAGTTGCAGGCGGTCAGGGCCAGGACTTCCGGCGACGCCTCCCTGGCCTCGGTGATGGCGGCCAGCGCATCCCCCTCCATGACCAGCCTGCCATAGGCGCCCGGATCGCGGGCCTCGAAGCCGATGACGGTGACGCCGTCGTGGGCAGCGAAGACCGGCTCGATGTCGGCCGCGCGCAGCAGGGGCACGTCGCCATAGGTGATCACCACCTGGCCGACGAAATCGCCCAGCACGGCCTCGGCGGCGCGGACGGCGTGGCCCGTGCCCAGCGGCGGGTCCTGGACGGCGATGGCGTCCTCGCCCAGCCGTCTGACGACATGGTCGCGGACCTCGGGCGAGTGGGCGCCGACCACCACCACGATCCGCTCGCAACCCAGCGCCTCGGCGGCGTCGATGGCGTGGTCCAGCATGGCGCGGCCGCCGACGGGATGCAGCACCTTGGGCAGGGGTGATTTCATCCGCGTGCCCTGGCCGGCGGCGAGGATGATGGCGGCCCGGGGATGGCGGATGCTGGTCATGAATCGGTCCGGCGGCTAGTGACGCCCGTGGTCTAGCCCATCAGGGCGGCCAGCGGGAGAGACGGGTGACAGAGCGCGATCTGCATGGCTGGACCATTGCTTTCGATCTGGACGGCACGCTGGTCGAGACGGCGCCGGACCTGGTGGGGACGCTGAACCGGTTGCTGGCGCAGCGGAACCTGCCGCCCGTCCCACTGGAGTCCGCCCGCCATCTGATCGGCCACGGAGCCATAGCCCTGCTCAAGCGGGGTTTCGAAGCCGCCGGCGCCCGATGGGATGAAGACGCCGCCCCGGCCCTGCTCAGCGCCTTCCTCGCCGATTATCTCGACCACATCGCGGATCACAGCACCGTCTACCCCGGTTCGATCAGGGCGCTGGACCAGCTGGCGGCGCGCGGCGCCATTCTCTGCGTCGCCACGAACAAGCCGACTGACCTCGCTGTCGCCCTGTTCGAGGTCACCCATCCGGGCGACCGTTTCGCGGCCGTCTGCGGACCGCAGTCGGTATCGGCGAAGAAGCCGGACGCCGCCCATATCCGGGAGGCGGTGATCCAGGCCGGCGGCGATCCCGGCCGCGCGATCATGGTGGGCGACAGCGTCATCGACCTGAACGCCGCGCGGGCTGCGGGCGTGCCCTGCATCCTGACGACCTTCGGCTATACCGACATCCCCGCCGCGGACCTCGGCGCGGACGCCGTGATCGCGCATTACGACGACCTGCCGGCCGCGATCGGCCGGCTGATCGCCTGACGAACGGCTTGCGCCGGACGGGGGAGCAAGCTATGTCGCCGCCTCCGCGATTGATGGATGCGTAGCTCAGCGGGAGAGCACCTCGTTCACACCGAGGGGGTCACAGGTTCAATCCCTGTCGCATCCACCATTTTTTCCATTAAAAAACATTCGCTTGGCAGAACTACATGCTCTGTCTACGGATGATTTTTTCGTCAAAGCGAGTTAGTGGGGCAGTAGTGGGGCAGTCGCCGCGCGAATTTATTGCTCGAAGAGAGACGAAGCCCCCTGAAAAGCATTGATAGGGGCGGTCCGCCGGTCCGATTCGACCGCGCCGGGCGCCGCCCTTTGCAGAGCGTTTCATCCGGACCGGCCTTCCCTGCCCGGGCTCATCGCATCCACCCATTCGAAGGAGGCCTCATGGCGTCGATCCCGGACCATCCCAACGACGCTGGAACGTGGACCCGCCTTGAGGGCCGCGAGGGATTCGCCCTGTGGCGCCGCGAGCGCCAGGCTCCGGCTCCGGTCATGATGTTCTATGTGGTCGCGCCTCCGCGGCAGAGTGAGATTCTCTACGACGAGGCCAAGGCCCGCGAGCGCTTCGATGAAGTCGCCCGCGCCCCGGGCGCGGAAACCTGAACCCGATACCTTCATCGGCGACGTGGCACTGCTCTCCGATACCGCCTGGGCATGATGCCTTCAGGGGTTCGGACGGCCCGGAGTCCCTACCACCAGTTCGTAGAGTTCGGGCCAGCGGCCGAGGCCGCTGGTGCGCATCTCGCGCCGGATGAAACGCCGGGTCATGCTGATGAGGTCCGCACCGACGGTCGGGTTTTCGGCGATGACTTTCAGCCGCGGGATCAGGCTCTGCGTTCCAGCCTCGACGGCCCCTTGGACAATCAGTCGCCCTAGGTAGCGGTTGATCTGCGGCACCGACTCCAAGAGCTCCACCCTCGCCGCATCGTTCAACCGACGCATAATCAGGGAGGACAGCCGCCGGAAGACCCGGGAGATCCGCAGGCAGCTATGCGTCGGCAGATTCGCGGACCTTGCGATCAGGTCCTTAAAGATAAACTCCACGCGCGCGTCCTGAACCCTATAGAGGCCGTAAATCGGCCCCTGCAGCAGTGCAACAAGGTTGCCTTCCGTGTCGCCGTCGAACGCGATGTCCATGAGCAGCGGCGTGATTGCGGCGGCGAGATCGGGCTGCAGTTCGATTAATGTTGTCGCCAATTCCATGACCGCCGTCCGCGTCTTCAGCCCCCGACCTTCTGCATATTGGATCAGCCAGATGACCCGGGCCTCACTATCCTGCACGGCGTCCGGCAGATGTCCGAACCCCATGATTAGGTGCGAGCGCACCACCTCGTCGTCCTCTTGCAGAAGCCGGGCGCAGAAGCCTTTCCAGTTGAAGATCGGTGCAAGGCTTAGCCGGGCCAGCTGAAGCTCGAGTTCGCTGAGCAGCCGGCGAGAGGACACGTCGCCTCGGCGACGCAGGCGGTCCACCATGGCGCTCAGCCGGCTGAGCCCCTCTGCGTCCCAGGCAGGTGGGTCGTCGCGCCGCTGCAGCAGCGCCAGCACCACTGCGTAATCCTCCAACTCAATCGCCAGTGCGAGGCCGAGCAGATCGATCGCTTCTGGACGGACGCAGTACTTGATCTGCTGCATCACGGAACCCGAGAGTTTGGGCCATCGACGCGGGTCTGCGGCGAGCGTTCGAAGGAACGCCATCGCCGGCTCGATGCCGACCGAAGCGGAGTCCGCAAGCCGCCTGCCGCCGAGGTTCTCGTCGGCCCAGAAGGCCGAGGTTTCCCAAGCCTTCCCGAAAAGGCCGCTGAGCAGGGGTTCTGACGGTCGGCCTTCCAGCCAAGCGAAGCGGATCATCGCCGCATAGGGATCGCCGCCGCCGCCCGGGACCGCCGTTAATGCCCGGATCCCGCCGAACAACAGCTGCTTTTGCGGTGGCGCCCAAGAGACGGCGATAACCGAGAGCGCCTTCGCCCAAGTGACGCGCCCCAAGCCGACCCGAAGGGCGGTGTCGTCAACGAGCCCAGTTCGCCGAAACGCGTCCAACACGTCGCCCGGCGCACTCGAGGCCAGCAGCAGACCGAGGCCGTAGAGGCGCGCGTTGAAGTGCAGGTCGCGGTCCGGTGCTGCGACCAGACCCTCGACAACAGCGGGAATCGTCGTCCCGGAGAGCCGCCACTCTTCGTGCAACGCCTCGCCCAATTCGCGCGCCATAGTAAGCGTGGTCAGCTTCCCGTGGCGCGCGCCGATCCGGGCAGCCTCACGGAACCGCGACACGACGCCGCGGACCGTCAGCGCGATCGTCTTGAGGGTCCCTAGGATCGCTAAGGCGAAGTCCTCCGAACCGACCTTTTCGGCATAGTTGAACAGGCGGACCAGCTCTTCGAACGCCCAGTCGCTGTGGACGTTCTCCAAGGCGAGACGGCCCAGGAAAGCGAGGTATCGGTCTCGCGCTTCTGGCACCTTGTAGCGCCCGCCCAGGAAATTGGGCAACGTTGCGTGGCCGGCGAGCAGGGGCAGAATGAGCGCTGCATTCCCGCCCCAAAAGCGCAGCAGCAGTAGGAGGGCGCGGCTGGCCCACCGCCCATTGCCTATGCTCATAATCCTGGAAAGCGCACCGAAGAGGTCCGGTTGGCGAGCCCGTTGCGCGTTCGCTGCGACGTCAAGCAGACGTTCGATCAGCAGAGGGTCCTCGGCGGCGATCGCCGCGTCGATGTATCGCGTGACCGACTCGGGCACGGCGCTCCGGTGAACGAACACATAGGCGATCACGGCAGCGGCGGACGATCCCGCCTGTGCCAGCAGATCAAGCCGACGCTCCGCTTCGGTGCGGACGGCCAGCACCCCGTGCTCCGCAAGCACCAACGTCCGCTCGAGGACCGCGCCTAGGAAAGGGTTCTCGCTGGTCTCGCGCCATCTCTCAGCGAGCGCCTCCAGGGCCGTCGAGCCGCCGACCCGAACGATCGCGACGGCCGCCGCATGCTCAAAGAAGGTCTGGTGGAAGAAACTGGTGTAGCGCTGCGATCCGATGCTCGACGTCGCGAGGATTCCTCTCGCCTCGAGGCCAGCGATTTGGGCCGGGGGGATGAGGGCCAACTCAAGCTCGCGTTCCAGCAGCTCCCGCGCCACCTCGGGGATCCCCTCGACCAGCATGACGACCGCGATGTGCATGGCCGCAGCGGAGAGATCCTGGTCGAGGCCCTCCACCTGGAAGTCGTGTCGCAGATCGCTTTCCACGCGCCGCCGCCAGAACTCGACGTAGAGCGCTATGATGTTGACGTCGAAGACGTTGATCTGGTTGGGCGCATAGATCGTGTAGAGCATGCGCAGGGTGAGGGGATTGCGGCAAATCTCCCGGATGGGGAAGCCCTGCGCCACTGCGCCCAGCAGCGCATCGACGTGCAGCTGGGCCTGCGCCTCGCCGACGTCTCCGACGAACGCGGCCGCATAGTTGGCGATCGCCCGGGTGAGTTCCGTGTCCGAATACTCGAATAGATGGAAGATCCGGGCGGACAGGAGATGAAACTGCCGCGCCTCCAAAGGACGCGATGCAACAATCACATCGACGCCCATGGCGTTCAGGCTCGTCAGAAAGTGCAGTAGGTCCGCCGGCGTCGCGGTGCTGTTGAGAGCCACATCGATGGTGTCCACGAGTATGATCAGGCGTTTTCCCGTAGCAACGAGATCTTCGACGAGTTCGGCGAACACATCGCTGACGCCCAGCTGACCGGCAGGTCCCGCGAAGACGGTCGGGAGTTCGATCGCGTCGAAGAGCCAGGCGACACCCTCCTCCCGCCCGGCAAGGTCCTGCTGGACATGCCACAGCAGGGACGATTTGCCCGTCCCAGGCTCCCCGTCGACGACGATCAGCCGCCGCTCGTCTGGTGTGGCCAAAACATCCTGGATGATTTCGGCCTCGATATCCCGCGACACGTAAAGGCCGCGCCCCAGCGAGAGCTCCAGCCGCGTGCCGGCCCTCAGACTGTCTATGCGCGCGGCTGCGATCCGGCTCCGCTCCGCGAGACGCCGGAAGAGGTCCGGATGCCGGCAGAGCCCACCTGCAACCGGTCGTCCAGCGCCGGCGCTCGATGATAGCCGATCCGCAAGTTCTATCAGGCCTTCGGCGTTGGTGCCCAACGCCGAAGCAACGGTCCTGATTGTGTGTAGGCGGGTCCGGCGGTCGCCGGTCTCAAGAGCCCGGATCGTGTCGAGCTTCACCCCGGCTTGCGTGGCGAGGTCCCATGGGCTCCAGCCCTTGCGCTCCCGCAGGTGCCTCACAGCGAGTCCGACGGGTGCTCTGGCCATGAAAATCGGATGAGTGTGGGTTCAATGTGGGCGGCGTGTGGGGCTGAGAATTGGAGCGACTGGGGAGCACCTTCGCCTTGATCGATCCACCCTAGCTGCCCGGGCAGCACATGCAACAGGACCAAAGCAATGCAAGTGCCCCAAAGTACGAAGACGTTCTGCCACTTCCTCATCGCCCATGCGTACGCCGCGCTGGCCATCGGCATCCACGAACCGGCGATCTATGTCTTGCTCGCCGCTGGCTATCTCACGCTCTCCTGCACCGAGCCGTACCGCCGCGAAGACTAGTTGCGGTGTACCAACCGTTCTACCGACCCCGCCCGCTCAATCGGCGGGGTCGTTCTGACCGCTGAGCGCCAGTAGCGGATGTCGGCACGCCGCCAGAAAGTCGACCTTCGGCGAATAGCCGATGTCCGCTATCGGTTGAGCCACGACGCAAGTCGTAGGCCGGCGATGTTCAGCACTTGTCCACTGCGGCGTCGCCGGTGACCTGCCGCGTATCAGTCGCGCGATACAGACAGCCCCGCGAGAAGCGGAGCGTAGGCGGCGAGCCTGCGGGATACGAACTCCGTGAAAAGCTGGACGCGCTTCGTCTTGCGGGTCTCCCCCTGTGTGAGAAGCCAGAGCGTTCCGTACATGTGCAGGTCGGCGCCCGGCGCCCTCGCCAGTAGGGGGTCGGCGTCTCCGACAAAGCACGGCAAGGTCGTGATCCCGATCCCTTGCCGGACCGCAACGATCTGCGCCTCGCCGTCGGTGACCCTGAACGGAGCTCCCGTCGCGCGAACCTCGCCCCCACGGGCCCAGTCCTGGATTCCGTCAGAGCTTATGACGATCCACCGGATGGGCTCCGGAGCCCCCGCACGCCACGCGGCCAGTCGATCGCGGGCCATGTAGACGTTTCCGAACAGCTCCGGCCCCTTCAGGCCGTGAAGATTGAGCGGCAGGGTCTTGCGGTCGTAGACGACGCGGATCGCGACATCGGCCTCCCGGTTGGTCAGATTCGCCAGCTCGCCGGACGAGAGGATGTCCAGTTCGATGTCCGGATGCAGACGCGCGAACTCGGCGAGGTCCGGCATGAGCAGGTGGGTCGCGAGAGTCGGCGCCAAGGTCACCCTCAGAAGCCCGTGCACACTCTGGTCGCGACCGAAGACGCGCGTCTCCAGCTGGTGCGACGACGCCTCCATCTGGTTGGCGAGCTCGAGGACCTCCTCGCCCGCATCCGTCAGGCGGTAGCCCGAAGGCAGCTTTTCGAACATCTGCGCCCCGAGGCGTTCCTCGAGCTGGGCGATGCGTCGCAGCACGGTCGAGTGGTTCACCCCGAGGCGTCCGGCGGCCGCCCGCACCGAGCCCCCACGCGCGACGGCGAGAAAGTAGCGAACGTCATCCCAGTCGATCATGGTGCAATCTTGCGCCGCGCGGTGCGCTTTCCAAAGCGTGTACCTAGCACATCCAACAGCAGTACGGCCGGTCTTCATGGCCAGCCGGATCGTTTTTGCACCACCGATGTGCGCGCATCCGCACTCGAAGCCGACGCGGGCCGCCCCATCTCCTGGCTCACGGGGACGTCCCGAACAAGGAAGGATGCAGTCATGACCCGACTGAATGGAAAGACCGCCGTGATCACAGGCGGCGCGACCGGCATCGGCCTCGCGGCGGCCAAGCGTTTCATCGAGGAGGGCGCCTTCGTCTTCATCTTCGGCCGCCGGCAGGACGCGCTCGATGCCGCTGTGGCCGACCTCGGGCCCAATGCCCGCGCGGTGAAGGGCTCGGTCTCGGATGAGGCCGACCTCGACCGGCTCTACGCGGCGGTGAAGGCCGAGCGCGGAACTCTCGACATCGTCTTCGCCAATGCCGGGACGGGAAGTCTGCTGCCACTCGGAGAGATCACCGCCGGGCACATCGACGAAATCTTCGACACCAACGTGAAGGGTACGATCTTCACGGTCCAGAAGGCGCT
>NZ_DATMYH010000108.1:0-23991 GCF_035561115.1 Brevundimonas sp.
GGCGAGCCCCGAGGAGCCCGCGATGACCGCAACCCGTTTCACGGCCAGCAGAGCGCGCCGGGCGTCATCGGCCCTTCGCCGGCCACCGCGCGTGTCGCGACGCCCGCCGGGACCAGGGCCTGAGCTGAGTCGACCATGACATTGCACGGCATCGTCGCCGCCCTGGGCGGCGATCTCTATTCCGGCGGACGGCGCGCCAATGTCCCCGCGCCCGGCCATAGCGCGCAGGATCGTTCGGTCTCGCTGCTGCTGACCGACAACCGGGTCGTCATTCACGGCTTCGGCGGGTCGGACTGGAGGACCGTCCGCGATCAGTTGCACGACCGGGGCTTCATCGACGTCGCCGGCCGATTGACCGGCGGTGGGCCGCCGGGTCCGCCGGTCCCAAGGCCCGATCCTCGTCTTCGTCTCCAGACGGCCTCGGATCTCTGGGCCGGTTGTCGGGGGCTGGATGGGGGCGGCCCCGCCGATCGCTACCTGCATCGGCGCGCCGTTCAAGCCGTCGCCGCCGCGTCGAACCTCGGCTTCCATCCGGAAACGCCGATCTCTGTCTACCGACCCAGCGGCCGGGGTCGCCCCGCCCTGATCGCGCGGATCAGCGACAGAGAGGACCGGCTGACGGCGGTGGAGCTGACCTATCTGGACCGGAACGGGCGTCTCGCCTCGGGCCTGCGACTGACGCGAAAGACGGTCGGTCTGGTTCCGGCCGGCGCCGCCGTTCGCCTGGCTTCGGCGGCTGCGGAGATGCTGGTCGGGGAAGGCGTTGTCACGACCCTGTGCGCCATGGACCGCTTCCAACTTCCGGGTTGGGCCCTGATGGCGGCGAACAACCTCGCGGCCTGGACGCCGCCCGCGCGGGTGCGCCGCGTGCTGATCGCCGCCGACCGGGGAGCCGCGGGCGAGGGCTGCGCGGCGCGGCTTCGACGCCGCCTCGTGCCCGGCGGTCTGGAGGTCCGTATCGTCCTTCCAGACCCGCCGTTCGGCGACTGGAACGAGGTGGCCGTCGCCGCGGCGAAAGGAGAGGAGCGAGGGTCTTGATGGGCGCCGGAGCGGCGGGGATGGGCCCCGATGCCCGGCAGGAGAGTCCCCATGACCGACCTTGTTCCTGTCAGCATGCCCGCGGTCGTCGTCGCGCGCGACGAACGCACCGTCCGCCTCGGCGACATCGGCATCGCCCGCGAGAATCTGCGATTCAATGAGCCGCCGGATGACGACATCCCGACCCTGGCCGCCACGATGAAGGCCGCCGGCCAGCTGCAGCGCCTCACCGTCCGCCCCGGCCGCGGCAGAAAAGAGGAGCCCTGGATGGCATTGGACGGCCGCCGTCGTCGCCTGGCCCTGGGCTTGCTGCTGGACGCGGGGGAGATCGACGAGACCTACCCGGTCACGGTCTATGTCGAGACCGATCCGGCTCGCCAGGCGGCGGCCGTCCTGTTGACCAACACGGCCGTGCCCGTCCATGTCGCCGATATCATCGCCGCCATCGGCCGGATGCTGAAATCCAGGCTGACGGTGTCCGTGATCTCCCGGGCTCTCGGTTACGCCGAGATCGACGTCAAACGCCTGGCCGCCCTGGCCGGGCTGCCGCCGGTCGCCCTCGCGGCCCTGAAGGCCGGGCGCATGACCCTCAAACAGGCCCGGCTGCTGGCCCGTCTGCCGGACAAGGCGGAGCAGGCCGAGCTCGCCGAGGCGGCGCTGGACGGGCATGGATTTCAGGATTGGCGCATCACGGAACGGCTCGACGAAGGGCGGGTCACCGCCCGGGACCGCCGCTGCGCCCTGGTGGATTCGGTCCGCTATGGAGAAGCCGGCGGCCGCACCGAGGCGGATCTGTTCGGGGAGCTGGCGCCCGTATTGCTCGATCCCGACATCCTGACCGACCTGTGGATCCGACGGGCGCGCGCCATCGCCGCCGTCTTCGAGGCTGAGGGGATCGCGGTGCATGTCACCGCCGGACCCGAGCCTGAACTGCCCGACGACCTGGAAGCGCTGGGCTATGTCTACGGCGGCCAGCTTCCGGCTGAAGACATGGCGCGTTACCGGGCCCAGCGCGAGGTGTTCAATGAGCGGGCGGAGACGGCCCGGCGGGCTCTCTCGGAGGCCGGCGACCCCGAGACTGTGGACGCCGCCATCATCGCCATGATCCGCGCCCGGGTGACGGCGGACCAGACGGGTTGCGGCGGGCGGGTGGTGACGACGATGGTGATGTGGCCCGCCTCCGGCACGGGCGTCGATGTGCGCTGCTACACGCCCGAGGAACCCGAGATCGAGGAGGACGGTTCGACCGGGAGCGGTCCACCGGACCAGGCGTCGGCTCCGCCGGCCTATGTCCCTCCCGAAGTGGCGGCGCCCGCGCCGGAGATCGACGGCGTCAACCATGCCCTGCACGCCGTGCGCACCGACGTCGCGACGCGGGGACTGATCCGCGCCCTGGCCGATGACCCGGGCGCCGCCCTGACCGCCTTGATCGCGCGCCTGTTCACCGTTCTGGTGCTGCGCACCCATGTGGCGCGCCCGGACTCGGCTCTGGCCATCCTCGCCACCGGCTTCAATCCGGCCGGCGGGCGGGTGATCGAACCCCTGGACGGAGAGGTGCGCCAGCGGCTCGACGATCGCCGCGCGACCTGGCAGGCTTCGGGCGAGACTGTCATCGCCTGGGTTCATGCGCTGCCGCATGGCGAGAAGATGGGTCTGCTGGCCGAACTGACCGCGATCAGCCTCGACGTCCGCGAGGAACGCACGACCCTGATCCGGCGCAGCGCCCGCGCGGAAGCGGCTGAACTGGCCGCACTCTGCGCGGCGGACGTCACCCTGCACTGGACGCCTGACGCGCCCTTCCTTCAGCTTCACTCGAAGGGGCTGCTGCTGGGGATGCTCGAGGCCATGGGGGCCGAAGACGACCGCGCCAGGTCGCTGAAGAAGGCCGAACTGGTCGACTGGGTCGCCGAACAGGCGGCGTCGCGGACCTGGGCGCCGGCCGGCCTGTCCTGGGCGGGCTCGCCGCAGGACGATGCCGACGAAGCTGACGACCGGCCCATCGACGAGCAAGACCCTGCGTTCGACGACGACGGGGTTGGGGCGTTCGCCGTCACCCCGGCCGGTGAGGCCGCGCTCGATCCCGCCGCCGCCTGACCGCCAGTCTTCCTGACGGACGCCGCCCCGGCTCAGCCGGGGCGGCGTAGTCGTGCGAATCCCTGGCGCGGAAAAGGCGAGGAAAGGGCGGGGCGAGGCGAGCCTGCAGGACCGGGAGGGAGGCGCCCTCCGCTCCAGGCTGCCGGAGCCTTCGCCATGTCCTCGACCCCCAACCTGTCCCTGTTCGCCGATCCGGCCGCCGGCGATGCCGCCGCCAATATCCTCGCTGCCGCCCGGGCGCTGGCGGCGCATCTGGCGCGGTCCCGTCCGCTCGACCGCAAGCTCGTCGCCGCCATCATGACGACCGCGTTCGGCGGGTCGGACGCCGAGGGCGTCTGGGCCTGGCGCGACGCCTATGACGCGATAGAGGCGGCGACGGTCCTGCAGGTCCGGCGTCTCGCGCCCCAGGTCGGTCGTCTGGAAGACGCGCCGGCGGAGATCACCGCCCTGCTGGCCGCCGTCTCGGCCCTCGGGCTGACCCAGTCCCGGCGCAGCGAGGCGCAGGTCGCGTTCGATCAATTCTCGACGCCGCCGCATCTGGCCGCGCTCGCCGTCCTGGCCGGCCAGGTGCGTCCCGGCGACCGCGTCCTGGAGCCCTCGGCCGGAACGGGCCTCATCGCCTCGGTCGCGGAGGCCTGCGGTGGGCTGCTGAGCCTGAACGAGCTCGCGACCGGTCGGGCCGACCTCCTCGACGGGCTCTTTCCGGGCGCGGACCGGACGCGCCACGACGGACGCCATATCCATGACCTGTCCGCGGGCTCGGGCGAATTCGACGTGGTGGTGTGCAATCCGCCGTTCTCGAACCTGGCCGCCCATCTGACGGCGGCCCTGAAGGCCCTGGCCGACCATGGCCGGTTGGCCGCGATCGTCCCCCTGAACGCCCTGACGGACGCCGCGCTGCTTCGCCGCCTCTGCGAGGTCGGCGCCGTCGTGAGCCGCATCGCCTTGCCGTCCGGCGGTTTCGCCAGACATGGGACCTCCGTGGAGACCGGCCTGCTGGTGATCGACCGCGCCGGGGGCCCCGCGGGCGCCGCGCCGCTCCAGACCGCCGACGACCTGCAGAGCGCGGCGCGGATGATCGGGGCGATGCCGCCGCGGATCGGCGCCAGGCCGCGAACGCGCCTGCCGGTGACGATCGACGCCCTGCTGGGACCCCGCGCGCGGGGCCTGGCCTTGCCCTCGCGCCGGCTGGCCTTTCTGGCTGGGGCCGCCCCCCTGGCCTATGAGGTTCGCGCCTGGACGGGGGAGGGGCGCGATGTCGGGCTTTACCAGGCCTACGCCCTGGCGCGGATCGTTCTGCCCGAGCCCCGTCCGCATCCTTCGCCTCTGGTCGAATCCGGGCCCATGGCCTCGGTGGCGCCGCCGGCGCCGACCTATCGACCTGTCCTCCCGCCGGCCATGCGCCACCAGGGCTGGATCTCGGACGCCCAGACCGAGATGGTCATCTATGCCGGCGAGGCCCACGCCGCGCATCTGCCCGGACGGTGGCGGCTTGACGCGGCGCCCCACCATATGGTGCTCGCGCCCGAGGACAGTGAGGATGCCGTCCAGCTGCGGCGCGGCTTCTTCCTGGGCGATGGCACCGGCTGCGGCAAGGGCCGCCAGATCGCCGCCGTCATCGCCGACAACCTGAGCCAGTCCCGGGTGCGCGCGCTGTGGCTGTCGCGCAACGACGCCCTGCTGGAGGACGCGCGGCGCGACTGGACGGCGATCGGCGGCGGCGCTCATGACATCGTGCCGCTGTCGAGCTGGAAACAGGGCGACGCCATCCGGCTCGACCGGGGCATTCTGTTCACGACCTATGCGACGCTTCGCCAACCGGCGCGTGGCGCCCGTCAGTCGCGACTCGACCAGATCATCGCCTGGCTCGGCGCGGAGTTCGACGGCGTCATCGCCTTCGACGAGGCCCATGCGATGGCCAATGCCGCGGGCGGCGGCAAGGGCGCGCGCGGAGCGAAGAAGGCGTCGCTGCAGGGGATGGCCGGTCTGGCGCTGCAGAACCGACTGCCCGATGCGCGGGTCCTCTATGTCTCGGCGACCGGCGCCACCACCGCCGAGAACCTGGCCTATGCCGCCCGGCTGGGCCTGTGGGGCGGGCCGGAGGCGCCCTTCATGTCGCGGGCGGACTTCCTGGAGGCCATGGACCGGGGCGGGGTGGCGGCGATGGAGCTGGTGGCGCGCGAACTCAAGGCGCTCGGCCTCTATGTGGCGCGGAGCCTGTCGTTCGAAGGGGTCGAATACCAGCCGCTGGTTCATCCCCTGACGTCCGACGACATCGCGATCTGGGACGCCTGGGCCGACGCATTCCAGCTGATCCACGCCAATCTCGCCGAGGCCTTGAAGGCCGTCGGCGTCAACGACGAGACGGGCAAGCCCAGGAGCGGCCAGGCGGCCTCGGCGGCCCATTCCGCTTTCGAGGGCGCCAAGCTGCGCTTCTTCGGCCATTTGCTCGCGGGGCTGAAGGCGCCGAGCCTGGTGGCCTCGATCCGGGAGGATCTGGGCCACGATCGCTCGGCCGTGGTCCAGATCGTCTCGACCAATGAGGCGGTGATGGAGCGGCGGCTGGCGTCCGTCCCGCCCGAGGAATGGAACAACCTTTCGATCGACATGACCCCGCGCGAATACGTCCTCGACTATCTGCGCGAGGCGTTCCCGATCCATCTGATGGAGGCGGTCGAGGGTGAGAACGGCGAGGTCACCCTGGTTCCGGTCATGGACCGCGGCCGCCCGGCCGTCAGCCAGGAGGCGCTGGCCCGGCGCGAGAGCCTGATCGAACGGATGGCCTGCCTGCCCGCCGTGCCGGGGGTGCTCGACGCCCTGCTGGAGGCCCTCGGCGCGGACGCAGTCGCCGAGATCACCGGGCGGTCCCGGCGGGTGGTCGTGCGCGACGGACGCAGGCTGGTCGAACGGCGCGGCGCCTCGGCGGCCCGCGCCGAGACCGACGCCTTCATGAACGGCCGCAAGCGGGTGCTGATCTTCTCCGACGCCGGAGGCACCGGACGCAGCTATCACGCGGACCTGTCGGCGGCGAACCGGCAGCGACGGGTCCACTATCTGGTCGAACCGGGCTGGCGGGCCGACGCCGCCATCCAGGGCCTGGGCCGCAGCCACCGCACCCACCAGGCCTCGGCCCCGCTGTTCCGGCCGGTCACGACGGACATCCAGGGCGAAAAACGCTTCACCTCCACCATCGCCCGCCGGCTCGATACGCTCGGCGCGCTCACGCGCGGCGAGCGCCGGACGGCCGGGGCGGGCCTCTTCCGGGCCGAGGACAATCTGGAAAGCCCATGGGCGCGACGGGCCCTACTGGTCTTCTACGGGGCCCTGGCGTTCGGCGAACTCGCTGCGATGACGCTCGAGACCTTCATGACCAGGACGGGCCTCAAGCTGCTCGACGCCGACGGCGGGCTCAAGCCGTCCGACGACCTGCCGCCGATCCACACCTTCCTCAACCGCCTGCTGGCGCTGAGGATCGCCGACCAGAACGCCCTGTTCGAGGACTTCGACCGCATTCTCTCGGGAATCCTCGAGCGCGCCGCCGCGTCGGGGGATCTGGACCGCGGACTTGAAGACATCGAGGCGGAGGAGTTGGCGGTTCTGCACCAGGAAACCATCCGAACCGACGTCTCGACGGGCGCTGAAACCGCCCTGGTGACCTTCTCGCTCAAGGTTCGTCGCGACATCCTGCTCTCGCATGACGCGCTGGCCCGGGCCGCCGACATCGCCCATCAGCTGGTCGTCAACGCCAAATCCGGCCGGGCGGCGGTCGCCGAGCTCGGCCTGACCACCGCCACGGACGAGGACCGGCTGGTCGCCGCGGTTCGCCTGATCCGGCCCGATGGACGTCAGACCCTGCCGGAGAGGACCTTCGAGGAATCGGCCTGGAAGCCCGCGGCGACTGACGAATGGCGCCGCGTCTGGGATGAGGACGTGGCGGGAACCGACCCCTGGCGGACGCGCGAGCTCACGCTCGCGACCGGTCTGCTGCTGCCGATCTGGGGTCGTCTGCCCGCGCGCGGTTGTTCTGTGCGTCGGGTCAGGGCGCCGGACGGTCGGCGCTGGCTGGGGCGTGTGCTGGACCAGGTCCAGGCCCGGAGCCTCAAGGCGAGCCTCGGCCTGACCGATGTCGGCGAGGCGTGGTCGGACGGGGCGAGGACCGCCGCCACCTTGCTGGATCGCAACGTCCAGCTCTCGCTGGAAGGCGGCCTGTGGCTCAAGCGGTCGCGGGTCATGGACCGCTGGCGGATCGAGGTGGTCGGTGGGCGGACGGACCGCGACGCCCTGGTCGCGCTCGGGTGCTTCGTCGAGATCATCGCCTTTACGCCCCGGGTGTTCGCGCCGACGGATCGGCCTGAGGTGGTGGAGGCGGTGCTGCGCCGCCATCCCGTCCAGACCGTCCTCGACGGAGCGGCCGCCTGAGACATGCGCCGGGCGGGGCGGAGGCCCCGTCCGGGCAGGAGAGGACGGAGGAAGGGAGGTCCCGGGTGAAGCGGCATTGGGGAGATCGGCTCCCCGGCGCTTCGGATCAACAGGAGACTGACATGCAGACCATGGTGTTCACCGGCCGGTTGGCGGCCGACCCCCAGATCAGCCCGGACTTTGCCAAGGCGGTGTTCCGGCTGCTCGAAAAGCGCGGCGTCGATGCCGCCGGCAAGGACCGGCTCGTCGGGGTCAATTGCGTCAGTTGGTCGAAGGGGCTCAACGAGAAGGTTATCGCCCGCGGACTGGCCCAAGGCTGCGAAGCCGTCGTCGTCGGCGCCTTCATCGACACGGCCTACGCCGCCAAGGACGGGACCGAACGCACCGCCAAGGAACTGGTGGTGAACCGGCTCACCGTCCTCGACTGGGCCGAGGCCCGCGACCCCGACACCGTCGACGCCCGCGAAACCGATCGCGCCGCCGCCTGATCCTCAACCGAATCCCATCTTCAGGAGACTGACCATGCAAACCCTCACCCTCGAAGGCTATCTGGCCGCCGACCCGTCCATCCTGTCGGCCCAGGGCTCGGGCAAGAAGCGCGCGAGCTTCCGCGTGCTGGAGACCACCCGCTTCCGGCGCGCCGACGGCACGCCGGGCGAGCGCACCACCGGCTTCAACTGCATCTGCTTCAACGAGGCCACGGCCGGGAAATATATCGAGGCCTTCGCCCGCAAGGGCAGCCGGGTCGTGATCCAGGGCCATGTCGAGAACGACACCTGGACCGGCAAGGACGGGGTCGAACACTACGATCTGCGTCTGATCGTCGGCGACATTCGTCTGAAGAACCGGCGCGACCGGCCGTCGGCGGACGACGGCGCCGCCGACCGGCAGGTGCAGGAGCCGGCGAGCGGATACGATCTGAACGACGACATCCCGTTCTGATCCGTCGGCGAAAGGCGGAACGGCCCGGCGCGCGAGCGTCGGGCCGTTTCTGTGTGGGGACCGGGAGGATGAAGCGAGGCCGGGCGCGGGCGAGCCGATTGGGCTCGCTGACACCGGAGTTCCGCCATGACCGCCTCCGCCTGGACCGACGACCGCGTCGGTCGTCTCAAGACCCTCTGGCTCGAAGGCCGTAGCGCCGCACAGATCGCGCGCGATCTGGATCACGGCCTCACAAGAAGCGCGGTCCTGGGCAAGGTCTATCGCCTGGGCCTGTCGGCCGCTCGGCCGCCGGCCTCAAGGTCCGCCGGCCTCGCCGCGCCCCCGGTCGCGCGTCGGCCCTGGCCGGCCCGGCCCGCGCCGCCGCCGGGTCCGGCGTCGTGCCCACCGCGCCGGGTGGATGCGCCGTCTCATGGGACGGCGACCATCCTGTCCGTGCGTCGGCGCGATTGCCGCTGGCCCTACGGCGATCCCGGAGACCCCGGCTTCGCCCTGTGCGGCAGGCGGATCGCGAGGGGGGCCTTCTGCGCCGCGCATGCGGAGATCGGCTACCGTCCCGTCCGCCAGAGCGCCGAGAGTCTGATGGCCCTCGCGGGTCTGGACTGAGACGCCGCGTTGCTGAACTCCCCAGTCCGGTGCCATCACGGCGGCCTCGACACCCGAGGCCGCCGTTGGTCTGCTTTCGGCGCCCCCGCGAAGGCGGGGACGAGCTTCAAGAGCCGGGGACTCGTCCACGTGCGCGGCGGACGGGGTCCGCCGCCTTCCAGCACACCGGTCCCGGATGGGCGACGGCGCGCCGTCGCCGGCAAGCGAACCGATGCGTCTTTGTCCGTATCGGCGCGACGGCGCCGAGTTGTGTCCTCGCCCGAAGGCGGGCGAGGACTTGCCCCCACACAACGCCCTCCGATTTTGTCACAGCACCCCGGAAGTCAACGGCTGCGCCGTTCCCCTCCACGGACGGCCAAGCGGCCGCCCGCTCCGGTGACTGCCGGGGACCCCGCTGTGGCCAAAACCGGGGTCGTTGCGCATGGGGCGCTCGACAGTCTCAAGGAATGGTCCAATGACCCGCTTCAACACCTCATCCTCCGCCTTCACCCCGACCTCCGACTCCGCCCTGGGCAACCTGTCAGCCTCCATCGAGGAAGGCGGTCCGCTTCCGACGGACGACGCCCTGGCCCAGCTCGGGCGCGCGCTCATGACCGAGCTTCTGGACGTGATCTCCGACACAGCCTTGGAGGACTTCCAGACGATCCTCGGAGAAGCCCTGATCGGCGCCTTCCATTCGGCGGCCGGGCGGATCGAACGCGACGCGGATAGGGCGCGCGATACGATGCGATCGCTCGATCGGGACTTCGACGGATCGGAAGCGGCCGACGTCGAACTGCAGGACGCCACGGCGAAAGCCCGGGCAGGCGATGCGGCGACGCAGGCCTGCGAACTGATCCGGGACGCGGCGTCGCAAACCTGGACGGTCGCGACCGGAGAGGTCTGGACGGCCTGGCGCGGAACACGGCGCGGCACGCATCTGACGGCGGCCCAGCTGGAAGCGAAACAGGCGATCCGGGCGATCCGCAACCGGAAATCCGGAGAGGCGGATCCGGGCGGTCCGGTCATCGCCTTCAGAGGGGCTCCGACGGCGGATACCCCGGAAGACGCCGGGCGGATCTTCGACGCCCTGAACTGGGCGAAACAGGAGTGGCCCGACATGGCCCTGGCGACGACCGGGGCGAAAGGCTCCGAGAAGCTGGCGATCAAATGGGCCCAGCAGAAGGGGGTGAAACTGATCCTCGCCCGGGCCGACTTCGACACCCACGGCAAGGCGGCTCCGTTCCGGGCGAACGACGAACTGATCGCGCTCGAGCCTGAGGTCTGCCTCACCCTGGTGCATTCGGTGGATCGGGCGCGGGCGGACCAGCGGCCGTTCGGACCGGCGCTCAACCTCGGACAGAAGGCGATAGAGTCCGGGCTGCGGCACGTCCCCATCCGGGCGCGCGCGGCCTGATCGATCGAGACTGCCATCAACGACCCGCTCGGCTTCGGCCGGGCGGGTTTTTGTTTGTCGTCCGGGGCCTTCCCGCGATCCGTGAAGGGGCCTCGGTGATGACGAGACGACGGACCCGGGCTGTCATGATGCGGTTTGGTCGGATGTGCGGATGTATGACGGCAGTGTCTGGAAATCTGCGAAAAGGGGTTGAGGGCAAGATAAAAGGGGGTGTTTGGCGGTTCCCGTTTTTCGTATTCTCTCCACGGGTTAGCGGCGTGGGTTCGGGCTCCGGACGACTTGCGGTGAGTTGTCGGCCCGGGACGGCGTCGGCGGCCTGATCGGAGGCGTCGAATGCTCATCCGTGAAGCCATCCAGTCCCGTCTGATGGAGGGCGCCGGACAGGATCCCGAGGCGCTCCATGTCCGGCTCCCGCTGTCCCTCAAACCCGACCGGGTGAATGTCCGGACCGGCCTGTTCCAGCGGCTGGCGAGCTCGCGCGCCTTCGCCCTGGGGGATCGTTCAGGCGTGCTCAGGGCGGCGCAGGGACGCTCGGGTCGGGCCTTCCGGCTGGACGTCCGGCAGAAGGTGATCGTCAAGGCGCTGGTGTCGCGCCATGTCGGCAAGGGCGCCGAACGGGCGGCGGCCCTGGGCAAGCATGTCGCCTACCTCGGGCGGTCCGGCGCGGGGGCCGAGGGCGCGCGACCGGAGTTCTTTGATCGGGATCTGGACGGCGTCCAGCCGGCGGTCGAGACCCAGGGCTGGAGCCGGGACCGGCATCATTTCCGCTTTATCATCTCGCCGGAGCACGGCGACCGGATCGAGGACCTGAAGGGCTATGTGCGGGACGTCATGGGCCGGGTCGCGGCGGACCTGGGGGAGCCGGATCTGAAATGGCTGGCGACCTGTCACTACGACACCGACCAGCCGCACGCCCATGTGCTGGTGCGGGGGCGGCGAGGGGACGGCCGCGACCTGGTCATTCCGCGCGACTACATGGGCTACGGCTTTCGGGCGCGGGCGCAGGAGGCGGCGCAGGAGCGGCTCGGCGACCTGTCGCGGGTGGAGGCCGAACGCCGTGTCTGGCGGGAGACGCAGGCGGATCGGTTCACGAGCTTCGACCGGCGGCTTCTGGCGGCGGTCGACGGGGATGGGTTGGTCGATGACGGTGTCGGGGCGAGCGACGCCTGGGCGGCGCTGACGCGGGGGCGGTTGCGGCACCTTGAAGGGTTAGGGCTCGCGGCGAGGACGGGGCGGCGGTATCGGCTCGATGGCGATATGGAGACGAAGCTGCGCACGCTGCAGGCGCGGCGGGACATCATCCGGACGCTGAACCAGCGGCGGCTGGAGGGGGCGAAGGAGGTGCGCCCCCTGGGAACGGAGTGGGTGCGGGGCGTGGTGGTGAAGACCGGGTTTCACGACGAGGCCGGGGCGGCGCCGTTCGTGGTGGTGAGGGACGCGGGCGGGGTCGAGCACTATGCGCGGGTGAGGATGGGAGACGCCGCGAGGGTTGGGAGCCGGATCGCCTTGGCGCCGATGTCGAACGGGTTGGCGCAGGTGGTCACGGGCAGGGGAGATGAACTGGCTCGCTGAGACCGCTTGTGACTCAGAGCAGACCTTCCAACCGTCCGCATTGAGACGTTGCAACCGGAATACCGCTAACAACTGAGAATCGTGAGTCGCCCGGAGCTATCGATCTCGATCGGCGTGGACCAGTGATCAACCAGGATTGGTGTGGGGTCCTCCAAGAGCTCGGGCGTGCAATACACCTCCGCCCTAAGGTCGCTGAGAAACAGGCAGATCGGCGCCATGAGCGGCTTGCCCAGTTCATGGAAGACCAGATCGACCTTCACCTCCAGCCAGCGATCACGATTGGCGAAGCCCGCAAAGAGGCGCGCGTGGGAACCGTTGTCCAAGAGTATCGAAGAACCATGCATGGCGGTGATCGCGTGCAAGATCAGGAAGGCGCGCGCGGCGGCGAACTGTTCAACGTCGTCGGTCCCCATAAGGTCGTGCTGAACCAGAAGCTCGGTCAGTTCCCGATGCAACTGGTCACCCGAGAATGCCGGCCGCCAGACGAACCGGTTGCCGAAGAAGCTGAACGCCGCCCATTCGGATTCCGCAACTTCCTTCTTCTCCCGAACCTTGACGATCGCCCGCTTCAGGCGGGCGGCCGCCATCTGGCGAGACGAGCCCAACCCCGCTCGAATCTGAGCATCGCTGGCGAGGCGCAGATTGGCCTCAGCCGCGCGGATGAAGTCGTTCGGTCCGACGTCGAGCCGACGCAGGGTCAGGCTCCAAACATCGAAACTGGTGAACACGTCGCGGCCGACTTGGGTGATCAGCCCCTTTTCCCGCCGATCGCGGTGCGCGATGAAGTCACCGATCTCAAGCACCGCGGGGCAGCGTCGGGCGCGATCGCGCAGGCCGAGATAGAGACGATCGAGATCGTCAGTCCTACGTCCGCCTTGCAGCAGGCGCCGGACCCGCATCCGGAGGTCTTCGTCCGCCAGGGTCGTCATATCAGGGGCAGCCACCATCGGGTGCAAATGACGTGAGGCAGGGGCACGCCGGCCGGCCGCAGGATGTCCCAGATCACCTGCGGCGTGTTCGGCGCATAGAGCAGTTGGGGCGGAAGGGTTTGGAACACCTCCTCGGAAACGAACACCGAATACTGACCCTCCCGGATGTTGCTGAGTTTTGCGGCCACGTTCGGCGCTCGACCGATCCAGACAAGGTCGTTGTGAGCCCTGATCCCGCCCCGCACGACGCTGACCTCGCCGCAGTCAATCCCGACGGCCTGACCCAAGCGATAGCCGCCGGTGACGAACATCGGATAGTGCGACTGGAACAGCGGGACGAGGACATTGGCGAACGTCCAACTGATCTCCATCCCGGCCGAGACCGCGCGGAAGTTGGAATCACCGCCCACGAACACCGCCATGATGCGATCCCCGTCGAAGCTGCGGATCTCGCCGCCGCGTCCGACGATCAGGCGTGCGCATAGCGCCAGATAGGCTCGAAACAGACGGGCTGACGCCTCCCGGTTGGCCATCGCGATGACGGTCGAATCCGCCAAGTCCGCGTAGAGCATAGTCGCATACATATCGACCCGTCCGCCGTTCAATGCGACGGAGTCGGTGGAGGGTACGGCGATGCCGGTCCGCGTCGACCACGGCTGGTGCAGGACGCCGGTTACCTCCTGCTCGATGCTGTCCTTCCGGTTGGCCATTCAAAGTCCGGGCAGCTTCCCGTCACTCGCGACGCCGAGCGCTAGCAGAGCGAGCCAGAACGGAATGGCGGCGGCCGTGAGCAGGAACGCGGAGCGCGACCGTTTGAACTTCTTGTCTAGGATTTGGGCGTTGCGCCAGACTTGGCAGAGGGCGTCGTCCGCCATCTCCGACGACGTCGCGTTCTTGATCCTCGCGCGATATTCCTCGGCGGTCAGCCGTGCGATGTCGGCGAAATAGAGCACGGAGGCGCGTGGGTTCTTCAGGTGGGGATAGAAGGCCGCATAGAGGTTGATCATGCTGAAACCGAGCAGGACGGTCGCGATGAAGCCGCTCACGCCCGCCGACGACCGGAGCGCGCCGAGAGGCGTCGCTACGGCGACTGAGCCTAGAAGAGCCAGGTTGACAGCGAACAGGAAGGACGCCTTGCCCTCGACGCGGCCGAAGAACGTCTGCAGCCGGTCGAGCTGCGCCAGGGCGGCGGCCGTGACGTCGGAATCGGTCGGCTGCGGGGCGGACGGGGGCGTCATTTCACCTCGGCCAGTGACGAGCGGACGCCGAGGTCGGCGATCAGGCCGCTGATTTTGTCGATCACGGGCCCCAGGGCGATCGGAAGATCCCGTGACGTGGCGCCGGTGCGATAGGGGAGGGGCGTCAAGCCCTTGAAGTCCGAAGGGAGCCTCACGTCCTCGGACTGCGGGACGAGCAGCAGTGTGCGGTGGCGGCCCAGCCGGGACATGAAGAAGCCGAGCTCGAAAATGACGTTGTCGCGGGGCGTGGTCGACAGACGGTCGCGGGACAGCACCAAGTCGTCCGGCTCGGCCAGGGCGATCCCGAAGTCCGCCAATCCGACCTGCTCCTCCAGCGCCTCGATCGGATAGGACCCGGGAGCGAAGATCTTGTCATCGCTCCAGATCACCACCTCGGCGTCGTGTTCGAGCCCGACCCGGATAGCCCTCCCGATCGGCAGGGCTTCAGCGGAGCAGATAACGAAGATGCGCGGCCGGGTGTTCACCCGATTTACGAACTGGTTGCGCTGCTCAAGCCGCTCAGCCAGCACTTGGGCGATCTCGCGCCAGATCAGAGGATGTTCGCGTCCGACCTCGGCCAGATGCGTGTGGCTGACCTTCCAGGCGATGGTCGGCTCGATTGCCTCTATGGTCGCGGCGCGGCTGATATGTGGATTGATCGCTGACATCTCGCCGACGGTCACGCCTTTCTCGCGCGGATACAGCCGGACCTGGTTGACGATTATTTGGGCCTTGCCTGCGAGCAGGAAGTAAATCTCCCGATCGGCGCCGCCCTGCTCGATGATGGTCTTGCCGGGGGCGAATTCGACCAACTCGCCCTTTCGAGCCAAGGCCGCGGCGATTTCTCGATCACTGACGATCCGTTGGATCATCAATGCGTCGATCAGGTCACCCGGCTGTTCGAAACGGGATTTCAGGGACATGGGATCTCCGATCAGATCAGTCGAATGACGGGTTTGGTTTCCGGGCGTCCGAACCATCGGGACAGCCATCCGCGCGGCCGCTTCGCAGGATCGTCCTCGGGCCGGGGCGCGACCAACAGGGTCGCCGGCTCCATCGTGTCGCCCCGAAAGGCGAAGGCACTCAAGACCAAGCGACGTTCAGCGCCGAGGCGCACGATGAGGAGGATCGCGAACGGAGGTGCCGAGGGCCCGTCGTTGACGATCTCGTGCATCTGCAGCAGGTCCGTACCACTGGGCTCGGTCGAGAACGACGGATGGGAATGCCATTCGCCGAGATAGTTGAAGCGATCGTAGGCGTCGCCCGTGCTGGCGAAGAAGGCGTCCAGGAATCCCCTGTGGTGAGCGGGACGTCGCACGAAGCAAGCGTTGTCGCCGCCGTGGCGCTGGACCGACAGATCGGCGATGCGGAAGGTGTTCCGGTCGAGATGCTCGCCAACGAGCACGCCTCCAATCTCTCGGCGGCCTGCCTGGGCCAGCTCTCGCGTGAGGCGCGCGACGGTATCAGGATGGATCTGCAGCTTCATCCTGAAGATCCTTGATCATCCTGCAGAGGAGCGCGGCGCCGGCCGCTGACGATTCGGCGGAGGGCGGCGGGGCCGGCGCCTCGGGTCCGCCGAGGTCGATGACCTGCGTATGGAAGGGTTGGGTGAAGACCCACGCTTCGCGCAGGCCAATCAGATAGGCTGAGTTTGGAAACGCCGAAGGGGAGGTCTCGGTCAAGAGGTCTAGGGCCATCCTCGCGGCGTGCGCTGCGATCACCGCCACGTCGGCGTCGTCCGCGATCAGGGGCTCGGCCTCGCCATTCGACTCATAGGGCCTGTCGGCGCGCGGCGGCTTCGCGCCCGTTTGGGCGCACCAGGCCTCGATCATGGCGCGCGCCGTCTGGGGGGAGGGGTCCAGATCCGGGCGGAACCGGGCGACGAGGCCACCGATGCCACCCGCGAACACCTCCAGCCAAACCAGCGGCTTGTGCGCCACGCTGACGACGCCGGAGAGTAGGTTGAAGACCGCCGGTTCCGCGGTGGCGTCAATGATCAAATCGCACTGTTGCAGGCTGTGCAGCACGCCATCCGCGACGCCGCTCGCCTCTTGGGCGGCAAGACGCTTGATGTGGATGTCCACCTGGATGCCGGGCGCGGCCAGGTCGGCGCGTCGGGCGACGCCGCGCACCTTGTGCTCCCCCATGACCGTCCAGTCCAAGTCGTTGCGGACCAGGTTCTCCGGCAAGAGGATGTCGTCATCGACAAGGACCAGTCGGCCGACGCCCGCGCGGGCGAGGGTGACCGCGATCTTGCTCCCGGCCGAGCCGCAGCCGACGACGCCGACCGACTTGCCAGCCAGGTCGCGATAGGCGCGCGGCAATCGGCCGGCGCTCTTGGCGGCGACGACGGTTATGTCATAGGTCTCGTCGGCATCCTTGCTGAACATCCGCAAATGCGCACCGGCGTCGTCCCAGGTCAGCAGGAGGTCCATCTTCGGTTCGCCGTCGTCGCTCGGCGCGTGATAGCCGTGCGTCGCCATGAAATCGCGCAGATCGGAGGCGGTGGTCGATCGCGGCGCGACAACCCCATCTGGCAGACGCCAAACCTTCGTCGCGTAGAGGGTGTTGTTCGCCCAGAGCGCGCGTGGCGCCGCCGGGTCGGTCCACTCTTCGCCGTCATCTGGGATGAGATGAACCGGGGCGAGCGTGTGCTGCTTGTCGTTGTCGGTCCACAGCAGCTTTGCATTGAGCGTCGACCCCGGCGCCAATGACTCCATGTGCTCGGCGAAAGTCTCGGTCACGACCATCCGGAAGGACTTGAAGCGCAGACCCTGGCCGAGCGTCATATCGTGCCGGCTGGGCACCCGGCCGGGCCGGTCGCCCTCAATCGTCGCTTCGCCCGATAGCAGGCGTTCGGTGCTTTCAACCATGTGGGCGCCGGTAAGGTCAGGCGTCCAGTTGTCGGCCCCCCACTCCAGGCAGAGCTCCCCGCCAGACCCGTATTGGTGACCGGACCAGGATTCAGGCTCAGCCGGCAGGACGGAAGGTGGCGAGGACGGGAAGGTATGCGGATAGCGAAGGCGCGCCGCGAAGGTGCGGCCGGCGGCGGTGATCTCGAAATTAATGCAGAGCCGGCCGCCGTCGTCCGGTCGCAGCGCGCCGAGGTCGAGCCACGAAACCCGGCTCGCTAGGGCGACCAAGGCCTCATGCTCCTCGGCGAGCCGGTGCGGCGCACTCAGATACCAGATCGTCACGCAAAGCCCGCCGGTTTGCTCGGCTCTGTGCGTCGGTTGGCGAAGGCGTACTCGGCGGCCGGAGCGGCGCTGGTCTGGACCAGGCTGCCCGCGGCGCCCGCCGCAATGGACTTGGCCATCGCCTTCGATGCCTTGGCGGTCTCGTCGAGGCGACCTGCGAGCTCGTCGACCGCAGTGTCGTACACCAGATCCGATCGCTTGCGGTCTGAGCCGAACATGGCCTGGACGGCGCCGGTCGCCGCGTCGTAGGCCTCTTCACCGATAGCCGTCTGGTCGCCGGTGCAACGTTGCTGCTCGGCTTCGGAGCTCAGGACGTTGCGACCGACAGCGCACCGGATCATCGCCCCCTTCACGCCCAGCCGCGTGAGGGCGATCGGTCCCAGCTCGAAGCCGATCGCCAGGCCCAGGTCGTGTCCGTCTGAAAGAATGCCGTCGTCTTCGAGCGCCTCGATCGCCAGATCGAAGCCGCTCCGGATTCCGGCCGCGCAGAGAACGGCGGTGCTGACGCTCCCTTCCAGATCGGTCGTCTGGGCGGTCCCTTCGCCCAGGACCCCGTGCACGCAGTCGCCGACGAAACGCACCTTGCGACCGCCGAAGTCCTGGTCGAGGACCGCGTCCATCTCGCTGCGCAGGACGTGCAGGACACGCACCACGTTTCGGGCGGAATCGTCATCGCACACGCCCGCGGCCACGAAGTCGGTGAAGCCGTCGATATCGGCGTAGAGGGAGATCGCGTCTTGGCGCCGGCTGCTGGCGGGGGACAGCAGTTCGAAGTCCAGGTTCGAAAAGGGCGGCGTGTGTCCCGAGAAGCTGAACTTGCCGATCGGATTGCCTTCGAGATCGGCGCGCCAGGCCTTGATGATCTGATCGGCGGTGATTTCCAGCCCAGTTTGGTCCTGGCTGTCCGTCACCTCTGTCGCGGACAACGGCGTACGATCCTCCACGACATCGTCCGCCAGATCGATGACGTTCCGAGCGGTGTTGGTCAGGTAGATGCCGGCGGTCACGCCACCGCCAGCTCGCTTGGCCGCGAGGTTGGCGGGCGCACCCAGGAAGAGCGGCTCGGCATGTCCACGCCGGCCGTTGCAGACCGCAAGGGCCACGCCGCTGTCGATCCCCACGCGCACATTGGCAGCCGGGATGATCTCGTCGCCTTCCTCACCGGTCTGGGCCAAGACGTCGATGATCAACTGGGCGACGGCGACGGCCCGGTGAATCCGGCCCGCCTCGTCGCCATAGGGCTTTGCGATCACGGCGTGCAGACGCTGGTTATGGAAATCGACCTCGATGGCACCGACGGCGGCCAGGATGCGGTGAACCGCCCGGTAATGGAGGTTCAGGAAGCGCAGGGTGCGCTTGTGGCAGAGCACGCCCTCGATCTCGGTTGTGGCCAGCATGTCGCCGAGGTTTTTGATGTCGACGTAGATGTGGACGCCGTTGACCCGGTAGGCCTTGGTCCGGGGCAGGGAGGACAGGTCGGTGTCGCGGACGTAGTCCTTGATTTCGACGGTCTCGACTTCTTTCAGTCGCGTTGCGATGCGCTTGGCTGCGCGTGTGCTGTTCCAGGTATGGGCCGCCATTGGCAGGACCTCTTTCTAATCTTCGCGTGGGGGGACGGGCGCGCAGACGAACCGCGGCCCTTGAGGCTGGGGAGACCGGTCGGCGCACCGACGGGTCGTCTGGGATCGGTCAGGTCTGCGTCACGTCTTCTCCCCACCAGTGGTGCGATGAAGACTCGTCAGAGTTGAAACGACCCGCCCCCAAGCCTGTGGTGTTGTCGCCCGTGGGCGCCACGTCTAAGGATCAGATCGCCGATCTCCAACGAGTCGGCCCTGGAGAGAGGCGGCTTGCCTGCACCGGCAAAGTTCAGCCGGCCGTCTCTCTCCACCTTCAACGGCGTGAGCCGTCGTATTCCCAGTCTCCCGCAGCCGTCGAGCGCGCGAACGCGAGCGGCGATCAGCCGGAAACTCTCACTGTGCGGAGGATCGGGAACAGCCCAAGCGCAGCCGCAAGCTCCTCGCTAGACCGAGTCGCGGCGCGCTGGAAGGACGATTTACACGTCCTGTTAACCCATCCCCAGAACTGCCGTGATTCGTCCCCGCCGTCGAGCAAAAACCCAGATGTTGTGGTTCAGAGGCCACGCCATCCCATCATGATGGGGTGCGAGCGTCACCGTTCAAGGGGCAGGCGATGTTTTTGTGCGACGGTGTTCGTCCAAGGCTGGCGTGCGTTGGTTGACACGATCCGGCTGAGTTATTGTCGGATCCATGAATGCCACCCCCTCCGACGACCGCCCCGGTCAGCGTTTCCAGAACTTCATCGCCACGCTCGAGCGCATGTTCGCCCACAAGGACGACGTGAAGGTCGATAGTCCGCTCAGGCTTCGCGACAAGGACACCAAGCGCCTTCGCGAGCATGACGTGGTGATCACGCGCACCACCCACCACGGCCCGAACCTGACGGCCATCGAGTGCAAGGACCACGGACGTAAAATCGGGGTCAATGACGTCGAGGGGTTCTCGAAGAAGTGCGAGAAGACCGGAATTCATCACGGTATCATGGTGTCGGCTAGTGGCTTCACCGACACCGCGCGGGTGAAGGCCAAAGCTATCAACATAACCCTCATGGATCTGACCCAGGCCGAGAGCTTCGAATGGATCGGTCAAGTCACGATCATCGGCCAGATCCACAACTACAGGCGGATCGACATCCATGTGAACTTGGTCATCCCGTTGCAGATCGCCGGACCCTTCACGATCCATGACCCCGACGGGAATGAGTACCGGGGCGACGGTGCCCAGTCGTTTCTCATGCGCGAAATACCGCACGAAGAGCTTCCAGAGCCGGGCGTCTACAAGGAAGGGAGTATGACTGCACCGGCTGACCAGTTCTGGATCATCGACGCCAATGGCCAGCGACACGACGTGACTTCGATCACCTTCAACTATGGTCTGGAGATTGAACGCACTGAACAGCCGATCACACTTCACAACTACCTTGGCGAAGATGCCGCAATGGAGATCGCCAGCGGCCAAATCTTCTTTCCAGGCGGTTCCGCTACCCTCGCGCTGGTGAGGCACAAGGACGGCGAGGTCAGCGCCGCAGTGCACACCAAGGGTGCGACTGACCACACGGTTCAAATCGGCGATGGTCCCCGGCGAGCGCCGATCATTCCTCAAAGCTGATCCGGAACGTCCGCTTCTCACACTGCGTTCGCGCCTACAAATGGCTTAGGTGGCGCAAATTTCCAGCTATGCTGGTGTTCGGGAAATCGGCTCCGCATAGTCGCACAATGAAGCGGTTCGACGAGATCGAGGAAAAGCACGGCAGCTCGCCCGTCGTGACCGATGATCCGACCCACGCCGGCAGTGGCACCTTGATCCTGGATGGCGAGAAATCGCAGGCGGTCCTGTTGTCTGACGACACTTTGATGGGCAGTTCCGACGACGACGGGTGGTTCGCGCTGCGGCTTAAAGGGCCGAACGGCCGACCCATACTGCTCCACAACGCCCTACTGACAAGTTCAACGCAGCACTCCAGCCGACATGGCCAGATGTATGAGGAACATATCTATCCCAACGCGGTCATTCTCGGTTCGGATGCTCTCCTGCCTGGAAACAAGATCCCGTCGATCGCCTTTACGATGCGGGATCTGGGTTTCTTCTTCCACTATCAGCACGTCGAGTCTCACTACCTCTTCGAGCCCGCTAAAGAGGTAGTCGCGGCCCTCAAGGGTCTTCGCGGCAAGAAGGACCGCTCATACGACCTGTTCAAGCCTCGGGAGCTTTTTGTCGTCCACCAGTTTCCACGGGTGCTGAGCTTCAAGGTCGCCGGCCACAGGTACGAGATTTTCGTCGGTTCGCAGAAAGCCGGGCTCGGGTGGAAGAAGATCGATTTTCAGACCGACCCCATCGCCACCATTCATTTCGCTAAGCCCCTTGGCATTGAGGACGCGATGGATCTGGCTTGGCAATGGAGGCGCTATTTTGGAACCTTGGCCCTTCGCCCGATCCCTTGGACCTCGTTGACGGCCCGATCTGGAAGCGGCCGCGCTATGCGCGAAGCGGAGTTCTACCTACCCAATCATGATAGCGGCGCGGTGGATCGGGAGGCTCCATTTTCATTCTGGCTGGGCAATATTCCTCTTAACCGCTGGGCCGAGCGAAACGCCCTCGCCGCCGTTATGCAGACGTGGGTCGAGCGGGAGGGCGCACGCTACCGCCTACGGGGCGCGATTCAGACCGTTGCCAAGAATTTTCGGCGAGGGACGTCGCTCGATGACATCGTGACGCTGTGCGCGGGGATTGAAAGTTTGGGGGAGTTGAAAGGCCAACCCGCTCTCTCTTCCGATCAAACCAAGGTCATCGCCGACGGTGCGATTGCCGCCGCCAAGGTGAACGGGATTGAGGTCGAGGACGCGCGGCTACGGGGGGTCATCGGAAGTTTGCAGAACCAGAGCCTTGGCCAACGGCTGAAGCTGATGTTCACGGCCTTGGAACCGGCCCTATCAAAGTCGCAGGCGAAAACACTGATCGCCTCTGTCATGGAACTGAGGCAGGTCGCCGCCCATGGTCTGTCACCAGTTGCAGACGTTATGCCGAAAGCCGGACCGACGGTGGAGGCGTTTGCTTGCGCTTGCGCCCTCTACGATCTGGTGACCTGCGGAATGCCGATCAGAAGCGCCTCCGACCAACGTGTCGGCCTTCTCACCCACGCAGCTTGGGCGATCGCCGAGCTGGAAAACATCAAGAGGCGAGCGAAACCTCAAGTGTAAACCTCCCGATACGCCTATCCCAGCGCAGGCTGGAGGGTTCTCCTCATGCCAACTGACGGAGCCGTTCAGCACACGAGAAATCCAAGGTCTCCGTGGACATCCGAACAGCATACTGAATGTCGTGTCTTCGGCCGAGGGCGCGAGTCCGCTCCTGGCGCTCTGAGGCCTTAAGGGCCAACCGCTGTTCGTGGTTCAAAGCAGCGGCTCAGAAAGTCTGTCGTCGGCCAACCCGTCCAGGCCCGCTGCTTCGACCGCCGCTGACTGAAAGCAGCGGCTTCGGGGACGTCAGGCCCCCGTCAGCTTCAATGCAGAGATTTCCGTCAGAACGGAGATCCCCAATGTCAGATGCCCCCGCCCCTTCGGTTAGAACCATCAAAACCTGGGACTCTGGCGTGCGCCTGTTCCACTGGCTGCTCGTCGCCTCAGTCGCCCTGGCCTTCCTCTCGTCCGAGGAAGAGAGCGCGCTGTCGGCCTGGCATATTCCGGCAGGCTGGGTCGCGGCGGTCCTGATCGCCTTCAGGCTGATCTGGGGGATCGTCGGGGGGGAACACGCCCGCTTTGCGAACCTGATCCGCCCGTCAAGGATGGCGGGGCACGTCAGCGGTCTCTTCGCCGGCCGGGTGCACGCGTCGCTGGGCCATAATCCGCTGGGCGGTATCGCTGTGCTGGGGCTGCTCGGCCTGACGGCCGCGACGGTCTTCGCCGGCGTCACGGGCAGGGAAGAGTCTCACGAGGTCATAGCCTGGACCCTGCTGGCGATGATCGCCCTGCACGTCGCCGCCGTTATCGCCATGTCCTTCCTGTCGAGAGACAATCTCATAGGCGCCATGATCACGGGACGAAAGAAGACCACCCATTTTCCCGATGCCCAAGACGCCGCGCCGCCGCTTCGTCTCGCCGTGCCGCTGGCCGTTCTGGTCGTGGCCGGCTCCGCCTGGGCCGCGACCCGGATCGACCCCGCCGCCTTCACGCCCGGCGCGCGGGGCGAGGCTGGAGAAGGCTCCGGGGGTGCGGAGGCGGAAGAAGCGTCCGAGGTCGATGAAGACTGAGCGAGGCCCGGCGGCCTCAACGCCCGAACGACGACGTCAGGACGCGGTCGGTTCGGGGCCGGTCCGTAGCGAGCGAGGGAAAGCTGAGGATGAGCTCAGACTTGTCCTCGCGGCTGTCGATCCGTCCACCGTGGGCCGCCATGATGCGCGAGACGATGGCCAGCCCCAATCCTGCCCCGCTGCTGCTGGCGTGGTCGCCCCGGCGATAGCGTTGGCTGAGTTCGGCCAGATGCTCCGGCGCGAGACCCTTGCCTCCGTCGATCACCGAAAGCCTCGCTCCGGGGCCGGCGGTGACGGTGACCGCGCCGCCGGACGGAGTCACACGCAGCCCGTTTTCCACCAGGTTGCGGAGCGCCGCCGCAATGGCTTCCCGACGGCCTTCGACCACGGCCGCCCGGTCGAGCTCTAGAGCCAGGGACTTGTTTTCGCCGACCGCAAGCGGGGCGTAGTGCGAGACGATTTCCGTTGCGATCTCCGCCAGGTCCACCTCGGTCCCGGCCGCTGGCGCGGCCGCCTGAGCGTCCAGTTGCGCGAGCACCAGAAGCTGGTCGACGAGGCGGGACATGGCGGCGACGTCCCGCTTCAGCCTTCGCCCATCGGCGGTGTCCAGCCTGTCCAGCTCCAGCGCCAGCACGGCGAGGGGCGTTCTCAACTCATGGGCGACATCGGCGGCGAAGGCCTCCTGGCGGCTCGCCGCCTCGTCAAGCCGCGCCAGCAGGCCGTTCACCGCGTCCGCGAAA
>NZ_DATMYH010000109.1:0-54676 GCF_035561115.1 Brevundimonas sp.
GCCCCGTCCCCGCCGACCCGGGCCACCCGGGCCTGCGAATGGGCGGCTTCCAGGCTGACGGCGAACCCGCCGTCGGCGTCGCGGTCGAACGGCGCGCCCAGCGCGGCCAGCCATTCCACCGTTTCGCGTCCGTCGTCCGTCAGGGCGCGCGCCGCCCCGGCTTCCACCAGTCCGGCGCCGGCCGCCGCCGTGTCGGCCGCATGCAGGGCCGGGGCGTCGTCCGCCGACAGGGCCGCGGCGACCCCGCCCTGGGCCCAGGCCGAGGAACAGGCTTCCAGAAGGGGCGCGGGCGTGACCAGCAGCACCTTGCGCGGCGCGGCCTCCAGCGCGGCCGAAAGGCCCGCCAGACCGCCGCCGACGATCAGGGGACCGTCATGTCGGATTCTGCTCAACGGCCGAACTCGAAATAGCTGGCGCCGAGGGCCAGGGCGTCCGGCAGGGATCCGGCCACAGGCATCAGCCCGGACAGGGCGACGCCGGCGCAGGCCGCGGCCACGGCCAGGAACAGGCCCACGCTGCGGCCGGCTTCCAGCCAGGTCAGCGGCCGCCCGTCCGGCCGCCAGGCGCCGCGCCGCAGATGTCCGACCAGGGCCAGACCCAGAAAGGCGGCGAAGATATAGCTGCCGTTGGTGACGCCCCAGACGATGACCAGCACGCCGACGGCGACCATGGCGGCCTTCTCGACCATCGGGTGGATCAGGGCCAGCACGGGGCCCAGCGCCTTCGAACCGTCCAGCGGCGGGGCGGGCGCCAGGTTCACCAGATTGATGATGGCGATGATGAACACCCCCGACAGCCACATTCCCTGTCCTGTCGCGATGTACAGGCCGAAGAAGGGAATGGCGGCCAGAAGGCCGAACGCCGGTCCCGCCAGCGACACCAGCACGCCGTGCCATTCGCTGACCGGCAGGCGCTGGCTCTTCGCCACCCCGCCCAGGAAGGGGATGACGTAGATTTTCGCGGGCCCCATGCCGAGCGCGTTCATCGCCAGCACATGGCCGTACTCGTGCACCAGCAGGCCCCAGATCGCGGCGACCGCGATGACCCAGCTGCCCGAGGCCCACCAGATGAATCCCCCCAGAAGCAGGGTCGAGACCACGGCCCAGACCGGATGCTGGCCCTTGTCCAGCGGCGGTTCGCCCGCCTGCGGTCGCGCGATTTCCCGCTCGGCCGGCGCCGCCGGGGGCAGGTTTTCCCAGGGACCGGGGCGGCGCGTCTGATCTGTATCTGTCATTGAGGGGACGTGGCCTTCTCCGACCTCAGCCACAAGGCCAGGAGGGCGAGAAGCCGCAGGCTCTTAGAATCCACATGGGCGACCGCGCGCACCGGGGACACGTAGTGCATCAGATCAGCTCCACCGCGACGTGGTGTTTCGCCTTGAACAGGTCGTACCGGGCCGGGACCGCCGGGGGCGGCAGGTCGATCATCCGCTGCACGGCCAGCCGCGCGCGCTCGGCCATCTCTTCCGGCACGGTGACCTCGAACTGCATGTGAAGCAGGCAATCCCGTATATTTTGAAGCGTGATCCGCTTCATATAGGGGCACATGTTGCAGGGGCCGATGAAGCTGACCTCGGGCAGGTCGCCGTGGATGTTGGCGGCCATCGAGCATTCGGTGATCAGCACCACCTGCCGTGGCTTGCGGCTGGTGATGTAGTCCGTCATCGCCGCCGTCGATCCGGCGAAATCGGCCGCCGACAGCACGTCCTCGGGGCATTCCGGGTGGGCCAGGATTTCCGCGCCCGGATACGCCTCGCGCATCTCGGCGATGTCTGCGGCCGTGAACCGCTCATGCACGATGCAGCGGCCTTTCCAGGCGATGATGCCGACATGGGTCTGGGCCGCGACGTTGCGGGCCAGGAATTCGTCCGGGATCAGGATGACGCGATCGACGCCCCATTCCCTGGCCGCCCACTCCACCACCTGGACGGCGTTGGCGCTGGTGCAGCAGATGTCGGTCTCGGCCTTCACGTCGGCCGTGGTGTTGACATAGGTCACCACCGGGAGCCCCGGATAACGCTGCTTGATCAGCCGCACGTCCGCGCCCGTGATCGACTCGGCCAGCGAACAGCCGGCCTTCAGGTCCGGGATCAGCACGGTCTTTTCGGGCGACAGGATCTTCGAGGTCTCGGCCATGAAATGCACGCCGGCCTGGACGATGACCTTCGCGGGCGATCGCGCCGCCTCCTTGGCCAGACCCAGGCTGTCGCCGACATAGTCGCCGACGCCGTGGAAGATTTCGGGCGTCATATAGTTGTGGGCCAGGATGACGGCGTCGCGCTGCTTCTTCAGCGCATTGATCTCGCTGATCAGGGCGGCCTGGGCCGGCCACTCCATCGGGGTGACGTGATCCCTGACCTTGGCCCAGACCGGCGCGGTCTCCCGCTCCAGTTCCTTCGACAAGCCAAACATGCCGTCCGCCATCGTTCGTTTCCTCTACTTATGCTCAAACTTAGCATAAGTCGGGATGAATGTAGGCGGCTGGCTGGAAAACGCAAGCCGGGGGTTCACCTCGGCGGTTATGGGAAACGCCATCTTAACCGGAACGGACTGCAAGGGTTGGATCCCACCGGAGAACCCCATGCGCCTGATCCCCGTCGCGGCCGCCGCCCTGTTTCTGTCCGCCGGATCGGCGCTGGCGCAATCGTCCGGGCCGGGCGTCGCCGTCGGGGCCACGGCGGGAACCGCCGGTCTCGGCCTGGAGGTTCAGGTCAAGGTCGGCCCGATCTTCACCCTGCGGGGCTCCATCGACCGCCTGACCCACAGCGCCGACGAAAGCTATGACGGCGTCGATTACAACGCCGACCTGGCCTTCGACACCGTGGGCGGCTTCCTCGACCTGCATCCGCTCGCCAATGGCCTGCTGATCTCGGGCGGAGCCTATGTCGGCGACCGCGACATCGGCCTGGCCGCCACCCCGACGGGTCCGGTCGAGATCGGCGGCCAGACCTTCACGCCCTCGCAGGTCGGGACGCTGAACGGGGCGATCAAGCTTCGCGACGTCGCCCCCTTCGTCGGCGTCGGCTGGGACGACACCTTCTATCGCCGCGGCCGCTGGGGCTTCCGCGCCATCGCCGGCGTGGCGTGGAGCGACAAGCCCGAGGTCTCCCTGACCTCGACCGGCGGCAGCCTGTCCAACGACGCGGCCTTCCAGGCCCGGCTGCGCGACGAGTCGCAGCAGATCACCGACGAGACCGAGGGCTACGGCCTGTTCCCGATCGTGCAGCTGGGCCTGAACTACAAATTCTAGGCGGCGGCGCGGACGCCCGCGCCCTCATGCTCCAGCAGCCAGCGCTTGCGCTCGATGCCGCCGGCGTAGCCGGTCAGGGTCCCGTTGGCGCCGATCACCCGGTGGCAGGGCACGATGACGGCGATCGGGTTCTGGCCGTTGGCCAGCCCGGCCGCCCGCACCGCCTTCGGCGAGCCGATGGCCGCCGCCAGCTGGCCGTAGGTCCGCGTCTCGCCCGCCGGGATGGCGCGCAGGGCGGCCCAGACGGCGCGCTGGAAGGCCGTGCCGCCGGTCCTGACCTTCAGCCCGTCCAGGGCGGTCACATCGCCGCCGAAATAGGCCTCGACCGCAGACCGCACCGCCGGGGGCGCGCGGCCTTCGATCAGCGCCGCCTCGCCCCAGTGGCGGCGCAGCAGCCGTGTCATCCGCTCTTCGTAGCCGGCGAAATCGAGGGCGCGCACGGCGCCGTCGGCGTCGGTGACCAGCAGGACCTCGCCGGTCGGGGTCCGGACCCGGTCCAGGGTCAGGGTTTCAGGCTGCGCGTTTTGCATTGTCTCTCTCCATCAGTTGGACGCCGCTGATCCCGGCAAGTGCGAGATGCAGCGCGCCATAGGCCCGCCACGGGCGCCAGGCTTCGGCGCGGGCGGCGAGGGTTTCGTCATTCAGTCGGTCGCTCGGGGCCTCGAGATCGTCGTCGATCCACTGTCCCGGCAGTCTCAGACCCGGGCGCGCCTCGACCAGCGGCTTCAGCACCGGGTCGGCGGACAGGTCGCGGGCGATGGCGTCCGGGTCGGCCGACAGGTCGAACACCCGTCGCACCCGGGCCAGCACGCCCGGCAGGGCCTTCAGGTCGTCGACCTCGACACAGATCGACACCCTCCCCGCCTCCGCAGGCTCGACCGAGACCGAGCCCTCAGCGCCGTCCACGTCCCGGGTCAGGGCGCGCGACCAGCGCCGCCCCTCGACGGCGTCCCCGCGGGCGGTCAGGGCCGCGAACATGGCGTCCCAGTCATAGGGCGGGCGGTACGACAGATTCAGTCTCACCCCGCCCTCATGGACCCGCTCGCCGCGCCGGCGGAGGGCCGAGGGCGCGCGGTCGTACAGAGCCTGGAAGGTCTCGTTGAACCGCCGCACGCTGCCGAAGCCCGAGGCCAGGGCCACCTGGGCCATCGAGAGATCGGTCTGATGGATCAGCGCCTTGGCCAGCAGCACCCGGCGGGTCTGGGCCACGCTGACCGGCGCGGCGCCCAGATGCTGGCGGAACAGCCGCCGCAGGTGCCGCTCGCCGACGCCCAGCCGCGCGGCCAGGCCCTCCACGTCGCCTTCATCGAGCGCGCCCGCCTCGATCAGGGCCAGGGCCCGGCTGACGGTGTTCGAGGTCCCGCGCCAGGCGCCCATGTCCGGCGCCGTCTCGGGCCGGCAGCGCAGGCAGGCGCGGAAGCCCGCCTCCTCGGCCGCCGCCGCCGTGACGACGAAGACCATGTTCTCCCGCTTCGGGGTCCGGGCCGGGCAGACCGGGCGGCAGTAGATGCCGGTAGTCTTCACACAGCCGAAGAACCGCCCGTCGAACCGCGCGTCGCGGGTCAGCACCGCGCGGTAACAGGCCTCCTGATCGAGTTCGCTGACGTTTTCCATGGCCGCAAGATGGTCCCGGCGGCGCCGGATGTCTCGCGGTTTTCGGACATGGGCGTGGGATCAGCCCCGCGCCAGCCGCCAGAGATTGGCGAAGACGCTGAAGACCAGGCTGATCGCCGACATGGCCAGGACCCAGACCATCACCACCGACAGGGTGTCGGCCACGCCGGCCAGATCCCGCGTCCCGTCGCCCAACGTCCTCAGGAGTTCGGCGTCCAGCATGGTCCAGTCGCCGGCGATGCGGGCCGTCTCTCCGTCACGGGTCAGGGTGAACCAGTGGCCGGCCTCAAAGATCACCCAGGTCAGCCACAGGCCTGCGGCCGCGATCCCCAGCCGGGCGAACGCCCGAAGACGGACCGCATAGGGACGGAACAGGCTGTTCAGGTCGACCGACATCTGGATCAGGGCGTAGACCAGGATCGGAACGAACAGGGTCGACCAGACCGGCGCCGGGGTCACCGTCGCATCTGCGCCCAGCAGGTCGACATGCACCAGACCCGGGAAGTGCAGAACCCCGACCCACCACAGCGAGAACATGCCGACGGCGATGAACGAGAACAGATACTCGCCGCCGGGCCAGGCCTTCATCCGGCGCGAGGACGCCCACGGAGCCCTCGGGGCCTGCAGCGGCTCCATCGTCCCGACCTTGGCGCCCCAGGCCGCGGGATCCGACAGGCCGAAGGCGCCCAGATCCTTCACCCGCCACTGCGTCATCCATTTCGGCCGGATATCGTAATGTTCGAAGATCGCCGCCGCGACGGTCGCCACGCCGATCAGGGTCAGGGCCGAGCCGAAGAAGCCGTGGAAGGCGTGGCTGATCGCCCGGCCCGCGTCCGCCGGCCCGCTCACCAGATGGATGAACAGGCTGATCGCCTGCACCGCCAGCAGAACCAGCAGCCCCGCCTTCACCCCGAACAACCAGTACGGAAACAGCTCGGGCCCGACCAGATGATCGGGTCCCTTGCGATAGCGGGCGGACACGACCAGCGGATGACCGATCTCGCGCAGGATCGCCTCCTGCTCGTCCTCGGTCAGGGCGCGGCCCAGTTCCTCCTCCTTCGCCTCGAACCGGCTCAGGATCAGGTCGCGCAACTCGGCGACGATGTCGGCCCGTTCGTCCTGCGGCAGTTGGGCGGCGACGGCGTTGAGATAGCGGTCGATCATGTCCATGGCTTTTCCCCTTCAGCCCGATCTCAAAGAATCTTGTCGAGCGAGGCGTTGATCCCCCGCCACTCGTCGGTGAGGGCGGCCAGCATCGAAACGCCGCCCGGCGACAGGACGTAGAAGCGCTTCTTCCGCTTCTCCTCCTCGCGCCATTCGCTATCCAGCAGACCCTGGCTCTCCAGCCGGCGCAGCAGCGGATAGAGGGTCGATTCCTCCATCTCCAGGCCGTCGGCGGCCAGGGCCTGACGCAGGGTGTAGCCGTACCGCTCGGTCCTCAGGCAGGCGAGCACCGCCAGCACCAGCGACCCGCGTCGCAGCTCCAGCCGCATGGATTCGAAGAGGTCCGGATCGAGGCTCATGCCACTTCCCTGCATCTCACATAGTGTGTGACACACAGTGTATGCCGCATACTGTGTGAGGGAGTCAAGAGGGCGCGGAGGGCAGGTTTTATCCGTGCATCCCCGCAGAGGCGGGGACCCAGGTTCGAGCGACAGAGAATGCTGGTTAAACCAACCGACGCTGATCCGAACGCCGGCGCGGGCGCTAAAGCCTGGGTCCCCGCCTCCGCGGGGATGCACGGTGAATGCGGGTTACGCCGCCTTCCTTTTCGCCGCCGCCTTCCCGGCGGGCGTCTTTTTCGTCGCAGCCTTCTTCGCCGGCGCCTTGCCGCCCGCCGACCCCTTCAGGCTGGCCCGTAGCGCCTCCATCAGGTCGATGACATTGGTGTCGTCGGGCTCGGGCGCCTCGACCAGACCCTTGCCGCCCTTCTGCTTGGCCTTGATCATCTCCTTCAGGGCGTCGTCGTAGCGGTCCTTGAACCCGGTCGGGTCGAAGCCGGCCTCCTTCTGACCGATGATCCGCGTGGCGATGTCGACCATGTCCCTGTCGGCCTTGACCGCCGGGATGTCGTCGAAGAAGTCGCCGGCGTCGCGCACCTCCTCGTGGGGCCGCAGGGTATAGGCCACCAGCCCCTTGCCCCGCACCTCCAGCGCGATCTGCCGTTCACGGTTGCGCAGCACCAGACAGCCGATGGCGATCTTGCCGGCCGCCTTCATGGCGTCGCGGATCACGGCGAAGGCCTCGGCCCCCACGCCCTTTTCGGGCACGACATAGAAGGGGTCGTCCCAGTACAGGCGGTCGATGTCGTCCTCGTCGACGAACTGGTTGATGTCGATGGTGCGCGTGCTCTCCAGCTTGACCTTGTCGAAGTCGGCGTCATCGAACAGGACGTACTCGTCCTTGGAAACCTCATAGCCCTTGACCAGATCGGACCGTTCGATCGGGCCCGTGTCCGGATCGGTCGGCACCATGCGGATGCGGTTGTTGGTGTCGGGATTGATCAGATGGAAGCTGACGTGGCTCGCGCTCGACGTCGCCGTGTAGAGGGCGACCGGGCATGTCACCAGCGACAGCTTGAGATGTCCCTGCCAGGTGGGTCGGGCGGCCATGGTGCAGACTCCGTGTTGCGGGTCCAGAACGCGGGTGCAGGCGAGTCGTTCAGCCCATCTTCTCCATCCCCCTCGGGGAGGGCGGTCGCGCAGCGACCGGGTGGGGACGGCCGCCGACGAGCATCCGCCCATCAAGCCGCTCCCAGCCTGTCGTCGCTTCGCGCCGACATCCCTCCCTCAAGCGGGAGGGAGACAGGATGCCACTGGACAGCGAGTCTCATCGGGTGTGTCCTGACGAGTCCGGCGCAAGAAAAACAACAAGCCGGTTTCGAGTGAGGAACCATGTCCAACCGACCGAGCCACATCCGGCTCAACTCCCACCCCGGTGCAGGGACCGTCAGCCGCTTCCCGATCGAATGGGGCGCCGCCACCGCGAAGGAACGCGGACCCGTCATTGGCACAGTGAACTCCGGCAGCGACCGCAACGCCATCGGCGCCCACGGCGGGGCCTATTCGGTCTATCGCGCCCTGGCCGTGTCCTCGGGCGCCATGAGCGCGAACAACCGGCCTGACCTGACCAACACCTCGCCGACCACCCCCATGGGCCCGTTCCCGCAGTGGACCGACGCCTCGAAGATCGTCTCGCTGGACCCCTGGGGCGCCCGGGTGGCCGAGGACTTCGCCGACGAAATCCGCGACGGCGTCGACATCCGTCCCACCATCGCCGTCACCCGCGCCCGCCTGCAGCTGGGCGAGATCGGCGAGGCCATCGCCGCCGGCCGGCTCAAGGCCGACGGCCAGATCGTGCATGAGAGCGGCGATGTCGCTGTCACCAAGGCCGCGATCGATCCCGTCTGGTATCTGCCGGGCATCGCCGAACGCTTCGGCGTCACCGAGACCGCCCTGCGCCGCACCCTGTTCGAACAGACCGGCGGCATGTACGCCGACCTCGTCACCCGGCCGGACATCAAGGTCTTCCTGCCCCCCATCGGCGGCATCACCCTCTACATCTTCGGCGACCCCGCCGCGATCGCCGACCCGGCCCGCCGCCTGACCTGCCGCGTGCACGACGAATGCAACGGTTCCGACGTCTTCGGCTCGGACATCTGCACCTGCCGCCCCTATCTGACCCACGGCATCGAGGAATGCATCCGCGAGGCCCAGGACGGCGGCGCGGGCCTGATCGCCTATAACCGCAAGGAGGGCCGGGCCCTCGGGGAAGTCACAAAGTTCCTCGTCTACAACGCCCGCAAGCGGCAGCCGGGCGGCGACCAGGCCGCCACCTATTTCGAGCGCACCGAATGCGTGGCGGGCGTCCAGGACGCCCGCTTCCAGCAGTTGATGCCCGACATACTGCACTGGCTGGGGATCACCCGGATCGACCGCTTCGTCTCCATGTCGAACATGAAGCACGACGCCCTGACCGCCTCGGGCATCGAGATCGGCGAACGGGTGCCGATCCCCGACTACCTCGTGCCGCCCGACGCCTCGGTGGAGATGGAGGCCAAGAAGGCCGCCGGCTATTTCACCCCCGACGCGCCGCCGTCGGCCGAGGACCTGACCCGCGTGGTGGGCCGCGACCTTGAGCAGTTCTGACACGCAGCAGGCGCACAGCCTGCTCAGCGCCGCCGCCGTCCGCGAACGGGCCCATGAGATGCTGGAGATCGGAGTCGCCGACGGCCTCGACCACTGGCGCGTGGATCTCGACCGGCTGCCGGAAACCGCGCGCTACGTCGCCGACGTGATCCGCGACCAGTACCCGACCCTGGCCGTGCCCTTCCACGCCCGCTGGCGGCATTTCTCCATCGACGGCGTGGATCTCTGGGGCCCGGCGGCCGAGGCACGCGACTGGCTGGACGCGGCGTCCCGCGCCCGGGCCGAGTTCGACCTGGCCATCGTCTCGGTCCTGCTCGACGCCGGCGCCGGACCGGACTGGTCCTACAAGGACGCGCAGACCGGCCGAACCCTGAACCGTTCCGAAGGTCTGGCCATCGCCTCCCTGCGCATGTTCGAGGCCGGGGCCTTCTCGATCACCGAGGACGACCCCTGGCGGGTCGACGCCGTGGCCCTGACCTTCCTGACCGCCGCCGATCTGGCCCGCGGTTTCCAGGTCACTGACAAGAACCCGCTGGTCGGCCTCGACGGCCGCGCCGCCCTGCTGCGGCGGCTGGGACAGGCCTGCCTCGCCGAGCCCGACCTGTTCGCGCTGGAGGACGAACCCCGCCCCGGCGGCCTGTTCGACGCCATGGTCGACCGCGCCGACGACAGGGACCGCCTCCCCGCCCCGATCGTCCTCGAGATCCTGCTGGAGGCGCTCGGCCCCGTCTGGCGCGATCGCCTGACCCTCGGCGGAGTCGACCTCGGCGACTGCTGGAAACATCCGGCGATGAAGCGGGCCGACGCCACGGACGGCCTCGTGCCGATCCACAAGCTGTCGCAGTGGCTCAGCTATTCGCTGGTCGAGCCGCTGCAGACGGCGGGGGTCGAGGTGAGGGACCTGGACGGCCTGACCGGCTTGGCCGAATACCGCAACGGCGGCCTGTTCACGGACCTCGGCGTGCTGACGCTGAAGGACCCGGCCGACGCCGAAAAGTCCTGGCCGGTCTCCGATCCGCTGGTGGTCGGCTGGCGCGCCATGACCGTGGCCCTGCTCGACAGGATCGCCCCGCTGGTCCGGGCCGAACTGGGCGTCACCGCCGAGACCATGCCTCTGGCCAGCGTGCTGGAGGGCGGCACCTGGGCCGCCGGCCGCCGCGCCGCCGCCGAACGCCGACCGGGCGGCGGACCGCCCCTGACCATTGTATCCGACGGGACCGTATTCTGATGCCGACCAAGCCCTTCAAGATGGACGGCGTCACCGTCGTCACCCACCCGCTGGTCGCCCACAAGCTCAGCATCATGCGGGCGAAGGACACCTCGACCGCCCGCTTCCGCCAGCTGCTGCGCGAGATCTCGACCCTGCTCTGCTACGAGGTCACCCGCGACCTGCCGCTCGAGGACTATCCCGTCGAGACCCCCGTCGGCCCGACCACCGGCCAGCGCATCGCCGGCAAGAAGATGGTCTTCGTCCCCATCCTGCGCGCCGGCCTCGGTCTCGTCGACGGCATGCTGGAGCTGGTTCCCTCGGCCCGCGTCGGCCACATCGGCCTCTACCGCGAACCGGCGACCCACGACGCCGTCGAATACTATTTCCGCGCCCCCGAGGACGTGGCCGAACGCCTGTGCGTGGTCATCGACCCGATGCTGGCCACCGGCAACACCGCCGTCGCCGCCCTCGATCGCCTGAAGGAGCGCGGCGTGACCAACCTCCGCTTCGTCTGCCTCGTCGCCTCGCCCGAGGGGCTGGAGCGGCTTCGCGGCTGGCACCCGGACGTGCCGATCTGGACCGCGGCCGTCGACGAGCGCCTGAACGAGCACGCCTACATCGTGCCGGGCCTGGGCGACGCGGGCGACCGGCTGTTCGGAACGCGGTAACCCGCTGGATAGAGGCCGCTTTTCATGCAACAAGGTTATTCGGGACTTGACAGGACCGTGATCCCGGGGCGGCCATGACCGAGTTGATCGACCGCATCTACGAATGCGCCGTGGTGCCCGAGCTGTGGCCCTCGGTTCTGGACGATCTGGCCGACCTGACGGACGCCCGTGGCGGCCTGCTGTTCTCGGCGCGCAAACAGCTCTGCTGGACGGCGTCCGAGAGCGTTCAGGACATCTTCCAGGAATATTTCACCGACGGCTGGTTCGACCGCTGCAGCCGGCGCGTCTGTTCGATGAACAACGCCCGGGCGTCCTTCTTCGTCGAGCAGGATTTCTGGAGCAAGGACCAGCTCGAGAAAGACCCCATGTACCGCGACCTGTTCCGCCCCCACGGGCTGGGCTGGTCGACCTGGACCGGCCTGCGCATGCCGACCGGCGACGAGATCGTGGTCAGTATCGAACGCACGTTCGAGCGCGGACCGATCGAGCGGGAGCATGTCGATCGGCTGAACGAGCTGCGGCCTCATCTGGTGCGCGCCGCCCTGGTCACCGCGCGTCTCGGGCTGCAAAGGGCCAAGGGCGCGACCGACGCCCTGACCGCGCTCGGCCTGCCGGCCCTGCTGGTCGACGAGACGGGGCGGGTGGTCGAGGCCAATACCCTGATCGAGGCCCTGACGGACAAGGTCCGGTTCGGCGTCAACAATCGCCTGATCCTTGCGGACGCCAGGGCGAACGAAACCTTGGCCTCGGCCCTCTCGCAGATCGAGACCCTGCCCTCCGCCGCGTCCCGCACCTTCGCCCTGCGCGACGAAGCCGGGCAGGCGACGACCCTGTTGCACATCATGCCGATCCGACGGTCCGCGCATGACGTGCTGGGGCGCAGCTACGCCCTGGTCCTGCTGACGCCCCTCGTCGCCGACCGCCCGCCCTCGGCCGAGCTGATGCGGACCTTGTTCGACCTGACCCCCTCTGAAGCGCGGGTGGCGCAGGGGATCGCCGGCGGCAGGACGATGGACGATATCGCGGCCCAGGGCGGGGTCGCGATAACCACTGTGCGGTCGCAGTTGCGCCGGGTGCTCGAAAAGACGGGCTGCACCCGACAGGCCGAGGTCGCCGCCCTCCTGGCCCGCCTGGCGGTCGGCCCGAACTGACCGACCGGAAATCCGGCCCGTCTCATCCATTTGGATGACGACCCCGCGCGCCCGCCCGACCATCGTTCGTCCGGATCCCGGATGGACCGGGATCGCAGGGAGGCGGAGCAATGCACAACATCACCCGGATCACGACGTCGGCCTGTGCGGCCCTGGCCTTGGCCATGCCGACGACGGTCCTGGCCCAACGGCGCGGCGAACCCCAGCTGCAGGTGTCCTATCCGACCGACGGAAGCCTGACCTGCGACCAGCTGACCGTCGAGATCACGCGCATGGAGGAGATCGCCGGCATCTCGGCCCAGAACGCCCGGAACGCCGAAAATCAGGGCGCGATCGCCAACGGCGCCACCAGCGTGGCCGTCAACGCGGCCCTCTATTCCGGCGCGCTCGGCGCCGTCCCCGGTCTGGGTCTGTTCGCCAACGCGGCCGGCGCAGCCGCCCGGCGCAACGCAGAGGCCCGCGCCCGCGCCGAGGCCGAAAGGATCCGGATCGCGGAGCAGCGCCGCAGCCTGCTCAGCGGCATCTACCAGGGCCGCCAGTGCGGCATCCCCGTCGCGCCGTCTCCGGAAGCGGTCGCCGCGGCGCCCGCCGGGGCCTCCGCGGAACCGGCGCCGGCGCCCGTCGAATCCGCGCCGGCGATCGAAACCCCCGCCTCCGCGCCCGTCCCGGCCGCCGGCGGCTAACTTACCGCCCGCACATTGTCGTCCGAGTTGCGGTCGATCCATTTATTGTAGGGATCGACGCCGCCGAAGCTCGGCGCCCGCGCGGTCACAAACCGCAGGGTCTGCACGCCCGACCGGATCGGCCGGCGTTCCAGCAGCACGACGTTGCGGGCGTTGAAGGCGCCCTTGCCCGGCATGGCCGTGAACAGGCCGATGTCGAAGGTCTCGTTCAACGGCGCGGCGGTCTCTACCCCCTTGCCGTCGACATAGAGCTTGCGCGCATCGACCGTGACCGTGACATCCCAGCGGCCGTCGGCCCGCTTCGTCGAGGTCACGCCCGTGGTCTTGACGTCGTACAGGGTGATCTTCTCGAACAGGTCGGTGATCAGGGCCTGTTTGTCGGCCGGAGCCTCGGCCCGGATGGCCGCGACCAGGTCCAGTGAACGCGGGTACGGCGCGCCCTTGAAGGCATATTGCGCCAGCACCCGGCGCAGGGCGCGATTGACCGCATCCTCGCCGATCTGGTCGCGCAGCAGATACATGACCAGGCCGCCCTTCTGGTAGTGGATATACTGCTGGTTCTCGACCCGCATCAGCGGCAGTTCCTCCAGCCGTTCGGTGCCGCGTGAGCGCAGATAGCGGTCCAGTTCCTGCTTCAGGAAGCGGCGGATCTGGTCCCTGCCGTACTTCTTCTCCATGACCATCAGGGCCGAATACTGGGCCAGGGTCTCGGACAGGGACGTGGCGCCCTGCTGGTTCGAGCCGACGATCTGGTGGGCCCACCACTGGTGAGCGAACTCGTGCGCCCCGACATAGGTGACGTAGTCGATCTTGGTCGGGTCGCTCAGGTCGGCGATGAAACCGAGGCCTTCGGCCCAGGCGAAGGTGTTCGGGTAGGACTGGGCGTAGCTGCCATATGGAAACTCCACGATCCGCGCCTGCCTGAACTGGTAGGGGCTGAACTCAGCCTGGAAATAGTCCAGCGAGGCGGCCAGGGCGTCCAGCATCCGCGGCACGTTCCGGTCGTGGCCGGGGTCGTGGAAGACCACCAGTTCGACGCCGTTGTGCATGCGCCGGGTCTGTTCGTAGCGGGCCGACTGGACCGAGAAGAAGTTCAACACCGGGGACTCGGTGACGAACCGGCTGGTCCGCCGGCCGTTGCGCACGACGTCCGACACCATCCGTCCGGGCGCGACCAGCGTCTGGTCGGCGTCGGTCGAGACCGTGATATCGGCGGTCACCCAGTCGGCGCCGATGTAGTTGCGGGTCTGGGCTGAGGTGTCTTCCAGGCTGGCCGGACGCAGCTCGGCCGGCAGGCCCGCCTTGCGGCGTTTGGTGCGGTCGGTCAGCAGGCCCTGACGGTCCATGCCGATCCTCGGCGCGAACTCGAAATTGTTCACGAAGGAGCCGTTGTCGACCAGCCGGGTGGTGTTGCCGCTGGCCTTGAATCCGCGCTGCTCCAGCACCGTCTCGAACGTGACGTTGCGTCGCTCGCCCGGCTGCATCGGCGTGGCGAAGCGGTAGATGCGGTACTCGAAATCCTTCCACTCGCGAGCCACCGAGGCGCCCTCGACCGTCAGGCCGACCATGTCCAGATCGTCCCCCCAGCGCAGGTGGACCTCGCTCAGCGGTGCATTGGTATTGTTGACTAGGACATAGGAACCCCGCGTGGTCAGCTTCGGTTGGTGCGGCCGCAGATCCATGACCAGTCGCACGTCGGCGACCGATGGCTGGGGCGTGGCTTCGTAACGCAGCAGCGCCTTCTCGTAGGCCGCCTGTTCCTTCTCCTGCGCGCCCTGCGTCCGGTATTCGTTCCAGACGTTGGTGTTGGTGTAGATGAAGGCGCCGAGGCCGACGAAGGCGACCAGGGCCGCGCCGCCGATCAGGCCCGCCGGCCCCATGAGGCGGTGCGGCAGCCGCTTGAGCCGCGGCCACAGCCGCTGCTCCGTCCCGCGCCGCCACAGGCCGTAGGCCAGCACCAGCAGGATGATGGCGAAGGCGGTCCAGTAGGAGTCCATCCACACGGCGAAGCCGGCGAAATCTCCCCGACCATTCATGTCCGACAGCGGCATGCCGACGCCGCCGCCGTATTGGTACAGAGGGTGATCGAAGCCGATATTCGACATCACGATCGTGGAGATCATGTAGACGACCATGATCGCCCAGCCGACGAATTTGTTGGGCGACAGGGCCTGGACGAAGATCGCCAGCACGGCCAGCTGGAGGAAGCCGAGGGACTGCGGAACGACGTACCAGAGCAGATATTTCCCGAACTCGTAGTCGGTGTGCCCCTTGATGGTCTGGGTCACCACTCCGGCCAGCACGCCCATCAGCAGGGTCGAAATCAGCACCAGGGCGAGGGCCAGGGTCTTGGGCACCAGGAAGGTCCAGTCGGGCGTGGCGGAGGCGTCGACGAGCTCGTGCACCTTGCGATCGCGATCCCGCCAGACCAGTTCCCCGGCGTAGTAGATGGCGATGACCATCGAGATGAGGCCGAACGTGCCGGTCAGGCCCGTGATGACGACCCGCGTCACCAGCAGGATCGGCGCTCCGTAGATTTCCCCCGTGAAGAACAGGAAGGACAGGGCGAAGGCGAACGCCAGCAGGATCAGCACCACATAGGCGGGGCTCTTGAAGACCAGCACGGTCTCGAACACCGCGCGCGACCAGAGCTGGGTCAGGCCGCTGGCGAAGCCGTAGGTCGGGCGCGGCAGGGCTCCGACGGGCGTGGCGACCACGTCCTTCTCGACCAGCGCCTTCATGCGCTCCTGCTTCTTCAGTTTCGCGCCCTTCGGCGAAGGGCGATAAAGCAGGTAGGAGCCGGCCAGCAGGGCGGCGCCCACGGCGGTCCAGATGACCCGGTTCCACAGCAGCACGCCTTCCAGCGGCGCGTTCAGCGTGTTCCGCTCGGTCGCGGTCCAGTATTTGGTCACCAGACCATAGGCGCCGGACCCGAATGGCTCGGCCCAGGCCATGGCGGTTTCGAACTCGGGACGGTTGCCCAGCACACCGCTGGAGGCGAGATAGGCGATCAGCACGGCGACCACGCCGACATAGGTCGCCATCATCGACCGGGTGACCGTCGCCAGCATGAAGAACAGGGCCGAGGTCAGGAACAGGCCCGTCAGGCCGAACACCCCATAGGCGTATGCGTAGTCAGCGAAGCGGAACGGCCCCACGGTTTCGGGATCGACCCACGGCATCACCGTGCCCAGCAGCGTCCCCAGGGCGATGCTGAGGTAGCACAGCGCCACCGCCGCGAAGGCTCCGAAGAACCGGCCGTACAGATAGGCGCTCTTGGTGATCCGGGTGGACAGGATCATCGGCCCGAAGCCGGTCTGCGTATCCCGCGCCACGACATTGGCCACGATGGCCGTGGTCGCCAGCATGAAGAACACGTTGAAGATGATGTGCGCGACGGTCAGGGAATAGGGCGCGTTCTTGAGGACGTTGCCGCCCGAGCCGATCTGGATGTTGGGGCTGGCGACGGCTCCGAAGGCCAGGAGGCCGAAGACGATGGCGATGACCCAGAAAGCCGGCTGGCGCAGCTGGTAGCGGAATTCGAAACTGGCGATCTTGGCGAACATGATCCGTCCCTCAGGCCGCGCGGCGCGAGGCGTTGACGGTCGCCAGATAGACGTCTTCCAGACCGCCCGGCGCCTGATCGAACCCGTCGCCGGGATTGGCGTCGGACAGGACGTGGATCACGGTCCGGCCCGCGAACAGGCGCGTGGAGATCACATTGTAGCGCTTCTGGTGGTCAGTCAGTTCGGTCTTGTCGATGGTCTTGCGCCACACCCGCCCTTCGAGCGCGTGGGTCAGTTCGAGAGGCGAGCCTTCCAGCTGGATCTTGCCGCCGGCCAGAACCGCCATGCGTGGACACAGGTCGGTCACGTCCTCGACGATATGGGTCGACAGGATGATGACGACGTTCTCTCCCACCTCGGCGAGCAGGTTGAGGAAACGGTTGCGTTCCTCGGGATCGAGCCCGGCGGTCGGCTCGTCTACAATGATCAGTTCGGGGTTGCCGATCAGGGCCTGGGCGATGCCGAAACGCTGGCGCATGCCGCCAGAGAAGCCGGCCAGCGCCTTGCCGCGCACAGGCCACAGATTGACCTGGTGCAGCAGGGCCTCGACCGTCGCCTTTCGGTCGCGGCCGTTGGAGACACCCTTCAACACCGCCATATGGTCCAGCATGTCGTAGGCCGAGACGCGTGGATAGACACCGAAATCCTGGGGCAGATAGCCCAGCACGCGGCGCAGTTGTTCCGGGTCCTTGACCACGTCGATGTCGCCGAAGCGGATCGAGCCCGACGTCGGCGTCTGCAGGGTGGCGATCGAACGCATTAGCGTCGACTTGCCCGCGCCGTTCGGGCCCAGCAGGCCGAACATGCCCTTGGGGATGGTCAGACTGACGTCGTCCAGCGCCCGCGTGCCGTTGCCATAAACATGGGTCAGGTTTTCGATCGTCAGCATGGAAGCCCCTCCGTGAAGTAAAGGAACCTTGTCATCAGCCCCCAGCGCCCGCAAGTTACGGTTCTGACAGGTTCGCCGTCCAGCGCGATCAGGCGGGGTGTTTGGCCATCAATCTGAACCGATGCAGCAGCGGTTCCGTATAGCCGTTGGGTTGGGCGACGCCTTCGAAGATCAGGGCGCGCGCGGCGCGGAAGGCGAGGCTGTTGGCGGGATCGGACGCCATGGGCCGGTACAGGGGATCGTCCGCGTTCTGCCCGTCGACCTTGGCCGCCATCCTCAGCAGCGCCGCATCGACCTGCTCCGCCGTGCAGACCCCGTGCAGCAACCAGTTGGCCATATGTTGGGAAGAGATGCGCAGTGTGGCGCGGTCCTCCATCAGGCCGACGTCGTGGATGTCGGGCACCTTGGAACAGCCGACGCCCTGGTCGATCCAGCGCACCACATAGCCGAGCAGCCCCTGGGCGTTGTTGTCCAGCTCCTCGGCGATTTCGGCCTCCGACCAGTTGCGACCCGCAGCCAGCGGCGGGGTCAGCAAATCCTCCAGGCCCGGGACCGGGCGGGCGGCGATCGTATCCCTCAGGGCGAAGACGTCGGTCTGGTGATAGTGCAGCGCGTGCAGGGTCGCCGCGGTCGGGCTGGGCACCCAGGCGGTGTTGGCCCCGGTCTTCGGATGAGCGGCCTTCTGCTCCAGCATTTCGGCCATGCGATCCGGCGCGGCCCACATGCCCTTGCCGATCTGGGCCCGGCCCGACAGGCCGCATTTCAGGCCGATGGCGACGTTGCGCGCCTCATAGGCGGCGATCCAGGCCGAGGACTTGATGTCGCCCTTGCGGACGACCGGCCCCGCCTGCATGGCGGTGTGGATCTCGTCGCCGGTGCGATCGAGGAAGCCCGTATTGATGAAGACGATCCGGTCCTTCACCGCATGGATGCAGGCGGCGAGGTTGGCAGAGGTGCGACGCTCCTCGTCCATGACCCCGACCTTGATGGTGTGCCGGGCCAGACCCAGCAGATCCTCGACCGCGTCGAACAGGGCGTCGGTGAAGGCGCACTCCCCGGGCCCGTGCATCTTGGGTTTGACGATATAGATCGAACCGGCCCGGCTGTTGCGGAACCGCCCCCGCCCCTTCAGGTCGTGCATCGCGATCAGCGAGGTGACGATGGCGTCCAGCATGCCCTCGGGCGCGTCGGTCCCATCCGGGAGTCGCGCCGCCGGCGTGGTCATCAGGTGGCCGACGTTGCGCACGAACAGCAGCGACCGGCCCGGCAGGGTCACGGTCGATCCGTCCGGCGCGGTGAACTGACGGTCGGGCGCGAGGGACCGCGTCATCGATTTCCCGCCCTTGTCGAAGGTCTCGCTGAGATCGCCCTTCATCAGGCCCAGCCAGTTGCGGTAGGCCGCCGTCTTGTCGGCGGCGTCGACCGCGGCGACCGAGTCCTCCAGATCGACGATGGTGCTGAGGGCCGATTCCAGCACGACGTCGGAAATCCCGGCCGGGTCGGACGCGCCGATCGGATGGCCCGGATCGAAAACGACCTCGATGTGCAGCCCGTTGTGCCGGAACAGCCTCGACCGGTCCGTCCGGCCGACGTACTGGTCCGGGTCGCGGATCGCGATGCCCTCGCCCGGGTCCGTCAGATCGGCCCAGCGGCCCTCGGCCAGCGGAACCGCCTCGTCGAGGAAGGCCCTGGCCCGGGCCACCACCCGCGCCCCGCGCGCCGCGTCATAGGGACCGGAAGCCGGCGCATCGCCCAACGCGTCCGTTCCATACAGGGCGTCATACAGACTGCCCCACCGCGCATTGGCGGCGTTCAGGACGAAGCGGGCGTTCAGGCTCGGCACGACCAGCTGCGGTCCGGCCAGGGTCGCGACCTCGGCGTCCACATCCCGTGTTCCGATGACGAAGGGCGCCGGCTCGTCGGCCAGATAGCCGATCTCGCGCAGGAAGGCGGTCGCGGCGGCGACATCGTAAGGCTGGCCTCGCCGCCCCACATGCCAGGCGTCGATCTGCGCCTGAAGATCGTCCCGGATGGCCAGCAGCCGCCGGTTCTCCGGCGCGAAACGGGCGAAGATCGCGGCGACGCCGGTCCAGAAGGCGTCGGGCTCAAGGCCCGTTCCCGGCAGCGCCTCGCCCTCGATGAAGGCGGCCAGTTCGTCGGCGACCTGAAGTCCGGCGCGCGGCGTCATCGGCATGGTGCACTCCTTGGGGACGGGCCTGAAACATTCCGTGATGACCCGACGGAAGTCGAGCGGATTTTGCACCGCAGCAACGGCCCCGTCAGTCGCGGGTGTCGAAGGCGTGTCGCGCCGTTTCGATCCGCTCCAGGTTCTTCTCCGCCCAGGTCCACACGCCGCAGAAGGCCTCCGCCAGCGTCAGGCCCAGATCGGTCAGCCGATATTCGACCTTGGGCGGGATGACCGGATGCACCGTTCGGATCACCAGTCCGTCGCGCTCCATCTGACGCAGGGTCTGGGTCAGCATCTTCTGGCTGATCCCGCCGACCAGATCGCCGATACGGCCGAAACGCTGTTCGCCGTGCTCGGTCAGAACCTCGAGGATCAGCATGGTCCACTTGTCGGCAATGCGCCCGATGACCTCGTTCACCAGCGCCTCGACCCGGGCATCGGCCGGCTCATTGGTGACGGGATGCGCAATTCTTCCGGTCGTCGGCACCGTCATATCCAAATCTCTCCATCAGGTAAGTACCGCCCTTCAGGGTGCCTACTTTCCATTGGTTAGCGTCAGATCTACCTCGTCTCCAGCGCTAGTGCATCCCCAGGGAGACGACCATGAACATTACCGGCAACACCATTCTGATCACCGGCGGCGGCTCCGGCATCGGCCGGGCCCTGGCCGAGGCCCTGCACGCGCGCGGCAACCAGGTCGTCATCACCGGCCGCCGCGAAGCCCCGCTCGCCGAAACCGTGGCCGCCAACCCCGGCATGGCCTTCGCGACCCTCGACGTCGCCGATTCCGCCGCCGTCCGCGACTTCGCCGCTCAGGTCGTGAAGGATCACCCGGCCCTCAATGTCCTCATCAACAACGCCGGCGTCATGAAGGTGGAGGACCTCAAGGCCGAACCCTTCGAGCTCGACATCGTCGAGGAAACTATCGCGACCAATCTGCTCGGTCCGATCCGTCTGACGGCCGCCCTGTTGCCGCACCTGCGCGCCCAAGCCGCCGCGACGGTGATGACGGTCTCGTCCGGCCTCGCCTTCATCCCCCTGGCCGCCACCCCGACCTACAGCGCCACCAAGGCGGCCATCCATTCGTGGAGCGAGTCGCTGCGCCACCAGCTGGCGGGGACGTCGGTCGAGGTGCTGGAGCTGGCGCCGCCGGCGGTCGCGACCGACCTGATGCCCGGTCATGCCGAGAACCCCAACTCCATGCCGCTGGCCGACTATACCGCCGAGGTCATCGGCCTGATCGAGCATCAGGACACGCCGCGCGGCGAAATCCTCGTCGAACGGGTCAAGCCGCTGCGGTTCGCCGAGGCCAACGACTACGCCGCCGTCTTCTCCATGTTGAACGGCCCGGCCTGATCCGCGGGACCACAGCCACAGGCGGACGAGCGCCCGTCTCTCTTGCCTGTGGCCGTCACTGGCGCATGCTGGCGCCATGACAATCGCCTACCTCCGCCTTCACTGGCCGATTCTGCTGGTCATCGCCGTCGCCGTCTCCAGCCTGGTCTGGCCGATCGGCGGCGGCTGGCTGTCGCGGCTGGCGCTCGGCTGGGACATTGGCGTCGGCCTCTTCCTCGTCGAATGCGTCTTCAAGCTCCTCCGCGCCCGGTCGGCCGACGACATCCGCGAGCGGGCGGCGGCGCTGGACGAAGCCGGCGGCGCGGTCCTTCCTCTGGCGCTGTTCGCGGCGCTCGCCAGCATCGCCGTGGTCGTGGGCGAGGCCGTCCAGGTCGCCGGGGACAAGGATCAGGCGGGCGGGGCGGCGGTGCTCGGCCTGGCGACCGTGGCCCTGTCGTGGACCTTCGTGCACGCCATCTTCGCCTTTCATTACGCCCATGAATACTACGCTCCGGCCGCGCCCGGCGGCCGCGCCAAGGACAAGACCAAGGACCGCGGCGGCCTGATCTTCCCGGGCGGCGAGGACCCGGACTACTGGGACTTCGTACACTTCTCGACGATCATCGGCGTGGCCCAGCAGACGGCCGACATCCAGATTTCGGACAAGGCGCTGCGCCGCACGACGACCGTGCACAGCATCGCGGCCTTCCTCTTCAACACCGTCATCGTCGCCCTGACAGTGAATATGGCGGTCACCCTGCTGGGGGGCGGTTAACCCCCGCGCCTTGACTTGGCCGCATTGGAAGCCCAGTTACGCTGCGTCGCACAATTGCGATTACCGGCGCCTCCAGCGCGTGTGGGTCTTCCGAATTTCGAAGACCTGACTGTAGCAGTCGCCGGTTCCTCAAGATTCATTCGCTGCCCGGACACGCGGGGCGGCGCCCGATCCACCCCGAAGGTCTCCTCCCCGAGACCCTGTCGGGACTGGCGGTGCGCGGCCTTATCGGCGTTGAGCCATGGCTGATGCGCGTCGCCGCATACGCGAAAGAAGCCGCTCACATGAGCAAGACATTCGACACCTTCGGCCTGAACCCCGCCCTGCTGCAGGCGCTGGCCTCCGAAGGCTACACCACGCCTACGCCGATCCAGGCCCAGGCCATTCCGGACGTGATGCTGGGCAAGGACCTGCTGGGCATCGCCCAGACCGGCACCGGCAAGACCGCCGCCTTCGCCCTGCCGATCCTGCACCGCCTGGCCGCCAACCGCATTCCGCCCGTGCCCCGCACGACGCGCGTCCTGATCCTGTCGCCGACCCGCGAACTGGCCAGCCAGATCGCCGAAAGCTTCAAGAGCTACGGCAAACACCTGGGCTTCCGCGTCGCCGTCATCTTCGGCGGCGTGAAGTACGGGCCGCAGGAACGCGCCCTTCAACAGGGCCTCGACGTGCTGGTCGCCACCCCCGGCCGTCTGCTGGATCATATGCAGCAGAAGACCCTGGACCTCAGCCAGACGGAAATCTTCGTCCTCGACGAAGCCGACCAGATGCTGGACCTGGGCTTCGTCAAGCCGATCCGCCAGATCGTCAGCCGCATCCCGGCCAAGCGCCAGAACCTGTTCTTCTCGGCCACCATGCCGACCGAGATCGGCAAGCTGGCCGGCGAACTGCTCAAGGACCCGGTCAAGGTCTCGGTGACGCCCCAGGCCACCACGGTCCAGCGCATCAGCCAGTCGATCATCCACATCGAACAGGGCCGCAAGCGCGCCCTGCTGACCGAGATGTTCGCCGATCCGGGCTACACCCGCTGCCTGGTCTTCACCAAGACCAAGCACGGCGCCGACAAGGTCGCGGCCTATCTGGAAGCCGGCGGCGTCGAAGCCGGCGCCATCCACGGCAACAAGAGCCAGCCCCAGCGTGAACGCACCCTGGCCGCCTTCAAGGCCGGCAAGCTGCGCGTTCTGGTCGCCACCGACATCGCCGCCCGCGGCATCGACGTGGACGGCGTATCGCATGTGCTGAACTTCGAACTGCCCTATGTGCCGGAAGCCTATGTGCACCGCATCGGCCGTACGGCCCGCGCCGGCGCCGACGGCACGGCCATCAGCTTCGTGGCCGGCGACGAAATGAAGCTGCTGCGCGACATCGAAAAGGTCACGCGTCAGAAGATCCCCTCGACCGACCGCCGCAACGACAAGTCGCTGGCCCTGCTGGACCAGTCGATCATGGCCTCGGGCGTCAAGTCCAAGGCGACGATGCCGGACCGCGAGGAACGCGAAGGCGATCGGAACGGGCGCGGCGGGCCGCGCAACCGCAACCCGCGCCGCGACGGCGTCAAGCTGGAAGGCGGCGGGCAACCGCACCGCGTCCGCAAGGCCGGCCCGGGCCGCGACGCCCGCCCGACGCCCGAGCGGTCGTTCGATCCGATGGCGCGCGAGCGTCCGCGCTCGACCAACAACGACCCGCGCCACACCTCGGCCCCGGCCGAGACCAAACCGGCCGGCGAGATCAAGCGCCGTCCCCGCAGCCGCCGCCCGTCCAACGGCGGCAAGGGGTACGTGGCCAAGGGCTAGACCCCGACGCCGCACACAGAACGCCCGCCGGATCGCTCCGGCGGGCGTTGTCGTGTTTGCGGATTGGAGCCAAGGTCCGCTCCCGACCCATTGCGGACGTTGATAGGCAGACGGTGACAGTCTCCTTCAAGGTATGCCGAGCACTCCGACCATCAGCTTCCCTCCCGCGCTTTCCAGTATCGAGGTTCTCGATGACCGTGGACTACGGGTCACGGTGCGCGAGTTGCCTGGGGACGGTGCTCCCGATGACGACAGCTACGAACTGGAATGGGAGGTCGTTGTCGGCTTCCTTGTTCGGGGTGACCCTTTTCCGAACTCCGGGCCAAGCACCAAGACGTTGAGCGATGCGGGACCGGCAACTGCGTTCCTGGACTTGATCCGATCCACTAGCCACGCGGAGCCAGATTATGTCGCGGCTATGCAGGGCGTGCCGCCAATAACGGTGGAACTTCGGCATTGGGTAGTCGCTACGACGGAAGCCCTAATAGACGTCGCTGCGACCTATGGACCGACTGTGCGCCTGTTGCCGCGCGATGTCCGCTAACCCCCCATAGCGGACGTTCGACGAGTCCGCTTTTTGGCCAGTAGCCAGTAGCCAGTGCAAGAGGCGAGGGCATGGGGGAACGTCCGCTCCTGACTTATTCGAGACGTTCGGAACGCCCGCTACCGGGCGGCTCGCTGGTTCGCTTCCACCACGGCGCCAAGAAGGATCCGCCGGACGAGATGGCCTAGCGGGGGCGGCAATTCTTGATCGACGTGATGAACGCCGAACCCCACCGCCTGAGATCGCCCCCGTTCGAGTTGATCTCCATCGACGCGGTGTATCCGTCCGGCTGACGGACCGAGGCCGTCAACGTGTACCGATCCCCATCTGCGCTGGGGATCGGTGAAGGTTCGCCTATCCCTGGGACGCTGACTGTTGCCGCACCTCTGGTAGCGAGAGTTTCCAATCCGGTTCTGATGGCGGGACAATTCTCGGAACTGACTGAGAATTCGTCCTCGCCTTCCTTGAACGTCGCCCAGTAGATCGGCTGGGCGCGTGTGCTGCCGCGGCCGATCGAGAACGTCACCTCCGTAACCTCGGTCGAAAAAGACGGAACTACCGTCAACCGCGCGAACTGCGCCGGGCCCAAGGGAGCTCCACTTTGCTGACCAGCAGCAAGCATAGCGGCGGAAACGAGGAGGCCGAAATTAGTCATTAGGATCCACACGGCATTGCATCAGGGTTCACCTTCACAAGCCTTTCAGTCGAACCCCAGTTCCCGCCCTTCCAAACGTGGATGAGGTTGGTGACATCTTCGTATGAGATTGACTGCATGCCAACATACATTCTCAGGTGGGACATGTCCCCGCCCTCATTGGTCCCGCGCTGCCAAATGGCATTGTAGACGGCAGACCAATCGTAGTGATTGATCGGGCTCTGAAGATCGCCAGACGGGTGGGTGTGAAAATACCCGACTATCTGAGTGAAATCGAGGCCGGTTTCATCCAGCACCGGTCCTTCGCCGCCCCGGGACCGGCCTTCAACCTCTCGAACCTGATGCTCCCGTCAGGTTGCCGTACTAGGAATGCTGCGTATTCTCTCGTAGCGAAAGCTTCACCGGCCAAGCCGACCAGACGGTGGACCTCCTTCATTGCGGCGGCGGCTGCAGCATCAGCGTCGATCTCGGCTCGTTTCACAGGATCATCGCAAGGAGCCAGCCCTGTAGGCTCTTCGATCTCCCCATGTCGCCACCCGGCAATGGACCTGAGTCAGTGATGACGTCCGGCGGAAACGGAGAGGTTGAGTTGGCCGGCAGTCGGTGTCCGACGACCTCGATGCCAGGGAGATCGTCTACTGGCGGGGCAGGATCTTGCGGCATGACTTCCTTCTCTCGAACTTCAGATACGATCGGCAGGGCTCTTTTCAGAGAACCTTTTGCCCGACCGATAGCCAACCTGTGATCATGGCTTCTCTTGTCGCATTGCTCGCTATAGTTAGGGCCATCACTCCGGTGGGGCGGGCGGCGACGTTATGGTGGCGCTGAAAGTCAATGGAGAGAGCCGCCAGACCAGTGTTCGTTGCACCCGACCGGCTTCACCTCCCGCAGTGAACTATCGAGCCCTGCAGCTCCCATAGGATTTCTCTCCGGCCTCCCGGTTTGCGGACCGGGACGTCCGCTTTCCACCCATAGCCGACGTTCAGAGAGTCCGCTTCCGGTCGAAAGCGAAAACGCCCGCCGGATCACTCCGGCGGGCGTTTCAATGGCTCGAAGGCCGGCCGATCAGGCGGCGGCGCTGACCGGCGCCGGGGCCGAGGTTTCCGACGGGTCGCGCAGCACATAGCCGCGGCCCCAGACGGTCTCGATATAGTGTTTGCCGCCGGCGGCCGTGGCCAGCTTCTTGCGCAGCTTGCAGATGAAGACGTCGATGATCTTCAGCTCGGGCTCGTCCATGCCGCCGTACAGGTGGTTCAGGAACATTTCCTTGGTCAGGGTGGTGCCCTTGCGGAGCGAGAGCAGCTCCAGCATCTGGTATTCCTTGCCCGTCAGATGGACGCGGTGGCCGTGCACCTCGACCGTCTTGCCGTCCAGGTTCACGGCGATCTCGCCGGTGTGGATGATGGCCTGGGCGTGACCCTTGGAGCGGCGGACCACGGCGTGGGTGCGCGCGATCAGCTCGTCCTTGTGGAAGGGCTTGGTCATGTAGTCGTCGGCGCCGCCGCCGAAGGTCTTGACCTTGGTCTCGATCTCCGAGGTTCCGGACAGGATCATCACCGGGGTGTTGACCTTGCCGACGCGCAACTGGCGCAGAACCTCAAGACCGTTCATGTCGGGCAGGTTGAGGTCGAGCAGGATCAGGTCGTAGTCGTAGATCTTCCCGAGATCGATACCCTCTTCGCCGAGGTCGGTCGTGTAGACGTTGAAGCCTTCCGACTTCAGCATCAACTCGATGCTCTGCGCGGTCGCGTGATCGTCTTCGATAAGCAGAACGCGCATTGATGCCCCTCCAGGCAAAGCTTGACAGTAGCTCCCGACATCCGATGCCGGGTAACCTTGTTCGGGAGTTAACCGAGTAAAAACTTAAGAAAGGTTAACGCCACTCCATTGAGGCGAATCGTAGGCTGATTTGCGAATCGGCGTCGAGAGTCCTGAGTCAAGCGGACGCATTTTCCTCCGGCGCCGGCGGTTCCCCGGGTCCGCCTACGTCCGGATTCGACGCAGGAGAGGATTATATTCCTATCTTGAGCCAGACGCCCGGGTAACCGGCGTCGGCGGAAGACGGGAGTTATGGAATGAATGACACGTATCGCGTGCCGGTCGCGGACGGGGACCGGATTCGCGCGGGCCTGGCGATCCAGCTGGTGGCGGCCGCGACGGGAGTGACGGCCGAGCGGATGCGGGCCCAGGTCCGGCTGGGCGGGACGGAGTGCCGTGCGCGCTGGCTGGCCATGTATCTGGCCTACATCACCTTCGGCTGGCCGCTGGAAAGGGTCGCCCACGCCTTCGGACTGAACCGGGCGACAGCCGCGGCCGCCTGCCGATGGGCCGAGGACGAGCGGGACCGTCCGACGCTGGACGCGATGCTGGACCGGCTGGAGCGCTGCGTGCGCGAGGTGCTGGATGCGCCGCTGTGCGAGGTGCCCGCGTGAGCCTTGCCGCAGTGGTGGACCGGGCCCGACGTCTGCTCGCGCGACGGTATGGCTGGATCGAGGCCGCGCCCGGCGGCTATGGCCTGAGGGTCGGCCGGGATCGGCGCGCCCGCATCCTTCTGACCGTCGACGAGGCGGTCTTCCGGCAGTTGGCCGAAAAGCCGGGGCTCAGGATCCGGGCGGGCGGCGGCTGGGTGGCGCGCGCCGCCCCGTCCGCCGTCCCGCCGACGCCGGCGGCGGGACGGCCCGGGTTGATCGAGGGCGTTCGTGCGGTGATGGAAGGGGACGGCGCCATGATCATGCGACGGGCCAATCTCGGCCATTCGGCGATCGCCTGGCTGGCGCGTCACCGGGACCCGGACGGCCGCTCCTGGCTGGAGCCCGCCGAAATCGCCGCCGCCGATCGTCTGGCCCGGGAGGCCGAGGCGGCCTTGCGCGGCCCGTCCCTCACCATGCGGTGGGACGCCCTGCCCCGGTCCGGGGCCGGCGGTGATGCGCCCGGGCGAGCCGGTCCCGGCGTCTCCGCCCTCGCCGCGGCCCGCCGGGTCGAGACGGCGCTCGCGGCCTGCGGACCCGCGCGCAGCATGGTCGAGGCTGTCTGCATCCGCGCCTCGGCGCTGCAGGCGGCGGAGCAGGATCTCGGCCTGGGCCGGCGGCGCGGCAAGACCCTGCTGAAGACCGGGCTGGCCGCCCTGGCGGCTCACTACCGCATCGGCTGACCGGCCGGAGAACCGTCGCAGCCGGTGATGGACGGCTAGGTCCGCGTCGCGGACGCCGCGGCGTCGCGAATCCGTCCGACCATGGCGTTCAGGCCGTTGGCGCGCTGACGCGTCAGGGCCGACGGCAGACCCAGGCGATCAAGCGCGGCGCGGGCGTCGAAGGCGAGGATCTCGTCCGGTCGACGGTCTGAATACAATTTGAGCAGCAGGGCGATGTTTCCCTTCGACAGGGCGCTGTCGCTGTCGGCGAGGAAGACCAGGCGCCCGTCCCGGGGCCGTACGGCCAGCCACACCTGGGCGGCGCAGCCGGGCACCTTGTTGGCGTCGGTGCGGTCCGCGTCCGGCAAGGGCTCCAGGTCCTTGCCCAGGTCGATGACGTATTCGATCCGGCCCTCCCAGTCGCCCAGCAGGTCGAATTCCTCCACCAGCTCGGCCAGCACATCGTCGATGGAGGGATCAGCACTCATACGGGCCAGATAGGCCGGGCTGGCGTTAACGACAACCTCGCGACCTGTCCCCGGAAAAGCGGCCTGGCGGGCCGCGCCCAGTCGCCTGGAACGCGTGCGTGCTTTGGACGACTCAGCCGCAAGGCTAGGCTGGCGGGCCCGCCGGCATGATCCGGCTTCTTTCGTCGCACCCTTGATCCAGTCCGCCCGCCCCGAGCCCAGGCCTGCCACCGACCCCGACCGGGGCGATCGCCCCGCGCTGGCCGCCTGGCATGCCGGCTGGGCCGTGGCCGCCGCCCTGCTCGCGCTCGGCGGGCGCTGGATCGGCGGGATCGACGGCCCGGTCTTTTACGGCGTGCTGGCCATGGTGGCGCCGGGCCTGACGGGCCTCGGCCTGTTGCGGCGCGACGGGGCCGGCGAGCGAATGACGCTGCTGGGCGTCTGGGGCCTGGCGGCCTTCCTGTCCGCCGCCCTGTCCGGCGGCCTGACCGGTCCTCTGGCCGGCTTCGTTTTCCTGCCGCTGGCGGCGGGCATCGCCCTGGGTGGAACCCGGCCTGTCCAGGTCGGCGCCCTGGCCGTGGGCCTGGCCGCCCTCGCCGGACTGGTATCAGCCTGGGCAGGGATGAGAGGCCTCCACCTTCCCGCCCTGGCGGCGATTTCGGCGCTCCTGACGGCCGGGGCGGCCGCCCTGGCGGTCCGTCTGTCCTGGCGGCAGCGCGAAGCGCGCCTCGAGGCCGCCGAGGCCGACGCCGCCCGGATCGAAACCCTGCTGGCGGCCCAGCCGGGGTTGATGCTGGTTCTGGAACCGTCGGGCCGGGTCGTGGCGGCCTATGGCGCGCCGCCGGCCTATCTGCCGGTGGACCCGTTGTTCGAAAGCGGCCTGGTCGCCGCGGTGCACGCGCCCGACCGCCCCCGCGTGCTGGGCGCGATGGAACGGGCCATGGGCGGCCACGACGGCATGGCCGTCTTCGCCCCGCGTCTGGCGCTGGACCGCCGGGCGCAGATGATCGTCCGCCGGCTCGACGACGCCTCCGGTCCGCGACTGGTCGCACAGGTCTTCGACGCCACCGCCCAGTACGCCCGCGAACTGGGTCTCGAGGTCGCGCGCAACGAGGCCGAGGCCCGCGAAGCCGGCAAGACCCGCTTCCTGGCCAATATGAGCCATGAACTGCGCACGCCCCTGAACGCCGTGCTGGGCTTCTCGGACATCATGCGTCAGCGCATCTTCGGCCCCCTGCCCGACCGCTACGGCGAATACGCCGCCAACATCCACGAGGCCGGCGGCCACCTGCTGGACCTGATCAACGACCTGCTGGACGTCGCCAAGATCGAGGCCGAGCGCTACACCCTGACGCTGGAGCGGTTCGACGCCCGCGAGACCGTGTCCGCCGCCATGGCGCTGGTCCGGGTCAACGCCGACGACAAGGGCGTCAGCCTTTCCAGCGTCCTGCCCGGCGATCCGGTCGAGGTCTCGGCCGATCGGCGCGCGTTGAAACAGATCACCCTGAACCTGCTGTCCAATGCGGTGAAGTTCACGCCTCCGGGCGGGACGATCACCGTGACGGTCGAAGCCGTCGGGCCCTACCTTGAGGTCGTCGTGGCGGACACCGGCGTGGGCATCGCGCCCGAGGACGTGCGCCGTCTGGGCCGGCCGTTCGAACAGGCCGGCGAGATCGAGCAGCGGCGGCAGGGCACCGGTCTGGGCCTGTCGCTGGTGCGCGCCTTCGCCGAATTGCACGGCGGCCGGATGAGCATCGACAGCACCCTGGGCGAGGGCACGGCGGTGACGGTGCGTCTGCCCGTCGCCCTGGTGGCGCGGGCGGCGGCGCCGGAGGGCGGAGCCGAAATCATTCCGATGCCTGTGAAGGGCGGCGGCTAGCGCCTAGAGCAAACCCATCGCCAGGAAGGCGCGGCCGGCGGCGAAATCGCCCGCTTCGAATTTCGCCGTGGCGACGCTGCCGTCCCGAAAATGGAATTCTATGGCGAAGGTTTCGCGCGGATCAAGACGCTCCAGAGCGGCGGCGGTCGCGGCGGGGAAACGCCATGCCTCGCCGGCGCGGCGCCCGGCAGCCAGCAGTCCGCGATCGGCCGGCGCCACGCCGGCGGCCCACAGGCTGGCGCGCGACGCCGCCGGGACCAGACCGTCCCCGGCCAGCCAGGCGCGCGGAACCCTGGCGGGATCGCGCAGCACGATCCGCGCGGCGTAGGGCCGTGAGCGTCCGACGAAACTGACCACGGCGACCAGATCCTGTTCGTCGCCCTCGCCGGCATAGCCGAAGGCGACCGGGGAGGCGCCCACGACCGATGTCTGTTGCAGCCGCCAGCTGGCGCGCGTCGACCCCATGCGGTTGGCCGTCCAGTCCGCCCGCCCCCCCGGGAAGGTCATACGGGGCGTCCGCAGCCAGCCCGAGAAGGCGTCGTCGACGCGGCCCTTGACCGTCGCCAGCTGGGGATCGCGACAAGAGACGGCGTGGGCGCGCGCGCGGGCGCGGGCGGCGGTGGCGCTGAGGTCGGCCTCGGCGGCGCCGGACCGCAGGGCGGCGCCCCGGGCCTGGGCCGTCGCGGCGCCGAGAGCGGCGTCGATGCGCGTGTCGAACAGGCCGCAACGCTGGTCGGCGGCGACCATGAAGGCGCGCTCGTAATAGGTGTCGGCGGGCCCGGCCCGGGCCGCGTCGGGCAGACACAGGACGGCCGCCGCCAGGATCGCGGCTTTGGTCTTCAGGGCGGTCTGGCCTATCGTCATGGGGCGCACCCTACGCGCCGCGCGTTCCGGTACGGTTTCCGAGCAGGGTTATCAAAGTGCTTCTTTCCAGCGACCTTTGGGTGTCCGCCCTGATCCGACGCGCCGAGCTGGCAGGGGCCTTCGCCACGGTCGCGCGCAAGGGCGACGCGCGGGCGGGGACCGTCATCGTCAAGGCGTTCGACACCTCCACCCGGCGCGCCAGACTCTATAGTGAGGCGTTCGGTCCCGACGGCGAGCGTCTGTGGATGCAGCCGGTCGAGAGCGAGTCCGAAAGCGAGCTGGACGCCTACATCCAGCGCCAGGCCGGCTACGACCCCGACATCTGGGTGGTCGAGATCGAGGACCGCGAGGGCCGCCACTTCATCACCGAGAAGGTCGCCGTCTGATCCCTGGCGCCGCTATGGAAACCGGCGGGTTAACGCCGCCGCCGCCAGTGCGAAATGCTTAACCGCGTTCGGGAACGGAACCGCAAGCGCCTTGGCCTAGGGTCGTCATCAACGGGCCGAAAACGAGCCCGGCGATGGTGGGTGTTGTCGATGCTCTTTCTTCTCAACGACGTTGTGTTCGACCTGGATGAGGCCTCCCCGGTCACGCCCGGCGACGCGCGCCGGTTCGAGAACCTGGACCTGGACTATGTCCTGGAGCTGGGCTGCGAGCTGTTCGCCGAGGACCCTCTGATGCACAAGACCGATCCGCAACGGGCGCGCCGTCTGGCCTGGCTGATCCACGACCGGTCGCCCGAGGTCAACGCCGCCCTGTTCGCCGCGCCCGCCGTCGGCTGCGACCCCGCGCTGGTCGAACCGCAGTTCTGCGCCCTGCCCGCCGCCATCATGCGCCAGCTGAAGACGCGGGCCGCCCAGGGCAAGCTGGACGCCGTCGCCGCTGATCGCGCGGTCTGGATGCGCCTGGCGGCTTGAGGCGGTCCCGGCGTCCACAACCTTGGACAGCATCGGCGCGGCCAGTTGGGGTGCCCTCCTGAGTTTGGGGGACGGCCTTGCGTTTATCGAAATTCCTGCGAGGCGCCGGATTGGCGCTGTGCGCCGGGGGCCCCGGACTACCCCAACGACAATGACCTCCTGACCTGGTTCAAGGCGCTTGAGCTCGCGCCGCAGCTTTCGTCGGTCCGGCTGGGCTATGCCCGCGCCATGATGCAGGCGGGCGAATTCGCCGAGGCCATCACGCTGCTGGGGCCGCTGGCCAATTCCCCGCATGGCGGATCGGCGTCCGAGGCGGCCCGGTCCCTGATCGTACTGGCGCGGGCGGGGCAGCCGCCGCTGTCCGCCGATGAACTGGAGGACGCGGCCGAGGCCGGCGCGGCGCCGACCGGGCCGGAGCCGGACGCGCCCGTCCCTGATCCGGGATCAGAGCCGGCGGCGGAGCCCGGAGCGGCGGCTACACCAGCACGTTGAAAACCACATGCACGACCGTGGCGCCGAGCACGATCACGCCGAAGCCGACGATCAGTGAAATGGCGGGATGGGGCCCGTCGTGCCCGGTCGTCGGATCAGGCGGCGGATCCACAGGGTGGTTCAGGGCCATGGCCGTTCCTTCGTTTCCAAAGGCGGCGCCCGATTGCGTGACCGGGTCGTCTCGCCTGACAGAACAATGACTCCGAAACCCCTTCGTTGCGAGCGGTTATTCACATCGGGTGACATCGGGCCGCGTCCGGGTTAACTCCCGCCGCCCAACGGATCGAACATGTCCAAGCTCACTCTCGAACAGGAGGCCCTGCGCCGCAGGACCTTCGCCATCATCGCGCACCCCGACGCCGGCAAGACCACCCTGACCGAGCACATCCTGCTGGCCGGCGGAGCCATCCGCGCGGCCGGCGCCGTGCGCGCGCGCGGCGAGAACCGGCGCACCCAGTCCGACTGGATGAAGATCGAGAAGGAACGCGGCATCTCCGTCTCCGCGTCGGTGATGACGTTCGAGCACGACGGCAAGATGTTCAACCTGCTCGACACCCCCGGGCACGAGGACTTCTCGGAAGACACCTACCGCACCCTGACCGCCGCCGACTGCGCCATCATGGTGCTGGACGCCGCCAAGGGCATCGAGCCGCAGACGCTGAAGCTGTTCGAGGTCTGCCGCCTGCGCGACATTCCGATCATCACCTTCATCAACAAGCTGGACCGCGAGGCCCAGGACCCGATGGCCCTGCTGGACGAGATCGCCAGCCGCCTGCAGCTGGACCCGGCCCCGATCTGGTGGCCGGCCCAGAGCGGCAACCGCCTGCGCGGCATGGTCGAAATGGGCACCGGCCGGTTCCAGCCCTACGCCCGCAAGCCCGCCGGCTCGGCCGAGGACGTGCCCCACCCCGACGCCCTGCCTCTGACCGAGGCCGCCCAATATTTCGAAGCAGGCGAGCACGAGGCGCTGATGGAGGCGCAGGAGCTGGTCGAGGGCGGCTATCCGGCCTTCGATCGCCAGTCCTTCCTCGAGGGCCATATGACGCCCGTGCTGTGGGGCTCGGCCCTGCGCCATTTCGGCATCGAGGAACTGCTGGCCGCGATCGGCGAATGGGCCCCGCCGCCCAAGGTGATGAAGGCGCACAAGGCCGCCCCCGCCGGAACCCGCAACGCCGCCGAACCGGTGGCGATCACGGTCGAACCGGGCGCGCCCGAGGTCACCGGCTTCGTCTTCAAGGTCCAGGCCAATATGGACCCCAACCACCGTGACCGCATCGCCATGTTCCGCATGGCGTCCGGCAAGTTTCAGCGCGGCATGAAGCTGAAGGTCCAGAACACCGGCAAGCAGCTGAGCGTGAACGCCCCGATCATGTTCTTCGCCTCGGACCGCGAACTGGCCGAGGACGCATACGCCGGCGACGTCATCGGCATCCCCAACCACGGCGTCCTGCGCGTCGGCGACAGCCTGTCCGAGAGCGGCCTGATCCGCTTCGCCGGCCTGCCCAATTTCGCCCCTGAAATCCTCCAGCGCGTCCGCGTCAAGGATCCCCTCAAGGCCAAACACCTGAAGAAGGCGCTGGACGGCCTGGCCGAAGAGGGCGTGACCCAGCTGTTCCGCCCCGAGATGGGCTCGGACTTCATCGTCGGCGCCGTCGGCCAGCTGCAGTTCGAGGTCATGGCCGACCGTCTGGGCGAGGAATACGGCCTCGAGGTCATCTTCGAGCCCTCGCCCTGGGCCGAGGCCCGCTGGATCGGCGGGACCAAGGCGGACCTCGAGGACTTCATGGGCAAATACCGCGGCCAGATGGCCCGCGACATCGACGACGACCCGGTCTTCCTGGCCAAGTCCAGCTGGGAGACCGGCTATGTCATGGAGCGGTTCCCGCAGGTGGCCTTCACGAAGACGAAGGAAAGAGGCTAGGCCTCTGGACAACCTGTCATGGACCCCGGCTATTTACATCCGGTTGCATGAGGGGATCCATGAGCGTTCTGAACCGTCTCGCCATCGCCCTTCGGGTCCTCCTGATCGCCGCGTCCGCCGCCGCCGTTCCGGGCCTGGCCCATGCCGAATGGCGCAAGGCCGAAACGCGGCATTTCGTCGTCTACGGCAACACCCTCGAACGGGAACTGCGCGCCGACGCCATAGGGCTGGAGCGTCTCGATCAGTTGATGCGCACCTGGTTCGCCCTGCCCGAGGCCGAGGGAGCGAAGAAGCTGCCCGTCTACGTCGTTCGCAACCGGCGGGACCTGGCCGTCGTCAGTCCCGGCCTCCCGGAGACAGCCGCTGGCGTCTATACGGCCAATTTCCGCGATGTCCGGGCTGTCGCCGTTCGGGGGACGGGGGATGAGTTCCTGCGTCACGAGTACGCCCACCACTTCATGTATCGCAATTTTCCGGGCTCCTATCCTGCCTGGTTCCGGGAAGGGTTCGCCGAATTCTTCATGACCGCGACCGTGACCTCGAACGGGCGCGCCACACTGGGCAGGAGCAGCCCGATGCGGATATGGACCCTCAACAACGTCCGGTGGCTGCCGGTCGAGCTGGTGCTGACCGGACGGTATGATCGCAGCGAGCGGGACGGCCGCGCGGCCTTCTATGCCCAGTCATGGTTGCTGACCCACTGGATCCTCACCGACGCCGAACGCCGTCGGCGCATGCAGGCCTATCTCGACGACACGGCGCGGGGCGTGGCGCCCGAAACGGCCCTCGGACGGCATTTCAGCATGGATTTCGCGCAGCTGGAACGAACGCTGCGGGCCTATTTCAACGCGGGCCCGCGCTATGCTGAGCTCGAGATCGGCGCCGCGATCCCGGCCCCGACGATCACCGCCCTGTCCGACAGCGCCAACGACGTTCTGCTGCTCGATCTCAACGCCCGCGACGGCGGCCCGGCCAATCAAGGGCCGGACATGCTCGCCCGGGCCCGTGAGGCGGCGGCGCGCCATCCCGACGATCCGATGGCGCAGATGATGCTGGCCCGGGTCGAGCTCCACTGGGGTGAGCCGGCGGCCGCGGAGCGCGCGGTTCAACCCCTGCTGGACGCCGCCCCGGCCAATACCGAACTGTTGTTGCTGATGGCCGATGCGCGGATCACCGCCGGCGACAGGCTGACCAACCCCGACGAACGCGAGCGCCTGTACCGCCAGGCCCGGGGTTTCCTGGCCCGCGCCTTTGCGGCGGACCCGGGGGACAATCGGGTCTATCAGAACATCGCCTGGAGCCGCCGGTTCGCCCCGGACTATCCGACCGAAAATGACGTCGAGCTGTGGCGCCGCGCCGTCGCCATCGCGCCCGAGGTGGCCAGCAACCGCGCCGTAACCGCCGAGGTGATGCTGAAGCACGGCTTCGTCGACGAGGCGGAGCAGGTCATCCAGCCGATCGCCAACGATCCACACGGCGGCGAAATTCCTGTCCGGATCCGGCGCATTCTTGGCCGGATCGCCGAAGCCCGCGCGGGGGCCGCGGCGACCGCGCCGACGAACTGATCCATCTCCCGGAGCTTCAGGCCGCCGCCCGGCGCCGGGGTCGTCGGAAACCAGAGACTGGACCGGAATGCGCAAACCGGGCTTAGAATGACGGATCTCGGGGGGATCCGGTTTGCCATCAGCTGTCCATCGTCTTCTTCTGGCCCTGGCGCTGCTCGCGCTGACGCCGGCGTCCGCCCTCGCCGAGTGGCGGCGCGCCGAAAGCCCGAACTTCATCGTCTATAGCGACGGGTCGGAGCGGAATCTGCGCGACTATACGGCCAGGCTGGAGCGTTTCGATGCGCTCATGAAAGTACGTTTCGGGCGGGGGCAGGACGACGATGTCCGCAAGCTGCCGGTCTATCTGGTCGAGAACGGCCGGGCCCTGCGGACCGCACTGCCCAATCTCCCCGAAGGCTTCACCGGCTACTATTCCACCAGCGAGAACGACATCTTCGCCATCCTGGTGCGCGGCGAGAGCGACGACATCCTGCTGCATGAATACACCCACCACTTCATGGCCAAGAACGGCGATAGCCAATACCCGGGCTGGCTCAGCGAAGGCTTTGCGGAATATTTCGCAACGGCGACCGTGCCCGAGCGTGGAAAGGCCTCCTTCGGCCTTCCCAATCCCGGCCGCCAGTATGCGCTGCAGCAGAATCGCTGGCTGCCGAAGGATCAGGTGCTGCGGGCGAAGGGGTCGATGGATGTTGGCGATAGCGCCGGCCGCGGCATGTATTACGCCCAGTCCTGGGCCCTGACCCATTGGGCCCTCAGCGATCCGGCCCGCGTCCAGAACCTGGTCGCCTATCTGACGGCGATCAACGGGGGGCGGGACCCGGTGGAGACGTGGCAGGCGATCTTCGGGACCAGCCCCGAGCAGTTGACCGCCCAGCTGCGCGCCTACCTCCGCAGCAGCCTCAGATACGCGCAGATCGACCTCCCCCCCGTCACGCCGGCGATCACGGTGTCGATCCTCCCGTCCGCGGCCGATGCAGTGCTTCTGCCCATGATCAACGCACGCGCTCCCGACCCCGCCGACGTCGACGGGCCGGCGCTCCTGGAAACGCTGCGGACGACCTCGACCCGCTTCCCGGACGATCCCCTGGCCCTGGTCGCGCTTGGACGCGCGGAGAAGCAGTGGGGCGATGACGCGGCGGCGGAAGCGGCCCTGAAGGCCGCGCTCGACCGGCAGGCCGACAGTGTCGAGGGTCTGCTGTTGATGGCCGACATCCTCACCGGCCGCGGAGATGTGGCGGCGGATCCGGTGGAAGGGGCACGCCAGCGCCGTCTGGCTCAAGGGTTCCTGCAGCGCGCCCTGGACGCCGACCCCACCGACTATCGGGTCTACGCCGCCCTTGCGCGCATCCGGCGCGGCTCGACGGACTATCCCAACGAGAACGACCTTCTGACCTGGGTTCTGGCCGTACAGCGCGCGCCGCAGGTGATGTCGATACGGGGCGACGCCGCGATCGCCATGATGGAGCGCGGTCGCTACGAGGACGCGATCACCCTGTTGACGCCCATAGTCAATAATCCGCACGGCGGTCCCGGTGTTCAACGGGCGCGTACGCTGCTCGACCAGATCGGGCAGAGACGCGCCGTCCCGGCCCCGGACTGACTTTCAGCACACGGTCGAACCGCCGGCGCGGCGCTGCGTTTGCACCTTGCATCCCCGGGACGCCTTTCGGTCCCGAAGCGGGACGACCGGAGCGCCTGACCCATGTTCGAATTCGGCCGGGATCTGAGGAAACTGTTCGAAAAGGCGCGCGAGAGCGACGATCTCGGCTGGCTGGAGCTGATCGGCGCGGACCTCGTCGAGGCCGAGGCCCGCCGCGAGGCGATCGACGCGGGCCGGGTCTCCTGCAACCGCCCCTTCGCCAGCTGGCTGCGCGCCTCGGCCCTGTGGCGCGAGCATGCCCGCCGCACCGGCCGCAAGACCAGCCTGGATCGTGCGGCTTCCGCCGCCTCCGACGCCGCCCGGCACACGACGACGCCGGACCAGACAGCGGCCGCGGCCATCGAATCCGGCGAGATTCATCTGCTGCGCTTCGACCTGTTCGGCGGACCCGAAAAGCTCACGGCGGCGCTGGCGGATGTTCAGTCCCTGACCGCCGAACGACCCGCAACGCAATCGGCGGCGGCGGCGCTGCATGCCCGTCTGACGGCGCGCCGGGCGCGGCTGTCAGGAGAGCCGTCGTTCATGCTCGACGCTGCGGCCCTGCTGGACGCCGCGGTGCACGGGGCCCGGGGGCTGGCCCGGACCATGGGCGACGAACTGAGGCTGGATCGCGCGGCCCTGTCGCTCGAGGCCGGGGTGGCGCGGCGTGACGGCCGTCTGCTGGATCAGGCCGGACGCGACCTGCGGGTGCTGGTCGAGGCCGCCTCGCCCGACTACCGCCCCCTGACCCGCGCCCGCGCCCTGGCCCTGGCCGGCGCGGGGCTGATGGCCCTGGCCCGGCTGGCCAGGAACGAAGCCGCGACCGAACAGGGCCGCGCCCTGTTCCAGGCCGCCGCCGACCAGTTCACTCCGGACCACAGCCCGCTCGACTGGGTCGCCGTGCAGCTGGTCCAGGCCCAGGCCGACACGCCCCTCCTGCCTCTCGCCCAGGCCGAGGCCCTGACCCGGGAACCGGGGCTGGTCCTGGGCGCCCTGGCGCGCGAGCGACGACTGGCGGCAGAGACCGTCCTGGCAGAGGCCGCGGGCGATGTCGCGGGTCTGGCGGGACTGGAGGCGACCGTGCGCCGGCGGCTGACCGGGGCGTGCCAGCCTCTGGACTGGGCCGCCGACCAGATCGGCATGGCGCGGTTGGCCATGGCCCGGGGACGACTGATGGGGGTCGAGCCGCGCGCCGTCGGCCTGATGCTGGCCGAAGCGATGGAAACCGCCCGCGAGTGGGGGGCGCCGGCGTTGGTCGAACGGGCCGTGCTGGCCCTGCCGGAGAAGGTCAGCCTCTGACCGGCCTCAGCCGCCCAGCGCCACGAAGCCGCCGTTGGCGAAACAGGACTTGCCGTAACGCAGCGGCTGGCCGTCCTCGCCCATGACCCGCCCGCCGGCCGCTTCGAGCACCGCCTGCCCGGCCGCCGTGTCCCACTCGGACGTCGGGCCGGTGCGCGGATAGGCGTCGAACCGACCCTCGGCGATCAGGCAGAATTTCAGCGATGAATCCGTGCCCTGCCACTGGACACAGCCATGGCGCGACGCGAGCCGCTGGGCCTCGGCGTCGGTCATGCTGTGACTCATCACGGCCATCGGCGACGCGGGCCGGTTGCGCACCCTGATCGCCTGCCAGGCCTCGCCGACGCGGCGGCGAAAGGCGCCCCCGCCCGGAACGCCGCTGCGCCAGGTGGTCGCAGTGGCCGGCGCCGTCACGACCCCCGCGACCACCGCGGCCCTGTGAACCAGGGCGATGTTGACGGTGAAGCTCTCGCGCCCCTCGATGAAGCCGCGGGTGCCGTCCAGCGGATCGATCAGCCAGAACCAGTCGGCGGCCTCGGCGGGCGCGCCATCGGCCGCGACGGCCTCTTCCGCGACCGTCTGGACCCCCGGATACAGAGCCTCCAGCCGCGCCAGAATCAGGAGTTCCGCCTCACGGTCGGCCCGGGTGACGGGGCTGTCGTCGACCTTGGACTCCGCGACCACGCCATTGCGCCAGTACGGCAGGATCACGCGGGCGGCGTCCTCGGCGATGTCGGCCATGGCCTCGGTCAGGGCGCCGGACGCGAGGTCGGCGGTCAATCGTTTGATCATGGCGCGGGATTAGAGCATCGGACCGGTTTCGCGAACCGGCAAATCAGGTCAGCGTCCGGCCTGTTGTCCGACTGTTGCTCCGGGGCCCTATGACCGAAATCTCCACCGCCCTGCCCGACGGCCAGGCGCTTCCTGACGGCCAGGCGCTGGCCGCCCTGGTCGCCGGCAAGCTGTGCCACGACTTCATCAGCCCGGCCGGCGCGATCAGTTCCGGCATGGACCTGCTCAAGGATCCCTCGGCCCAGGACATGCGCGACGACGCCATGAGCCTGATCGAGGCCAGCGCCAGGAAGATGGTCGCCCTCGTTTCGTTCGCGCGGGTGGCCTTCGGCGCCGCGACCTCGGCCGAACGCTTTTCGGGCGCCGAACTGGGCGATCTGGTCGCGGGCCTGACCGAGGGCGGGCGCGCGAGCCTGGATTGGAAGGCCGAGGACGCCAGCTATTCCAAGGCCCAGTCGCGGGCCTTGGTGAACCTCGCCTATTTGAGCATGGCGGCCCTGCCCTCGGGCGGAACCGCGGTCGTGTCCACCCGGCGCGAGGGCGACGACCTGATCATGGAGGGGCTGGCCGAGGGCGCCCGCGCCCGCCTGAAGGCCGAGGCCGTCGCCGGACTCGCGGGACGCCCCCTGGGCGAAGGCCTGCCCGGTCAGTGGATCCAGCCCTACTGGTTGTGGCTGACCGCGCATGACGCGGGCGGCGGTCTCGACGTCCAGTGCGAAGAGGGCCGCGTGATCCTCACGGCCCGCATGCCTAACTGACGTTTAAGCCGGTTTCCCAAGGACTCGTTAACCGGCTCAGGGCGACTATGGACATGTCGCACACGCGAACGTTGTGCGACTCAGTATCGGAACCCGGACCTTGACCCCCAGAACCTGTCTGATCGTCGACGACAGCCGGATCATCCGCAAGGTCGCGCGACGCATCGTCGAGGGACTCGGCTTCGAGGTCGATGAGGCGGCCGACGGCGCCGAGGCGCTGGCCTTCTGCACCGGCGTCATCCCCGAGGTCATCCTGCTGGACTGGTCGATGCCCGTCATGGACGGCATGACCTTCCTGCGCCGCCTCCGCGCCCTGCCGGGCGGCATGGCTCCGAAGGTCCTGTTCTGCACCATCGAGACCCGGGCCGAGCGCATCGCTGAGGCCCTGTCCGCCGGCGCTGACGACTATGTGATGAAGCCGTTTGACGGCGAAATCCTGACCTCGAAATTCGCCGAAGTGGGGGCCGTCTGACGCCATGACGCCGGACGATTTCGACCGTCTGCAGACCTTGATGGCCTCGCGCGCGGGGTTCCGGCTGACGCGCGACCGGATGAAGCTGGCCGAACATCGGCTGGGCCCCGTGGCCCGGCGTGAAGGGTTCGACACCGTCGACGCCATGCTGGCGTCCCTGTGGGCCAAGCCTGTCGCCTCGCTGGGCTGGGCGGTGATCGAGGCCCTGCTGAATCCCGAAACCTGGTTCCGCCGCGACCGCACCAGCTTCGAGACCCTCGCCCAGGAATTGCTGCCGGCGCTGGGCAAGGCGCGCGGCCATCAGCCGATCCGGATCTGGTCCGCCGGCTGTTCGACCGGCCAGGAGGCGTGGTCGCTGGCCATCGCGGCCCAGGAAGCCCACGTCGCCGTCGAGATCATCGCCACCGACCTGTCGCAGCGCGCGCTCGAAAAGGGTCGCTCCGGCGCCTACACGGGTTTCGAGATCCAGCGCGGCCTGAAGGCGGGGACCATGCTTCGCTGGTTCGACCAGGTCGAGGACGCGTGGATCGCCAAGGCCGAGCTTCGCGCCACCGTCCATTTCGCCCGCGCCAATCTCGCCGACGCCCCGACCGACGACCACCGCTTCGACGTCATCTTCTGCCGTCATGTGCTGGGCGACGCCGATCCCGCCCGCCGCCGCGACATGTTCGACAATCTGGAACGCCGCCTCGTCGACGACGGCTGCCTGTTCCTGGGCCCGGACGAGGAACCGGACGGCGACAGCATCGCCTTCCGCGCGGTCGCCGGCCGCAAGGGCCTGTTCGTGAAATCGCCGGCGGCGCTGCGCCGCGCGGCCTGAGAACCCCGGGCCTTCGTCCGTCCGTTCGACGGGAGGCCTCGAAGCGGACGCCTCAGAGGTCCGCCATGGGTGGAAAACGGACTCGGCTGCGGGGCCGCCTTCAATGCTTCTCGATGGCCTGCCGGACCAAAGGCGCGTTCTCCCTGCCATGTCCGGTCACGACAGTCAGGTGATCGCCTTCAGTCCAAAGCATCTTCCACCTGTATTGGTCTGCCAGTGTCTGCATAGACGTCCCTCTCGGGTCGTCACGCCCGCTCCAGAGCAGCACCGGGCACCCACATTCGAGAAGCACCTCTGCCGCGCCGTCGAGGTCATCCAACGCCTCCCAGGAGGCGCGCAATCCGGGCTCGTTCTCGGCAGTCACCCACGAGACGAGTTCAGGGGCGGTCGCCCGGGCTACGCTAAGCACCCTCGCAAACGGGATTGGCCCTTTTACCCCGGGGGGAAGCCCTGCCGCGATGCCCTGCACGGGGTTCCATCCGCCTAGTGTTACGGAGAGCAGGCGGCCGGGTATGGCTCGCGCCAATCCGACTGCGGTCCAACCGCCCATGGAATGACCCACGAGATGGAAGCTTCCGGCTCTGATGGCGTCGAGAACGGCAACGACTTCGCCGGCACGACGCTCCTGCTGATACGCGGCGGGGACGCTCGGCTTATCACTGTGGCCATGACCCAAGGCGTCGATGAGAACGACCGTGTAGCCGTCTGCCAGAGTTTGAGCGAAACCGCCGTCTCGCCAGCAGGCTGAACTCAGCAGGTGGCCATGCAGCAGAACCATGACCGGTCCACTGCCTTGAACCGTGTAGAAGATGCGGCGTCCCTCGTGCTCAGCATAAGGCATAGCTTGACCGTCGCGCGATCGAACAGAGTCCGCAATGGGTCGCAACCGGCCATCGCTTCACCCGCCGAAGGATGACGAACCCGACATAGCCCGCTAGCGTAGCCTTTCATCGGGGAGGTGACTCATGCGGCTGCTCTGGCTGATCGGATCGTTGGCGCTGGCGCTGCTGATCGCGGCGCTGACCCTGCAAAGTCCTCGCCCCGCGCCGGCAAGTGCGCCCGCGACGGACTTCTCCGCCCAACGGGCCATGGCCGACGTCCGCGAGATCGCGCAGCGCCCCCACCCGGTCGGCTCGGCGGACCACGCCCGGGTCCAGGCCGTGCTGCTCCAGCGCATGGCCGCCCTCGGCCTGCAGACCTCGACGCAACCCGGTCCCCTGTCCCCCGAGGCGGTGCGGCGGATCGAGCGCGACGGCCGGTCGGCGACCGGGATCGAGCTGACCAATCTGGTCGGCGTCCTGCCCGGACGCGACCCGCGCCTGCCCGCCGTCGCCCTGATGGCCCACTACGACACCGTGCCGGAATCCGCCGGCGCGGCGGACGACACGGCGGGCGTCGCCGCCATTCTCGAGACCGTTCGCGCCATCCGCGCGCGCGGCGCCGCCGACCGCACCCTGGTCGTCCTGCTGACCGACGGCGAGGAGCTGAATCTGGACGGCGCCCGCGCCTTCTGGGGCGGACATCCCCTGCGCGACCGGATCGGCGCCGTGGTCAATCTGGAGGCGCGCGGCGGCGGCGGCCGGGCCATGATGTTCGAGACCGGCCGCGGCAATGCGCAGACCATCGGCCTGTTCGCCCGCGCGGGCGTCCGGGCGACCGGCGGCGTCTCGTCCAACTCCCTGGCCGTCTTCGTCTATGAGCTGATGCCCAACGGCACCGACTTCACCATCCCCAAGGACCGCGGCGTCCAGGGGATCAACCTGGCCTTCATCGGCCGCCCGGCCCAGTACCACGCCCGCGCCTCGACCCCGGACGCCCTGGACCAGGGCAGCGTCCAGCACATCGGCTCCCAGGCGCTGGAGACCTCAGACGCCCTGCTGCGCGCCCGCGCCCTGCCCGCAGCGACCCAGAACGTCGTCTACGCCGACCTGTTCGGACGGGTGATCGTCGGCCACGCCCCGGCGACAGGCTGGCTGCTGCTGGGACTGGCCTTCCTCGCCCTGGGCGCGGCGATGTGGCGGGCGCGGTCCCGCGCGGGCCTGACCTTCGCCGACGCCGGACGCGGCATGATCGACGGCCTGTGGTTCCTGTCGACGGGACTGGTCCTGACCCAGGCCGTGCGCCTGCTGGCCGGCCCGCTTTCGTCACGCGCCGAAAGCGCCGACGCCTATTATACCCTGCTGGCCCGCCTGCCGTGGATGGAGGCAGGGACCGCGCTCACGGTCCTCGCGCTCACGCTCGCCCTGCTGGGCGGACGGACCCGGCCCGACCGCCGCGTCGTCGCCGGCGGGATCGCAGCCGCGGCCGTCCTCGCCCTGATCCTCGGCGGGATCAACCTCATCGTCATCGGCGCGGCGGTCGTCGCCATCGGCCTGTCGCTGTTCCCGGCCCTGTCCGCCCGCTCGGTCTGGGGCGGATGGAGCGGTCTGATCGGCCTGATCCTGATCGTCGCCGCGGCCGCGCAAGGCTTCGCGCCCGAGGCCGCCTTCCTGTTCGTCTGGACCGGCCTGCTCGCCGCCCTGACCGCCGCCGTCGCCGCCTTCGCCGATCCGGGCCTGACCCGCGCGCGATCGCTGGCCCCGATCGCCATCGCCGCCGTCCTCGGCGCCGGCTGGATCGCGGGCCTGGCCCACACGGTCTTCCTCGGCATCGGCATGGACCTGCCCGGCGTGCTGGTCCTGCTGGGGCTGCTGGTCCTGATGTTCGTCAGGCCGCTGAGCCCCGAGCGGGCGGCGGCGCGGCCCCTGCTGATGGCGGCGCTGGCGATCCTGCTGCTGGGCGCGGCCCTGTCGGGGGCGGCGCGGGTCGCCGAGCCGGAGCCTGCTCCTGCGACGGTCGCCTCGGCGTGACTGCGCCGACGCCCCTCTGGCTGGAAGACCTCCACCTCGGCCAGACCTTCGTCTCGGACTCCCTCACCGTCACGACCGAAGAGATCAAGGCCTTCGCCCGCCAGTTCGACCCCCAGCCCTTCCACCTCGACGAGGATGCGGCGAAGGACAGCCTGTTCGGCGGCCTGGCCGCCAGCGGCTGGCATACGGCGGCCCTGACCATGCGCCTGCTGGTCGAGGCCTTTCCGCTCGCCGGCGGCCTTGTCGGCGCCGGGGGCGAAACCACATGGCCGCGCCCGACCCGGCCCGGTGATGCGCTCTCCGTCCATGTCGAGGTGCTGGAGATCACGCCGTCCCGCTCGCGCCCGGACCGCGGCATGATCCGCACGCGCACCGAGACCCGCAACCAGCACGGCGAGGCGGTCCAGATCTCCACCACCCGCATCGTGGCCTGGCGCCGGCCGGCCTGAGGGCCCTGTCCGCCCGGCCGGGTCCGGCTCCCATTTCCGATTCCTGACACGCCGGGGTAGCGTGCCCATTGGCGGCCATTCGTAGGCGCGCCCGAACTCGATTTGGTCGCCGCTTCACTCACATTCACGTGCCCGGGGAGGGACCATGTCTCGAGTTGTCTTTATTGGCCTGACCACCTTGATGCTCGCGGCTTGCGGGCCTGCGGATCAGACATCGGCCCCTGAAGCGGCCGCGCCAACGGCGGCGGCGCCCCCCGCCGTAGCCGCCGCGGATCCGGTGGGAGCCTGGACGAGGATCAAGATCGTCGGCCTCACCTGTGGCGACAACTGCTATCTCCGAATCCAGCCGATCGAAGGTGGGGAGCCGGATGACGTGATGTGCTCCGCTGATCTCTGCGCGCCATGGTTTGAAAATCAGGCTCTGGCGGACGGGGTCGCCGAAAAGACCTGGGAGGTGCAGATGGGCAAGCTCGACCAGCTCGATAATGCCGGCAATGTCATGGACGACAACTTCCCGGCCATCATCGCGGTTCGCGAAGCCAACTGAGCGCAAGGCCCGGGTTCGAGTTGCCGCTCGCTCTTGATGTCTTGCCATCGCACGAAGCCTTGTCACATGCCCGGGGAGGGCGCCGCATGTTTCGCACCCTCGTTGTTGGACTGACCGTCCTGATCCTCACTGGCTGCGGCCCTGCGGATCAGACCCCAACGGCGGAAACTGCCCCGCCGGAGCCTGTCCCGGCGCCGGCGCCCTCTGCGCCAGCAAGCACTCCACAGCCCTCCGTGCCGATGTCCTGGGCCGCTACCGAGGAGCGCTACCGGCAGGTTGAGGTCGAGCCCTCCGACCCTCTGGAAGCCTTGGAGTATCGCGGAGTCCACTGTCAGCACTATTCCGGCGAATTCGGCGGGGACGGCTCCGCGCGGGACCAGTGGCTGAACGCGCAGATGGACAAGCTTCGGTGCGGGGAGGAGCTTGTGGCCGAGGCGCGCGCAATGCGGGCCTCCCGTTCCCGGGAGCCGGGCGTCGTCTCGCGGCTCGACGCAGTGATCGCGGTTTACGAACCATAGGTTAGGTCCGCTTTCCGCCATAGGCGGCATCCGGCGGGTCCGCTTGCGGTGCGGCAGGCGCTGGCGTCCCTACGTCAAATTTGGTCGTACCCTTCCGCGTTCCAAAAAGAACATATTGGCAACCGGAACAAACCGTGTACTAACTGCGTCTCAACAGGGAGCGGGTCCAGGCGGGTCTCTCCCGGAACCAGATGGGAATCATGGCAAGGGAGAGTGGCAAGGTGGCAGCTCAGGCGAATTTGAAGTTGGTGACCCGGGACGACGGCGACAAGCAACGGGCTCTGGAGGCGGCGATCGCCCAGATCGACCGCGCCTTCGGCAAGGGCTCCGTCATGAAGCTCGGCAAGGGCGGCGTGGTGGCGGAAATCCCGTCCGTCTCGACCGGCTCGCTGGGCCTCGACATGGCGCTGGGCATCGGCGGCCTGCCGCGCGGCCGGGTGATCGAGGTGTTCGGACCGGAAAGTTCGGGCAAGACGACCCTCGCCCTGCACACCGTGGCCGAGATCCAGAAGGCCGGCGGCACCGCCGCCTTCGTCGACGCCGAACATGCGCTGGATCCGGGCTACGCCCAGAAGCTGGGCGTCAACCTCGACGACCTGCTGGTGTCCCAGCCCGACACGGGCGAACAGGCGCTGGAAATCGTCGACACCCTGGTGCGCTCGGGCGCCGTGGACATCGTGGTGGTCGACTCCGTCGCCGCCCTGACGCCGCGCGCCGAGATCGAGGGCGAGATGGGCGACAGCCTGCCGGGCCTGCAGGCCCGTCTGATGAGCCAGGCGCTGCGCAAGCTGACCGCCTCGATCAACAAGTCGCAGTGCATCGTCCTGTTCATCAACCAGATCCGCCACAAGATCGGCGTCATGTACGGCTCGCCGGAAACGACGACAGGCGGAAATGCGCTGAAATTCTATGCCTCGGTCCGCCTCGACATCCGCCGCACCGGCGCGATCAAGGACCGCGACGAGGTCGTCGGCAACACCACCCGCGTGAAGGTGGTCAAGAACAAGGTCGCCCCGCCGTTCCGCGAGGTCATCTTCGACATCATGTACGGCGAGGGCATCTCCAAGCTGGGCGAAATCATCGACCTGGGCGTCAAGGCCGGCATCGTCGAGAAGTCGGGCAGCTGGTTCTCCTACGACAGTCAGCGCATCGGCCAGGGCCGCGAGAACGTGCGCGCCTTCCTCAAGGCCAATCCGGACATCGCCGATTCGATCGAAAAGGCCGTGCGCGCCTCGACCACCAAGATCGCCGAGGAACTGCTGGGCACGCCCGAACCCGACGAAGGCCAGGACCTCGAGGGCTAGGCCGACAGAGTCCGATGTGGGCGCAGAGTCCGCGATTTTCGCAGCGGACTCTTCGCCCCACGCCAGAGTCCGGATTGTCCGCAACTTTCCGGAGCGGACCCTTCGGCCTCGAACGACACTTCTCCGGCCGGGTCCGCCGACCCGCCATCCGACCCCGCCGGGCCGGGCCGGACGGAGCGGCCGCTCGACCCCTCCCCGGGTCGGGCGGCCTTTTTTCTTCCGGGACTACCAGTCGGGCGGCAGATAGGGGCCCATGCCCGTGCAGACGAACATGGGCGTCTGATCGTAATAGGCCGTAGGAATATAGGGGTGCAGCACCCAGTGATTGTACTGGGACCCGCCGCACGTATCGTACGCCTCCCCCAGGTACTCGGTCTTCGCTTCATCCGCATAGTAGGTGTACTGGTACGCGATGGCCTCCGGGTCATAGGACTGTCGGACCACGGCCTCGGCCGGTCCGACCGCCGCCGTCATCAGAACGGCGCTGGCCAAGGCCAGACTCAGGTGGCGAACTACCTTCATCTCAACTCCTCCAAACGGGCGCGGGATTGCGCCCCGAGAGCTGAGGGCGCCGAACCGCAGGTGGCAAATCACTAGTGCGTGCCTATCTATGGTTAGCGACTGCCAACCATCTCCGGCCGCTTGCTCTTCGCGCCCCGGACGGTCAAGCTCGCGGCCGGAGGGCCTGTCATGAGCAAGACACGAACCATCGCGCTGGCCGCGATCCTCGCCGGCCTCGCCGGCGGCGCCGCCGACATCCTGACGGCCTTCGTCATCTACCGGCCCGCCTCGCCGATGGTGATCCTGCAGTCTGTGGCCAGCGGCCTTCTGGGTGCGGAATCGTTCAGCGGCGGCTGGGCGACGGCTGCGGTCGGCCTCGTCGCCCATTTCATCATCGCCATCATCTTCGCCGCCATCTTCATCGCCGCGGCGCTCCAGGCTCCGGTGGCGCTGCGCAGGCCCGTGCTGTCGGGCCTGCTGTTCGGCGTGACCGTCTATGGCGTGATGAACGCCATCGTCGTGCCGCTGTCGCAAGCCGCGTCGCGGCCCGCCCCGCCCGACATGATGATCGCCTTGGGCCTGCTGGCCCACGCCTTCTTCGGCGTCGCCCTGGCCCTGGTCGCCGCCCGCATTCTGCGGCGGACGACGGACTGAGTCACGCGTCCGCGTCAGGCGCGCAGTTCGACGCCGTTCCCGTCGGGGTCGGTGATCGAGAAGGACATGCCGTTGCCGCTCGCCCCGTACCGCACGCCCTCGGATTCGACCTCGACGCCGTGCCGGCGCAGATGTTCGCGCGCGGCCTCAGGGTCGAAGGCGGCGATCCGGATGCAGATGTGGTCCATGTTGTGGGCGTCGGCGCCTGGAGCAGCTCCGCCCCGCTGGCCGATGACGCCGTCGACCGGCACGAGATCGATCAACGACGCCCCGGCCCGCAGCTGGATCAGGCCCAGATCGTCCCGCCGGCGTTCGACCGGGCACCCCAGCACGCGGGTGTAGAAGTCCAGAGACCGGTCCAGATCCGTGACGCGCAGCACGACATGGTCGATGCCGGTGACGGTGAAGCCGTTTTGGTGGGCGGTGGTCATGCCGGTTTCTCCTTGTTTGGCCGGACAGGCAGGTTATCTTGACATCAAGATAACTCCATTTATCTCGACGTCAAGATAGTTTCTCATGACCGAAACCGCCGATCATATCGACCGCCTTCGGGCCCAATGGACGCGTGAGCTGCCTGACCTGGACACCCGCGGCATGGAGATTCTGGGCCGGGCGCGTCGTATCGTCCTCAGGAGCCGGCCGCCGATCGAGGCGGTCTTCGCCCGGCACGGGATGGACGCGGGCGAGTTCGACGTCCTCTCCACCCTGCGGCGTTCCGGCCCTCCCTGGGCGCTGAGGCCGACCGAGCTTTACCGGTCGCTGATGATCTCCTCCGGCGGGTTGACCGACCGGCTCAACAGGCTTGCGAAATCCGGAATGATCACCCGCCCCCCTTCGCCGGGGGACGGGCGCAGCCTGCTGGTGCAGCTGACCGACAAGGGACGCACGACGGTCGAGGCCGCCTTCCGCGAGGACATGGCGGTCGAGGCCGGGATGCTGGCGGTGCTGGACGACGCCGAACGCAAGGCGCTGGCGGACCTTTTGCGCAAGCTGGCTCTGGGCATGGAAACCTCGCCGCCGGCGGACAACGGCGATGGGTGATGCGTTCGGGGCGAAAGACCTATATGGACGCTGCCTCCCCTGCCCTTTCCTGAACGCGTTTGCGACGAACCATGTCCAGCCTGAACCAGATCCGCTCGACCTTCCTCGACTACTTCGCGGCCGACGGCCACGAGAAGGTCCAGTCCGCGCCGCTGGTGCCGCAGAACGACCCGACCCTGCTGTTCGTCAACGCGGGCATGGTGCCGTTCAAGGACTATTTCACCGGCGCCGCCACGCCCCCTTACAAGCGCGCCGCCAGCTCGCAGAAATGCGTCCGCGCCGGCGGCAAGCACAACGACCTGGACAACGTCGGCTACACCGCGCGTCACCACACCTTCTTCGAGATGCTGGGGAATTTCTCCTTCGGCGACTATTTCAAGGAACACGCCATCGAGATGGCGTGGAACCTGTGCACGAAGGAATTTGCGCTCGATCCGAAGCGGCTGATGGTCACCGTCTACATCGACGACGACGAGGCCTTCGACCTGTGGAAGAAGATCGCCGGCCTGCCGGAATCGAAGATCGTCCGCATCGCCGGCTCGGACAATTTCTGGTCCATGGGCGACACCGGCCCGTGCGGTCCCTGCACCGAAATCTTCTGGGACCACGGCGACCACATTCCCGGCGGCCCTCCCGGTTCGCCGGACGAGGACGGCGACCGGTTCGTGGAGATCTGGAACAACGTCTTCATGCAGTTCGAACAATCGGCGGACGGGTCTCGCACCCTGCTGCCGAAACCGTCGATTGACACCGGCATGGGTCTGGAGCGGATCGCCGCCGTGCTGCAGGGCGTCCATTCCAACTATGAGACCGACCTGTTCCGCAGCCTGATCGCCGCCTCGGAAGAGGCGACCCATACGAAGGCCGAGGGCGACCGGACGCCCAGCCACCGGGTCATCGCCGACCACCTGCGCAGCTCGTCCTTCCTGATCGCGGACGGCGTCACCCCCTCGAACGAGGGCCGCGGCTACGTCCTGCGGCGCATCATGCGCCGGGCCATGCGCCACGCCCACCTGCTGGGCGCCGCCGATCCCCTGATGCACCGCCTCGTGCCGACCCTCGTCGCCGAGATGGGCGAGGCCTATCCCGAGCTGCGCCGCGCCGAGGCCTTCATCACCGACACCCTCAAGCAGGAAGAGATCCGCTTCCGCACCACCCTCGGCCGCGGCATGGGCCTGCTCGAAGACGCCTCGCGCGACCTCGGCGAGGGCGGCGTGCTATCGGGCCAGACGGCCTTCACCCTGTACGACACCTACGGCTTCCCCCTCGACCTGACGCAGGACGAGGCCCGCCGCCGCGGCTTCACCGTCGACACCGACGCCTTCGACGCCGCCATGAACGAACAGCGCAGCCGCAGCCGCGAACACTGGACCGGCTCGGGCCAGACCGCCTCGACGGGCGAGTGGCTGGCCCTGCGCGACCGCCTCGGCCCCACCGTCTTCACCGGCTATGACGCCGTCGAGGGATCCGGCGAGGTTCTCGCCATCGTGCGCGACGGCGCGTCCGTCGACGAACTGGCGCCCGGCGAGACCGCCGAAGTCCTGTTCGACCAGACCCCCTTCTACGGCGAGGGCGGCGGCCAGGCCGGCGACCGCGGCGAGATCGAATGGACCGACGCCACCGGCCAGCAGGGCTCGGCCACGGTGCTGGACGTCCAGAAACACGCCGGCGACCTGTTCGCCCACCGCATCGAGGTCACCTCGGGGACCCTGGCCATCGGCGCCCGGGCCCAGCTGCGCTCCAGCGCCGCCGCCCGCCTGACCACCCGCGCCAACCACTCGGCCGCCCACCTGCTGCACAAGGCGCTGGCCAACGTCCTGGGCGGCCACGTGGCCCAGAAGGGCCAGATGGTCGACGCCGAGCGCCTGCGCTTCGACTTCAGCCACAACGCCCCCGTCACCGAGGACGAGCTGGCCCGGATGGAGGACGAGGTGAACGCCGTCATCCGCCAGAACCTGCTCGCCGAAACGAGGATGATGGCGCCGCAGGAAGCCATCGCCGCCGGCGCCGTCGCCCTGTTCGGTGAAAAATACGGCGACGAGGTCCGCGTCCTGACGCTCGGCCGCGCCCTGACCGGTGAGGGGCCCTATTCGGTCGAGCTGTGCGGCGGCACCCACGTCGCCCGCACCGGCGATATCGCCCTGTTCAAGATCACCTCCGAGACGGGTATCGCCGCCGGCGTCCGCCGCATCGAGGCCCTGACCGGCGAGGCCGCCCGTCAGTATCTGCTGGCCCAGGCCGGGGTCGCGAAATCGCTCGCCCAGTCGTTCAAGGTCCAGGTCGCCGACGTCCCGGCCCGGGTCGAGGCCCTTACCGCCGACCGCCGCGCGCTGGAAAAGCAGGTCGCCGACCTGAAGAAACAGCTGGCCCTGGGCGGCGGCGGGGCATCCGCCAACGCCGCCCCCGAAGAGATCGCCGGCGTCAAACTGATCGCCCGCGTGCTGGACGGCGTCGACGGCAAGGGTCTGCGCGGCGTGGCCGAGGACTTCCGCAAACAGGTCGGCTCGGGCGTCGTGGCCCTGATCGGCCTGACCGACGGCAAGGCGGCGATCACCGTCGCCGTGACCTCGGACATGACGGGCAAGGTCAACGCCGCCGATCTGGCGCGCGCGGCCGTCATCGCCATGGGCGGCCAGGGCGCGGGCGGCAAGGCCGACTTCGCGCAAGGGGGAGCGCCCGACGGATCGAAGGCCGAGGCCGGTCTGGCGGCGGTGCGGGCGGCGCTGGGAGCCCGGGCCGCCTAGGCCGGCGCGCTCTGCAGGTCCACCGCGGCCAGCTTCCATTCGAACAGGCCGCGCCGCTCCATGATCAGCGCCAGATGGTCGTCGGGCCGGTCGCGGTCCGTCAGGGTGACGGCGAATTCGTTCAGGCTGCGATAGCCCCAGGACTGGTGGATGTCGTTTCCGTCGCGCTTGTCGGCGGGATCGGGGTCGCCGGGCTTCGTCGGATCCGGCGCCTCGGCCGTCGTGACCATGTTCGCCACCACCTCGGGCGTCACCAGGGTGTCCACCGCGCCGGACAGCAGCATGGGCGCCAGCATCATGCCCAGGCCGCCCAGTCCGCTTTCGACCACGCGCGGATCGCGGCGCATCCGGGCGATCAGCTCGTCGTTCAGCTCTTCCTTCAGGCTGGTGCGCAGCGACGGAAAGTCGACCAGCTGTTCGATCCGGCGCGCATCGCCCGCCTTGCCGGCCTTGATCAGGGCCCTGGCCGCCAGAACGGGCGACGCCGCCCAGGCGAACACGAACCCGCACACGGCCGCCACGGCGACGCCGACGATGATCTTTCTGGCCATGCTTCCCTCTGGCGCCGAAACGCCTTCCCGTCGTCACGGTAGCCGGGAATCGCCGCGTCTGGCTAGCGTTTGACCGCAGGGGACGGAGCGGCCGGCGCGGGGGCGGGCGGGGCGACGCCCTCGGGCAGGCCGATATGGACCAGCTTCCACTCGAACGGGCCCTTGCGCTCGAAGGTGAAGATGGTCTCGGACCCGCCCTCGTCGGTCACGCTCATCCGGGCGCGGTTCATGCCCCAGTAGACCGGTCTCGGCATCGGCCCGCCGGTGGTCGTGGCGTCCGGCGACGGCAGGGGGCCGCCCGTACGCTGCGAGGCGTAGCGGCCTTCGCCCCGGGTCAGGGCCGCGAGGGCGGCGGGGGTCAGATAGACCTCGACGTCCGGGGCCTGGGGCGTCGCCGCCTGTTCGATCTGGCGACGCACGGCGCCGATGGGGTCTTCCATGAAAGACGGGGCCGGGGCGACGGCCGCAGGGTTGCCGTCCAGCTGCGGCCGCAGCGATTGGCGCACGGCGGCGTAGTCGATCAGCCGCGCCAGACCGGAGGCGTCATTGGTTTCCGCCGCCGATCTCAGGGCGAAGAAGGCCATGCCAGGCGCCGCGAAGAAGCTGATCGCGGCAATGGCGATAAGCGTGACGATAAACCTGCCGACAAACTTCATGGTGATCCCCGACGTCCAGGCACCACAATGCACGAACGCCGTTCGGGCTCAAATGAAAGGCTCGCCGGACGCGAGTCCGGCGAGCCTCGGGTCGTTCAGGACGAAGGTGCGTTTACCCCTTCATCGCCGCGGTCAGGTTCTCGGCCACCTTGTCGAGGAAGCCCTCGGTGGTCAGCCAGCCCTGCTGATCGCCGACCAGCAGCGCCAGGTCCTTGGTCATGAAGCCGGCCTCGACGGTCTCGACGACGACGCGCTCCAGCGTATCGGCGAAGGTCGCCAGTTCGGCGTTGCCGTCCAGCTTGGCGCGGTGCGAGAAGCCGCGCGTCCAGGCGTAGATCGAGGCGATGGAATTGGTCGAGGTCGCCTCGCCCTTCTGGTGCTGGCGATAGTGGCGGGTGACGGTGCCGTGGGCCGCTTCCGACTCCAGGATCTTGCCGTCCGGGGTCATCAGCACCGAGGTCATCAGGCCCAGCGAGCCGAAGCCCTGCGCCACAACGTCGGACTGCACGTCGCCGTCGTAGTTCTTGCAGGCCCAGACGAAGCCGCCCGACCATTTGATGGCCGCAGCCACCATGTCGTCGATCAGACGGTGCTCATAGGTCAGGCCCTTGGCCTTGAATTCGGCGGCGAATTCCTCGTCGAACACTTTCTGGAAGATGTCCTTGAAGCGGCCGTCATAGGCTTTCAGGATCGTGTTCTTGGTCGACAGATAGACCGGGAAATTGCGGCCCAGGCCGAAGGCGAAGCTGGCGCGGGCGAATTCGGTGATCGAGTCATCGAGATTATACATGCCCATGGCGACGCCCGCCGAGGGGAAGTCGAACACCTCGTAGTTCTGCTCCTGACCGTCATTGCCGACCCATTTCATGGTCAGTTTGCCGGGGCCGGGAACGAGGAAGTCCGTGGCCTTGTACTGGTCGCCGAAGGCGTGGCGGCCGACGACGATCGGCTGGGTCCAGCCCGGCACCAGACGGGGCACGTTCGAGCAGATGATCGGCTCGCGGAAGACCACGCCGCCCAGGATGTTGCGGATGGTGCCGTTGGGCGACTTCCACATCTTCTTGAGGCCGAACTCCTTCACCCGGGCTTCATCGGGGGTGATGGTGGCGCATTTCACGCCCACGCCGTGCTTCTGGATGGCGTGCGCCGCGTCGATCGTCACCTTGTCGTCGGTGGCGTCGCGGTTTTCCATCGACAGGTCGTAGTAGTCGAGATCGACGTCCAGGAAGGGGAAGACCAGCTTGTCCTTGATCATCTGCCAGATGATGCGGGTCATCTCGTCGCCGTCGATGTCCACGATGGGATTGGCGACCTTGATCTTGGCCATGCGGGTGTTCGCCTCTGACTGGGAATGGGGAGTGAGGCGGGCGGTATAGCGG
>NZ_DATMYH010000110.1:0-57288 GCF_035561115.1 Brevundimonas sp.
CCCGGAACCGCGTCCAGCAGCCAGGCGAATTTCGAGGCCGAGAAATAGGGATCGAGGATCAGCCCTGTCGCCGCCTGCACCATCGGCTCATGTCCGGCGGCGGCCAGTTCGCCCGTCGCCGCGGCGGTGCGCCTGTCCTGCCAGACGATAGCGCGATGCAGGGGCTCGCCCGTCGCCGCATCCCAAAGCACCGAAGTCTCGCGCTGGTTGGTGATGCCCACGGCGGCGAACCGGCCGACGCCTCCGGCCTTGCGGATGACCTCGCGGCAGGTCTGCAGGGTCGCCGTCCATATTTCGGCGGCGTCGTGCTCGACCCAGCCGGATCGGGGGAAATGCTGTTCCAGCTCGATCTGGCTGACGGCGACGGGCCGCAACCCGCCCTCGGGCGCCGTTTCGAAGGCGATGGCCCGGGTGGAGGTCGTGCCTTGGTCAATGGCGAGGATGAGTGACTTCATCATCGAAGGTTAGCCCGCCATCGCTCGTACCAAAACCCGCTCATCCCCGCGAAGGGAGTCTTACGCAAGCGCCAGCTATGCGGTTAAGTGGGCGAATGCACACCGCGTCCTTCGAAGGCGTCCGCGACGCCGCCCGACAGCTGCTCGGCCACGCCGTCCGCACCCCCCTGATCGAAAGCCCGGCGCTGAACGAGCGCGTCGGGGGCCGCGTGCTGATGAAGGCCGAGACCCTGCAGCGCGCCGGGGCCTTCAAATTCCGCGGGGCCTGGAACCGCATCAGCCGGCTGACGCCCGAGGAGCTGAAGCGCGGCGTCGTCGCCTATTCCTCCGGCAACCACGCCCAGGCCGTGGCCTGCGCCGCGCGGATGATGGGGACCAGCGCCGTCATCGTCATGCCCGCCGACAGTCCGAAGGTGAAGGTCGACGGGGTCATCGGCTTCGGCGGCGAGGTGCGGATGTACGACCGCTATACCGAAAGCCGCGAGGACATCGGCGAGGAGATCGCCCGCACCCGCGGCTCCATCCTGGTCCGCCCGTTCGACGATCCCTTCGTCATCGAGGGCCAGGGCACCATCGGGCTGGAGATCATGGAACAGGCCGACGCGCCCTTGGACCAGCTGGTCTGCGGCGCCTCGGGCGGCGGCATGATCGCCGGGATCAACCTGTCGATGGCCGCCCTGTCGCCCGACACGCCGGTGATCGCGGTCGAGCCGCGCGACTACAACGACATGCAGCTGTCGATCGCCGCCGGCGAACGGCTGACCCACGCCCCGGCCAAGGGCACCATCTGCGACGCCCTGATGACCGACCGGCCGGGCGAGCTGACCTTCCCCATCAACCGCCGCGTCGACCGGGTCGAGACCGTCTCCGACGCCGAGGTGGCCGAGGCCGTCCGCTATGCCTTCCACACGCTGAAACTGGTGGTCGAACCCGGCGGCGCCGTGTCGCTGGCGGCGGTCCTGGCCGGCAAGGTCGAGGCGAAGGACCGGACCACCGCCGTCATCCTGTCGGGCGGCAATGTCGACCCGGCCCTGTTCGCGGCCATCATCGAAGATCGTTTCACGCCCGCCGCCTGACCTTACGGAGCCCGACGCCCATGAGCCGCACCGAACGCAAGGGTACGCCGACCCCCGTCGCCGACCTGCCCGGCCTGATCGGCCAGGAGATCGGCGTCAGCCGCTGGATCACGGTCGATCAGGCCCGCATCGACGCCTTCGCCGAGATCACCGAGGACCGGCAGTTCATCCACATCGACCCCGAGGCGGCGAAGGCCACCCCGTTCGGCGGAACCATCGCCCACGGCTTCCTGACGCTCAGCCTGCTCTCCGCCATGACCTATGACTCCGTCCCGCCGCTGGAAGGGGTGGTGATGGGGGTCAACTACGGCTTCGACAAACTGCGCTTCCTCGCCCCCGTGCGGGCCGGTTCGAACGTCCGCGGGCGGTTCAAACTGCTGTCCGCCGAGGACAAGGGCGGCGGCCGATGGCTGCTCAAGCACGAGGTCACGGTCGAGATCGAAGGCGCGGAGAAGCCGGCGCTGATCGCGGAATGGCTGGGGATGCAGGTGGTGGGCTAGGCGGTCGCCACGGCCAGCCGCGCGTCCAGCCCCGCCCGCACCGCAGGCCATTCCTCCGTGAGAATGGAAAAGATCACCGAGCTGCGCACCCGCCCGGTCCAGGTGATCTTGTCGTTGCGCAGCGTGCCCTCCTCGACCGCGCCCAGCTTGCGCATGGCGGCGCGGCTGCGGGCGTTGATCGCATCGACCTGGAAGGAAACCCGGCCCGCGCCGCAGGCGAAGGCGTGTTCCAGCATCAGCCGCTTCGTCGCCGGATTGACCACGCCGCCCCGGGCTTCGGGCCGGTAGTAGGTCGTACCGATCTCGACCGCGGCGTTCTTCGCATCCGGCGCGATGAAGGTGCTCAGTCCCACGCATGCGCCGTCATGAATGATCGCGAACGGAATGCGCCAGCCCTTCGCCTGCTGTGCCCGCATGGCGTCCCAGCCGCCGTCGAATTCCTCACCCCCCAGCGAGTTGTAATAGAGGGCGGACCACAGATCGGGATCGGCGTCGCAGGCGAGGCGCAGCGGCTCCCTGTGACGATCCTCGAACGGCTCCAGCCGGACGAACCGGTTCTCCAGCACCGCAGGGACCAGCTTCATTCGCCGAGACACCTCAGCGCCACTTCCAGGTTCCGCAGGCCGTCCTCGCCCGTCACCGCCGGCGGCTCGCCCGTGCGGATGGCGTGCGCGAAGGCTTCCAGCTCCTTCTTCAGCGGCTCGGCCGGCCAGCTGTTGACGGCGCGGGTCTGGTAGGAGCCGTCGGCCTGCTGGCCGAAATACTCCGTGACCTGACGGGTGATCAGATCGGCGACCACGAAGCGGTTCATGGTGGCGACCTGAAGGGTGCGCACCTTGTAGGGCGTGACCCAGTTGGTCGTGATGTGGGCGATGGTCCCGTTGGCCAGCCGAAACTGGAGCAGGGCCGTGTCCTCGCGCTCGGCGCGGGTGCGGGCCAGCTGGGGCTGGACCTCGATGATCTCGGAGTCCGTCAGGTGACGGATGATGTCGATGTCGTGCACCGCCAGATCGATGACCACCCCGACCTCGCCCATGCGCGGCGGGAAGGGGCCGACGCGGGTGATCTGGATGGAGATGACGTCGTCGCCCTCGATGGCGCGCTTGACCGCCTCGACCGCCGGGTTGAAGCGCTCGACCTGGCCGACCATCAGCACCCGGTTGTTCGCCTTCGCGGCGTCGATCATCCTCCGGGCGTCGGCGACGGTGGCGGCGATCGGCTTTTCCACCAGGACGTGGACGCCTTTCTCCAGCAGGGCGACGCCCAGGTCTGCGTGATGGCGGTTGGGCGTGGCGACCACGGCGGCGTCGAGCCCGGCGGCGACGAAGTCCGCGGCCGTGGTGAAGGCCGTCGCGTCATACAGGCCCGCGACGCCGTCGGCGGTCGCGGCGTCGGGATCGAAGACGGCGGTCAGGTCGAAGTCGCGGATGTCCGACAGCACACGGGCGTGGTTGCGCCCCATGACGCCGACGCCGGCGACGCCGACCTTCAGGGGAGGGAGATGCTGGGTCATGCGACCAACCTTACCGGAAGCCGGCGACCGCCGCGATGATCCTGTCCTGCGTCGCCTCGTCGAGGTCGGCGTGCATGGGCAGGCTGATGACGCGGTCCTTGAGCCGCTCGGTCACCGGCAGACCCTGCGGCCCGCGCGGATACATGTCATAGGCCGGCTGCAGGTGCAGCGGGATCGGATAATAGACCGCCGTCGGCACGCCCTGTTCCTTCAGATGCACGGCCAGACCCTCCCGGTCCCCGTACTCGATGGTGTATTGCGCCCAGTTGGAGACATTGCCCGCCGGCACGTCCGGCACGGCGGCCACATGCGGACGCAGGCCCTCGTTGTAGCGGGCCGCGATGCGGTTGCGCCATTCGATCTCCTGACCGAACACCTTGAGCTTCTCGATCAGGACGGCGGCCTGGATGGTGTCCAGACGGCTGTTCAGGCCGATGCGCATGTTCAGATATTTGGGGTCGTGGTCGAAAGTCTTGCCTTCCAGATCGCGCGCAACCGCCTTGCCGTGCACGCGGATGGAGTCGATCAGCTGGGCCAGGTCGTCGTCATTGGTCAGCACCGCCCCCCCGTCGCCGTAGCAGCCCAGCGGCTTGGCCGGGAAGAAGCTGGTGGTGGTGATGTCTGCCCATTTCAGCGGATGTTCTCCGTCGATGGTGCAGCCGAAGCCCTGGGCCGAGTCGCTGATCAGCTTCAGGCCGTGCCTGTCGCAGATCGCCTTGATGGCCGGATAGTCGGCGGGCTGGCCGAACAGGTCGACGGCGATGACCACCCGCGGCTTCAGCCGGCCTTCCTTGATCGTCGCCTCGATGGCGGCCTCGAGGTGGCCGGGATCCATGTTGTAGGTCCTGGCGTCCACGTCGATGAAGACCGGCTCGGCGTCGAACCACGGCACGATCTCGGCCGTTGCCGCGAACGTGAACGAAGGCACGAAGACGGCGTCGCCGCGACCGACGCCCCAGGCCATCAGGGGCAGGGCCAAGGCGTCGGTGCCGTTGGCGCAACCTAGGGCATGCTTCGCCTGGCCGAAGGTGGCCAGATCGGCCTCGAACTGCCGCACCTGCGGTCCCATGACCCAGGCCCCGCCGACGACGGCGGCCTGCACGGCGGCCTCGATCTTGCCGTCCAGGCGAAGGCGCTGGGCCTGCAGGTCGATGAAGGGAATGGTCATGTCGGAACGGTCTCCGGTCGCGCGCGGCGCAAGCGGCGTCAGCCCCGAAGGGAGACGCGGTGTGGGCGCCTCCTACCAAATCGGACGCCGTCACGCCAAACCCCCGCCCGGGTTCCGCCCGTCACTTCGCGTGACGGGTTGCAACGAGGGTGTACGGCGGCGTATGCGCAACGGCCATGACCAACGGCGTTCCCGCCGTGTTTCTCGACCGCGACGGCGTGCTGATCGAGGACACTGGCTATCCCCACCTGGAAGCGCATCTGCGCCTGACGCCCGGCGCGGCCGAGGCCGTACGGCGGCTGAACCAGCTGGGCTATCTGTGCGTCATCGTCACCAACCAGTCCGGCGTGGCGCGCGGCCTGTTCACCGAAGACCAGATGAAGGCGTTCAACGCCCTGATCGTACGGCGGCTGGCGGCGAGGGGCGCGATCATCGGCGCCGTCTACGCCTGCCCCTTCCATTCCGACGGCCGGATCGAGGCCTACATCCACCCCGACCACCCCGACCGCAAACCCAATCCCGGCATGATCCTGCGCGCCATCGCTGATCATCGCATCGATCCGGCGAAGAGCTTCATGATCGGCGACCAGCCCTCCGACATGGAGGCGGCCCGTCGCGCCGGGGTGCCCGGCTTCCTGTTCGAGGGCGGCGATCTGGACGCCTTCGTCCGCGACCTGCTCGGGCATTAGGGCGCACCCTCGCCTGTGGGATTTCGCCGCCTGATGAAATAGGCTGGGTTTCGACCGCCCGGAGCCTTGCATGACCCAGACCTTCGCCGACCGCCGCTGGACCAGCGCCGACGGCCTCAGCCTCTACGCCCGCGACTATGCGGCGGCGTCGGGTCCAGCCCGGCTGCCGGTCGTCGCCATCCACGGCCTGACGCGCAATTCGGCCGATTTCGGCGCCATCGCCCCCCTGATCGCCCAGAGCGGCCGCCGGGTTCTGGCCGTCGATATCCGTGGCAGGGGGCGGTCCGACCGCGCGCCGGATCCCATGACCTACCAGCCGGCGACCTACGCCCGGGACGTGCTGGCCCTGCTGAACCAGTCGGGGATCGAGCGCGCCGTCTTCCTGGGCACCTCCATGGGTGGCCTGATCACCATGGCCGTGACCGCCATCCGTTCGAAAGTCGTCGCCGGAGCCATCCTCAACGACATCGGGCCCGAGGTGGCGAAGGAGGGGCTGATGCGAATAGCCGCCTACTCCGGCCAGCCCGTCGACACCCCCGGATGGCCCGAGGCCGCCGCCTATGTGAAGCTGCACAACGCCGTCGCCTTCCCCCACTATACGGACGCCGACTGGGACGCCTTCGCCCGCCGCGTCTTCAGGATCGGGACCGAGGGCGCGCCGGTGCTGGACTATGATCCCGACATCGCCGTGCCCATCCGCGCCGCAGGAGCCAAGGCGCTGGTCCCCAACCTGTGGCCCATGTTCACCCGCCTGACGAAGGGCCGGCCCGTCCTGCTGGTGCGCGGCGAGACGTCGGACCTTCTGAGCCCGAAGATCGCGGCGAAGATGCGAAAACGCGCTCCGAACATGGACTATATCGAAGCTCCGGGGATCGGCCACGCCCCCATGCTGGACGAGCCCGAGGTCAAGGCGGCGATCTTCCCGTTCCTGTCGGAACTGCCCTGACGGCTCAGTTCAGGCCCACCGTCGCCTGCAGGCTGTTGAAGATGACGTTGGTGTCGTAGCCGACGCCGTTCTTGAACACGATCGGCATGTCGTCCAGCGCCGCCGGGTCGACGTTCGGGTCACCGCGCACCAGGATCAGGTCGGCGCGCTTGCCGGCCTCGATCGAGCCGATCTCGGCCTCGCGTCCGAGAAAGCGCGCGCCTTCCAGGGTGGCGATGCGCAGAGCCTCGGGGAAGCTGAACCCCGCCTCGACCATCAGCTGCAGCTGACGCCTGGACGACCAGCCCGGGATGACCCCGCCGAAGCCGGTAGGATCGGTGCCCGCGACCAGCCGCCCCCCCATCCCGGCGTAGCGCCGCTCCATCCGCATCATCCGCGGGAACAGCTCGGTCTGGATCTGCATGGCCGGCGCGCTCTGCACGGCGGTCCAGCTGGCCTCGTATTGCTGACGGATCTGCGGGATGAGCAGGCGCAGGGCGGCCTCGGGCGCCTTGGGCCGGCCCGGCGTCTGGGTCTCGAACACCGTCAGCGTCGAGGTCAGGACCACATCGTGGTCGATCAGATATCGCATCAGCGCCCCGACCTCCGGCCCGTCGGGATCGAGGGCCGCCAACGAGGCGACCACATCCGCGCGCGAGGGACAGACGTCGGGCGCCTTGGTCGCCACGAAGTCCGAAGCGGTGAAAAAGCCGTGCTCCAGATTGTCGATGCCCGCGTCGGCGGCCTCGCGGTAGGTGACTGAGCACAGGTGGCCGGTGACCTTCTGGTCCCGGGCGTGGGCCAGTTCGGCGATACGGGCCAGCTCGGCCCGGGTGATGTGCATATAGGCCTTGTAGGAGGTCGCTCCCTCCTCGGCCCAGTAGGTCACCATCCGCTCGGCGTCGGCGACGTCGCCCAGGGCGTTGACCTTCAGGATCGGCAGGCCCGGCCCGTTCAGATAGGGGGCGGTCACGTCGATGTCGGGCCCCGGAATCCGTCCCGCGGCGATCTCGTCGCGCAGGTTCAGATCGGCATAGGGCGCCATCGTCCCGGCCGTGCGCAGGGTGGTGACCCCGCCGGCCAGATAGAGGCGCGGGAAGCTGAAGACCATCTCGGTGTAGTTGGCCCGGCCCGTCGGGTAGAACATGTGTTCGTGCATCAGCACCAGGCCGGGCAGCAGGGTCATGCCCGCCCCCTCGACCACCGTCGCGCCCTCGACCTCGCCCATCTCGTCGGCCGCCGCCACCCGGGCGATGCGGCCGTGTTCGATCAACAGGCTGACATGCTCGCGCGGCGGCGCGCCGGTGCCGTCCACCAGTCGGACGTCATGGATCAGGATGCGGTCCTGATCCCAGGCCACATACGGCGGTCGCGCCGGGGCCGGAGCGGGTGTCTGGGCCGCGGCGGGCAGGGCCGGCGACAGCAGGGCGAGGGCGGCGAGGAGGCGCAGGGCGATACGGGTCATGACCGCAGCCTGTACCGTTTTCGCCGTCCGTCCAACCCTGCCCCACTCGAGGTCAGGGAACGTTGGCGTCCAGCTCATCCAGCCACACCCGCGCCGTGGCGTCGGACGGCGCGCGCCAGTCGCCGCGCGGGGACAGCGAGCCGCCGGTGACCACCTTGGGTCCGTTGGGCAGGGCCGAGCGCTTGAACTGGCTGGTCTGGAAGAAACGGATCAGGAATTTCCGCAGCCATGCCTTGATGACCGGCAGGTCGTAGGCGACGCGCTCTTCCTCGGGCATGGCGCTCGGCCAGTGGCCGGTCGCCGCGTCCTTCCACGCCTGATGCGCCAGAAACGCCACCTTCGATGGCTTCAGCCCGAAGCGGGTCACGTAGAACAGGAAGAAGTCGTTCAGCGCATAGGGGCCGACCGTCCCCTCGGTGGACTGGATTTTCCCGTCGGCGCCGGCGGGGACCAGTTCGGGCGAAATCTCCGTGTCCAGAATCGCGTTCAGCACCGCCGCCGCCTCGCCCGCATGCTCCTTCGCCGCCACCCAGCGGATCAGGTGCCGGATCAGCGTCTTCGCTACCCCGCCGTTGACGTTGTAGTGGCTCATATGGTCGCCGACGCCATAGGTGGCCCAGCCCAGCGCCAGTTCCGAGAGATCGCCGGTGCCCAGCACGAAGGCCCTGTGCTGGTTGGCCAGCCGGAACAGATAGTCCGTCCTCAGACCGGCCTGGACGTTCTCGAAGGTGATGTCGTGCACCGGCTGGCCCATGGCGAAGGCATGGCCGATGTCGTTCAGCATCTGGGTCGCGGCCGGACGGATGTCGATCTCGGACCCCGTGATCCCCAGGACCTTCATCAGCGTCCAGGCGTTCGACTTCGTCCCTTCCGAGGTCGCGAACCCCGGCAGGGTGAAGCCGAGGATGTTCGAGCGCGGCAGCTTCAGCCGGTCGAAGGCCCGGCACGCGACCAGCAGGGCCTGGGTCGAATCCAGCCCGCCCGACACCCCGATGACGATGCGCTCGCCATTGGTCGCCTTCATTCGGCGCATCAGCCCCTGGACCTGGATGTTGAAGGCCTCGTAGCAGTCCTGGTCCAGCCGCGCCGGGTCATCGGGCACGAAGGGGAAACGGTCGAGAGGGCGGATCAGATCGCCCGGCGCGTCCGTCTCATAAGCCTCGAACGGCACGACGGTCGCGGGCTCCCCCTCGATCCGGGCGCAGTCGGCGAAGGTGCCGTTGCGCAGCCGGTCCAGACCGATCCGTTCGACGTCGATGTCGGCGATGGTCAGATGGCTCTCCAGGGAAAACCGCTCGCCTTCGGCCAGTTTCGCGCCCAGCTCGTGGATCGTCGCCTGACCGTCCCATGCCAGATCCGTGGTGCTTTCGCCCCAGCCCGAGGCGGTGAAGACATAGGCCGACAGGGTCCGCGTCGACTGGCTGGCGCATAACAGGGCGCGCTCTCCGGCCTTGCCGATGACGATATTCGAAGCCGACAGGTTCAGCAGGATGCGCGCCCCGGCCAGGGCCGCGCGCGTCGACGGCGGCTGAGGAGCCCAGAAGTCCTCGCAGATCTCGGCGGCGAAGACGAAGCCCGGACGATTGGCCGCCTCGAAAATGAGGCCCGGGGCGAAATCGACCGTCTCGCCGTTCAGGACCACCGAATCCTCGGACCGGCTGGCTGCTGGCGCGAACCAGCGCTTCTCATAGTATTCGCGATAGTTCGGCAGATAGGTCTTGGGCACGACGCCCAGCACCGCGCCTGAACCCAGCACCACCGCGCAGTTGAACAGGGCGTCGCCGCTGCGGACCGGCGCGCCGACAACGGCCACGACGCCAGCTTCGTCCGCCGCTTCAGCCAGTTCGGCGATGCGCCGCTCGACCTCGGCCAGCAGGGCGTCCTGCATCAGCAGATCGTCGATGGCGTAGCCGCTCAGAGACAGCTCGGGAAAGACGATCAGGTCCACGCCCTTTTCGCCGGCCTGACGGATCAGGGCGGCGTGCTCTTCCGCGTTCGCGGCCGGATCGGCGATGTGCACGACCGGCGTTGCGGCGGCCACGCGGACGAAGCCGTGGGTGCGGGACGAATGGAACGGGTGGGGCTGGGCCAAGCGACGGTTCCTGCGGTTCAATGCTCATTTAGAGGCAAAGGCCGGCTCGCGCCACGATTGCCCGTGACCTGTCTCAACGCGCCAGCTAAAGCCAAGGCATGAACGATACGCCGAAAAAGGGCTGGCTCTCGCGGCTGAGCGAGGGGCTTTCCCGCTCCTCGAAACAGATGACCGAGCAGGTCGTCGCCGCCTTCGTCAAGGAACCGCTCAGCGAAGCCGCGCTCGACCAGCTGGAAGAACACCTGCTGGAAAGCGATCTGGGCCCCGCCGCGACTGACCGCATCGTCGCCCGTTTCCGCGAGTTGCGTTTCGGCGCCGGATCGAACGAACGCGAGGTCAAGGAAGCCCTGGCCGAGGCCGTCGCCGCCGAACTGGTCAATCATGAGGCCCGCTACGAGCCCCTCAACGGCCCCCGCCCCTTCGTCACCCTGTTCGTCGGCGTCAACGGATCGGGCAAGACCACGACCCTGGGCAAGATCGCCGCCGAACTGACCGGACAGGGCGCCAAGGTCATGATCGTGGCCTGCGACACCTTCCGCGCAGCCGCCCGCGAACAGCTGAAAATCTGGTCCGAGCGCGCCGGCGCGACCTTCGAAAGCCGCCGCGACGGCGCCGACCCCGCCGGCCTGGCCTTTGACGCCTACACCCGGGCGAAGGCGGAAGGGTACGACGTCGTGCTGATCGACACCGCCGGCCGGTTGCAGAACAAGTCCGCCCTGATGGACGAACTGCTCAAGATCGTGCGCGTGCTGAAGAAGATCGATCCGGAGGCCCCGCATGAAACCCTGCTCGTGCTGGACGCCACCGTCGGGCGCAACGCCCTGGCCCAGGAGCAGATCTTCGGACGCACCGCCTATGTCTCGGGCCTGGTCATGACCAAGCTGGACGGCACGGCGCGCGGCGGCGTCCTTGTCCCCGTCGCCCAGGCCTCGGACGCCCCGATCAAGCTGATCGGCGTCGGCGAAGGCATAGACGACCTGCAACCCTTCGACGCGCGGGCCTTTTCAAGATCGCTGGTGGGGCTCGAGGACTGACATGACCGATACGCCGACCCCCGAAACGCCCCCCGGGACGCCCACGAAGAACCGGCAATGGATCCGCCAGGCCGTCGACTTCGGCGCCCTGGTCGCCTTCGCCGCCGCCTATGTCCTGCTGCGCGCCCGCGGCCTCGACGGGCGCGAAGCCATCGTTCAGGCGACCTGGGTGCTGGTGGTGGCCTCGGCCATCGCCCTGGCCGTCGGCTATGCGGTCGAGCGCCGCCTGGCGCCTCTGCCCCTGCTGGCCGGCGGTTTCGCCCTGATCTTCGGCGGCCTGACCCTGTTCTTCCACGACCCGGCCCTGCTGAAGATCAAGCTCAGCATACAGAACGGCCTGCTGGCCGCCGTGCTCCTGGGGTCGCTGCCGCTGGGCAAATATCCGTTCAAATATCTGCTCGGCGACTCCATCAAGGTGACCGATCACGCCTGGCGCGGGCTGACCCTGCGTTACGGTCTGTATTTCGCGACCGTCGCCGTCGCCAACGAGATCGTCTGGCGCACGCAGACGGACGACACATGGGTGGCCTTCCGCGGCTTCATCTGGATCGCCGCCAGCGTGTTCGGCCTGCTGCAGATTCCCTACATCCTCAAACACCTGATCAAGGACGAAGAGCCGGGCCCGGTGTCTCCCGATCCGGGTCTTTAGCCGCGGCCTTGCGGCGTTCACGTATCGTCCGTCGTCAAACCGTAAAATGCGCCTGCTAGCAGTGACGCTGCGTTCAAGGGGATACGGTCCATGGTCAAGTCCGGGAACAAGGCGAAACGCGGCGGCCTGGCCGCGTCGCCCAGCCACCTGATGCATCGCGTCTTGCAGCTGGCGCTGGACATCTATTCCGAAGAGACGGGCGCGGACGGTCTGACCCAGCGTCAGTTCGCCGTGCTGGAGGCGGTCAGCCAGAAGTCCGGCCTGACCCAGACCGATCTGGTCCGGGCCACCGGCATCGACCGCTCGACCCTGGCCGATCTGGTTTCGCGCATGACCACAAAGGGTCTGCTGGACCGCGAAAAGTCGGTCGTTGACGCGCGCGCCAAGGCCGTGCGCCTGTCAGCGGCAGGTCAGGCGGCCCTCGATGCGGCCCGCCCGAAGGTCGAGGCGGCCGACAAGCGAATCCTGGCCCTGCTGCCCAAGGGCAAGCGCGACGGCTTCCTCGACCTGCTGGCCGAACTGGCCGGCGAGGCCGACGCCGCCCCCGCCAAGGCCAAGGCCGAGGCCCGCGCCGCCAAGAAGGCCGCGCGCGAGGCGAAGAAGGCCGAAAAGCTGGCGAAGAAGGCGGAGAAGCCCGCCAAGGCTGCGAAGGTCGAAAAACCGGCCAAGGCGCCCAAGCCCAAGAAGGCCAAGGCCCTCGAACCGGCCTAGGCTTCTACCAGACCCATTGTCATCCCGGACGCCGCGAGGCGGCGATCCGGGATGACAAGCTCAATCCATCAGTTGCTGGCTCAGATAGACATAGTGCCGGGCCCAGCGGCGGGCGTTGGCGACCGGGTCGGCGTCGTTGGAATGGCCGCCTGACGTCTCCTCGTAATACAGATGGTCGTGGCCCTGCTCGCCCAGCCGCGCGGCGAATTTGCGCGCATGGCCCGGATGGACCCGGTCGTCCCGCGTGTTGGTGGTGATGTAGACGCGCGGATACTCCGTTTCCGGACGAAGCTGCTGATAGGCCGAATACCGCGCGATATACGCCGCCTCCTCCGGGATGCGTGGATCGCCGTATTCGCCGATCCACGACGCCCCGGCCGGCAGTTCGTGATAGCGCAGCATGTCGATCAGCGGGCTTTCGATCACCGCCGCATTGATCAGCTCCGGATGCTGGGTGACGGCCACCGAGGTCAGCACCCCCCCGTTCGACCGGCCATAGATGCCTGTCCGGCGCGGCGAGGTGATGCCGCGTTGATGCAGATCCCGCGCGACCGCCGCATAGTCGTCGAAGGCGAGCTGCCGGTGCTCCTTCAGCACGCTCTGGTGCCAGGCCGGTCCGAACTCGCCGCCGCCGCGGATGTTGGCGTTGACGTAGACGCCGCCGTTCTCGAGCCACAGCTTGCCCATCTCGGGGATGTAGATCGGCGGCTTGGACACCTGGAAGCCGCCGTAGCCGTAGATGATCGTCGGCGCATGGCCGTCCATGACCAGGTCCTTCGGCCTGACCACGAAATAGGGAATCTTCGTCCCGTCCGACGACGTCGCCTCGAACTGCTCGACCACATGGGTCGAGGCGTCGAACCGGGCCGGGGCCTGACGCAGTTCGGTGATCGTCGCGGCGGTCGTATCGGCAAGGCTCAACGTCTGTGGCGTCAGGAAGCCCTGGGTCGAGATGAACACCTCGCCCCGCGACTTGGAGGAATCGCCCAGGCCGACGTCGCTGTTGGTGGCGACGGGGATGTCAGTTGCCTGCCAGGCCCTATTGCGGCCCACCAGCTGTCGCTGGAAACGCGCAAGTCGGCCGACGACGTTGTCTGAAATGGCGACGAGCACGCCGTCGCTCATCACCCGGACGCCTTGAAGCGACTCGCGCGGACCCGGCGAGAATATCTCCGGACGGGAGCAATGCGGGCAAACCACCACCTCGCCGTCGTCCTCGCCGCTTCTCCTTTCAAGAAAACCCAGGGGCAGTGCGATCAGCGATCCGGGCTTGATATCCATGCCCCCCCAGCGCCAGCCCTCGTCATTTGAAAAGACCAGCTCTTCGCCCTGAGCGCCGTAGATCGACACCCGTTCCGGCAGGTGCAGTTTGATCGGTGCGCCATCGAGGAGCCGCCAGGTCTCCGAGCGGAAGGTGTCCAGCGGCCGGCTGATCAGCACGGCCAGGACCGCGCCATCCTTGTCCCGATACACACTCGGGCTCACCCCATACCCGCCGTCGCCGATGTCGCCGCGATAGACCTCGGTCGCCTGCGCCAGCGTCTGGCCGCGCTTCAGCGACTTGACGATGAAGGGATAGCCCGACTCCGTCAGCGTGTTCGGCCCGAAGTCCGTCGCCACCAGAAGCGTGTCGCGGTCCAGCCATTCCAGCCGGTGCTTGCCCTCGGGCAGGATGAAGCCGTCCTCGACCCACAGGCCGGTAGCGGTGTCGAACTCGCGCACCACCACCGCGTCCTTGCCGCCGTCCGACAGCGAAACCAGACAGCGCGTCTCGTCCGGCGCCAGGCAGTCCGCGCCCTTCCAGACCCAGTCCTTGCCCTCGGCCCGCGACAGGGCGTCGATGTCCAGCATCGTCTCCCAGACCGGCGCCCCCGAGCGATAGCTGTCCAGCGTCGTCCGCCGCCAGAGGCCCTTCGGATTGGCCGCGTCCTGCCAGAAATTGCCGATCCCCTCGCCCAGGAAGCTTGGGCTGGGGATGCGGTCCGTGGCCGACAGGATGTCGAACGCCTGCCGGCGGAAGGTCTCATAGCGCCGGTCCCCCTCCAGCGACGCCAGCGCCCTGGTGTTGGACCCGGCCACGAAGGCCATGGCCTCGGCGCCATTCACTTCTTCCAGCGCCAGGTGATCGTCGGCGGCGCGCACCCCGGCGGGGGTCAGGTCGGCCGGCAGGTGCGGCGGCGGGGTCTGCAGCGGGCGAGGGACGTCGGCCGCGTCCAGGGTACGAACCGGGATCGGCGCCGGGCCGCCCGCGCAGGCTGCGAGCAGAAGCGCCGGGATGGCGGCGGACAGGATCAGTCTGTTCATCTCATTCCTCAAGCCGCGGCGCCGGACCGGCGGGCGGCGATCTGGCAGGGTTTTGCGAAAATCGGGGCGCCAACCCTGCCAAACCCTGCCAAGTTGCGAACTGGTCGCACACGCTGCCCTTCCCCCTCCGCCGCCGAATGCAGGCTCAACAGCATGGACTCCGTGTGCGTCAGAATCGGTCGTAGCGACCGGGCGGCCCTATTCCTGCGCCGGCTGATCCATCAGCCGGCGGCTCAGATAGGTGTACTCCAGCGCCAGACGCCGGGCCGTCTCCCGCAGGTTCGCGCCCGCCGCATGGCCCCCGTCGGTGTTCTCGTAGAACAGCACCGGATAGCCCAGCTCTTCAAGCCGCGCCGCCGCCTTGCGGGCGTGGCCCGGATGGACGCGGTCGTCCTTGGTCGAGGTGTGGATGAAGACCTCGGGATAGGGCTGGCCGGTGCGCAGGTTCTGATAGGGCGAATAGCGCTGGATCCAGGCCCGTTCCGCCGGCACGTCGGGGTTGCCGTATTCGGCCATCCACGAGGCCCCGGCCAGCAGCTTGTGGAATCGCAGCATGTCGAACAGCGGCACCTGGATGACGGCGGCGTTGATCAGGTCCGGGCGCTGGGTCAGCATCGCCCCCATGAACAGCCCGCCCTGGGAGCCGCCCATGACGCCCAGTCGCGGCTGCGAGGTGATGTCGCGCGCGATCAGGTCCAGGGCCACGGCCTGATAGTCCTCGTGCGCCCGCTGGCGGTTCTCCTGCAACGCCGCCTGGTGCCAGCGCGGCCCGAACTCGCCGCCGCCGCGCGTATTGGCGATGACATAGACCCCGCCCCGCTCGAGCCACAGCTTGCCGACCGTGGCCGAATAGCCGGGCAGCAGCGAGTTCTGGAAGCCGCCATAGCCATACAGCAGCGTCGGATTCGACCCGTCCATGGCCATGTCGCCCCTGTGGACGACGAAATAGGGGATCATCGTCCCGTCGGCCGAGCGGGCCTCGAACTGGTCGACCGTCATCCCCGTAGCGTCGAACTTGGCCGGGAGGGATTTGGTCACAGCGGCCGCGCCCGTCGCGGCGTCGGCCAGATACAGGCTGGACGGGTTCAGATAGCCGCTGACGCTGACGAAGACCTGATCGTCGCGCTCGCTGGCCGAACCCACCCCGACCGACACATTCTGCGGCAGGTTCAGCCGCGTCCGCGCCCACTCGCCCGACGGGTTCGGCTCATAAACATAGACCCCGCCGCGCACGTTCTCGTACAGGGCCACGACCAGCTTGTTGCGGGTCGCGGTGATGCCCTCGATGGCCTCGCGCTCGGTCGGACGGATGACCAGCTGCGCCGGCGTCGCCGGATCGGCCAGCCAGCGGTTCAGGTCCCAGGCGATGACGTCCCCGGTTTTGAACGCCTGGCCCGACGGGGCGGTCCAGTCCTGATCGGTCGTCACCACCAGCTGGCCGCGCACCAGGGCGTTGATGTTGGACTTGGCCGGCAGCTCCAGCTTCGTGGTCGTGCCGTCGGCGTTCAGCCGGTGCGTTTCGCCCTCGTAGAAGTTGACGCCCCGGTTGATCAGCGTCGCCTGCACCACGCCGTCGGCGTCGCGCAGCGTATAGCCCGAGACAGAAACGTCGGTCGGCTGGCCGGTGAAGACCGTGCGCGCCTGATCGATCGTCTGGCCGCGCGTCAGCACCTTGACGATCATCGGATAGCCCGAGCTGGTCAGGGTGCCCGGGCCGAAATCGCGCGAGATCAGCAGGGTGTTCTCGTCCACCCACGACGCCCCGCCCTTGGACTCGGGCAGGACGAAGCCGTTCTCGACGAAGGTCTTCGTGGCGCGGTCGAACTCGCGCACCGTCACGGCGTCCTTGCCGCCGTCCGACAGGGAGATCAGGCAGCGCGTCTCCTCGGGCGGCAGGCAGGTCGCCCCCTTGTAGACCCAGTTCTTGCCCTCGGCCGCCGCCAAGGCGTCGAAGTCCAGGATCGTCTCCCACTGCGGCGCCCCGCTGCGATAGCTGTCCAGCGTCGTGGTGCGCCAGACGCCGCGCACATGCTCCGCGTCCTGCCAGAAATTGTCGATCGTGCCGTCGTGGTTGAAGCCGGGCGACGGGATGCGGTCGCGCGACTGGACGATCTCCAGCGCCTGCTGGTGCAGGGTCTCGAAGCGCGGATCGCCGCGCAGCACGCCCAGCGAGCGCTCGTTGTGTTCCTCGACCCAGGCCATGGCGCGCTCGCCCTCGACCTCTTCCAGCCACAGATACGGATCGGTCGCGTCCGTGGTCGCGAAGCCCCCCGAGCTCTCGGCGGCGGCCGGGGCGGGAACGGAGGTCTGGGCCATGGCGGCGCTCGAAAGGGCGGTGGAAGCGAGAAGCGCGGCGAGCGCGGCGGTGCGGATCATGTTGGTTGTCCCCGACTGAAGTCGGGCGGCACCTTACCGGGCGGCGGGTCAGCCACAAGCCGGGCCGGATAGAGGTTACGGCTTTGTCATCTTCGGGGGAGCAGGCAGCAGGCAGCAGGCAGCAGGGATTAGCGAGATCACGGACATCAGACGCCAGCGCCCTGGCCTGCTGCCTGCTCCCCAAGCCCTACTCCCTGAACCCTCCCCTCACGCCCCCTCATCCGGAATGCACAACACCACCCCGCACGCCTTGCAGTGCACCGCATCGGGATCGTGCTTCTGCAGGCCGCAGGTGGGACAGGGAAACCTGATCTTGTGCGGCCTGAAGATGGTCTGGGCCAGCCGCAGGAACAGGGTGATGCCCGTCAGCATGACCACGATCGACAGCACCCGCCCCCAGTTGCCCGGCAGGGTGATGTCTCCGAACCCGGTCGTCGTCAGGGTCGCGACGGTGAAATACAGGGCGTCCAGATAGCCGCTGATGCCGGGATGGCTGCCGCGGAAGGTGGCGTAGACGAACCCGGTCACCACGAAGATGAAGGTCACCAGCGAGGCCAGGGCCTTGGTGACCTCCTCGACCCGGGTGTCGTCGTACTTGTGGCCCACGGTGCGCCAGAAGAAGTCCGAGTGCAGCAGGGTCCATAGCCGCAGCAAGCGCAGGAAGCCGAAGTTGAACAGCCAGGCCGGGAACAGCAGGGTGGCCAGCACGAACAGATCGACCCAGGTCGCCGGCTTTTTCAGCCAGTCTTTCCAGTCGGTGTGGGCGTAGGCCCGGGCGGCCAGATCGGCCGCCAGAACGGCGGCGATGACATAGTCCACGACATAGAAGACGAGCCCGGCCTCGTGCAGGATCGGCGCGGCGAGAAAGAAGCCGATGATGGCGAAGTCGATGACGATGACCGCCAGCCGGAACCGCACCGCCAGCGGCGAGGAGCCGTGGTAGAGGTAGCGCAGCCGGGCCCGCAGACGCAGGCCCTCGGCCTTGTCGGGAACGGACTTCGGCGCGGCTTTGGCTCGACTCATGGCCCAGCTTAACGCGGTTCCCTCGCCTAAGGTCCAGTGCGTCTCTATATCGGGTCCAATGACCCGTCCCTTCGTCAAGATGAACGGCGCCGGCAACGACTTCGTCGTCGTCAATGCGCTGGAGACGCCGTTCGCGCCGACGGCCGATCAGGCGCGGGCCATCGCCGACCGCGAAACCGGCGAGGGCTGCGACCAGCTGATCGCCATCGAACCGTCCGCGACCGGCGACGCCTTCATGCGGGTGTGGAACGCCGACGGCGGCCAGGTCGAAACCTGCGGCAACGCCCTGCGGTGCGTCGGCTGGATGCTGATGGAATCGACCGGCAGGGACAGCGTCGTCATCGACACCCTGGGGGGAGCCGCAACGGCGCGGCGCGCCGCCGACGGCCGGATCACCGTCGACATGGGCGCGCCGCGGCTGGACTGGGAGCAGATACCGCTGGACGAGGCCATGGACACGCGCGGCATCGAGCTTCAGGTCGGGCCGATCGATGATCCGGTGCTGCATACGCCCGGCGCCGTCTCCATGGGCAATCCCCACGTCGTCTTCTTCATGGACCATACGCCGAACGACGCCTTCGTACGCGGCACGGGTTCGCTGATCGAACATCACCCGCGCTTCCCCGAGGGGGTCAATGTCGGCTTCGCCCATGTCACCGCGCCCGACCACATCCGCCTGCGTGTCTGGGAGCGCGGGGCCGGCCTGACGAAGGCCTGCGGCACCGGCGCCTGCGCCGCCCTCGTCGCGGCGGCGCGGCGCGGCCTGACCGGCCGGTCTGCGACAGTGGACGTCGACGGCGGCGAACTGTCCATCGCCTGGGACGAGGCAACGGACCACGTGCTGATGACGGGTCCGGTGGTGGTCGAGCGGACCGGGACGCTGTCGGTCTAGCGCCCGACAACCCGGCGGGTTGGCGCGGCAGGATTGCGCCTCGTACGCCCGGCCGGGTTCGCGCCGCGTCCCAATCCCGCTATAGGCCGCGCCATGACCACCCTCCTGTATGGCCGCCCACCGGCGGTATTCGACCCCCCCGGCGCGGCGACGCAGGTTTCGCCGCTGATTCCCGGCTCGACTCCGCTCGAGGACGCAGCCGAAGGCTCGGTCGACGAGATCATGATCTACGCCCCGCCCGGCGTGCTGGAGCGGCGCCATACGCTGGCGCTGGCGCTGAAGGCGTTGAAGCCGGGCGGTCGACTGGACGTCATGGCGGCCAAGGACAAGGGCGGGTCGCGGCTGAAGAAGGAGCTGGAAGGCTTCGGCGTCGAGGTCGGGGAGAGCGCCAGGGCGCACCACCGCCGCTGCGTCGTCATACGGCCGGAGACCCTGACCGGGATCGACGAGGCCATCGCCGAAGGGGCGCCGCGTCTGGTCGAGGGACTGGAAGCCTGGTCGCAGCCGGGGATCTTCGCCTGGGACCGGATCGACGCCGGTTCGCTTCTGCTGGCGCAGACCGCGCCGGCGCTGAAGGGGGCGGGAGCCGATCTCGGCTGCGGCTACGGCGCCCTGGCGACGGTGGTGCTGCGCTCGCCCGCGGTGACCTCGTTGCGGCTGGTCGATCTGGACCGGCGCGCCATCGCGGCGGCGCGGAAGAACGTCGTGGATCCGCGCGCCCGCTTCGAATGGGCGGATGTCCGCACCCTAGAAACGCCCGGCGATCTCGACTTTGTGGTCACCAATCCGCCTTTCCACGACGGCGGAGCCGAGGACAAGCGGCTGGGTCAGGCCTTCATCCGTCAGGCCGCGGCCATGCTGGGCAAGGGCGGGGTGCTTTGGCTCGTGGCCAACCGGCACCTGCCCTATGAGGCCGAACTGAACGCCGCCTTCAAGCGCGTGCGGATGGCCGCCGACGCGGGCGGGTACAAGGTGTTCGAGGCGGTGAAGTGAAGACGGCGACGGGCTCAAGCAGCGCGAAGCGCGGTAGCCCGCCAACAAGCCGCATCGACAAGCTGCTGGGGTCGATGGGCTATGGCTCGCGGACCGAGATGGCGCGGCTGGGCAAGGCGGGCGGGATCGTGCTGGACGGAGTCGACCTGACCGACGTGTCGAAACGGATCGCGGTGACGCCGGACCTGCCGGCGCGGATGGAGATCGACGGCGAGCCGCTGGATCCGCCGCCGGGTCTGGTGATGATGCTGAACAAGCCGCTGGGCATGACCTGTTCGCGCAAGGAGGACGGGGCCTTGGTCTATGACGTCCTGCCGCCGCGCTGGCGGCGACGCGATCCGGCCATCTCGACCATCGGCCGGCTGGACAAGCAGACCACGGGCCTGCTGCTGCTGACCGACGATGGCGACCTGCTGCACCGGGTGATTTCGCCCAAGCGCCATGTGGCCAAGGTTTACCGCGCGACGCTGGCGCGGCCGCTGGACGGGACCGAGGGTGGAGTTTTCGCCGCCGGGGGTCTGGTGCTGGAGGGGGAGGACAAGCCGCTGTCGCCGGCGGTGCTGGAGGTGCTGTCGCCCACCGAGGCCCGGCTGACCGTGACCGAGGGCCGCTATCACATGGTGCGGCGGATGTTCGCGGCGGTGGGCAATCACGTCGAGGGGCTGCACCGCGAACGCGTCGGCGGGCTGACCCTGCCGGACGATCTGGCGACGGGGGAGTGGCGGCTGCTGGACGCGGCGGAGATTGATCTGATCTTCCAGTGATCCCCTGATCCGATCATCCCGGCGAAAGCCGGGACCCAGTTCTTTGGGAGCTTCGGCGGGGCCGGTTCGCGCGTCCGCCAATCCCGCGCAGCCTGCCTCGCGAAAGCACTGGATCCCGGCTTTCGCCGGGATGCACGGATGAAGGCGCGGGAACCCGGGTCCATCTCGGGCTCTAAAGCTCCGCTTCCAGCGGAGACGGCATGACCGGGGCGACGATCAAGAGGGACCTGCGCACCGGGCGATCGCTGTGGGCGGACAGCCATGGTCTGGGCGTGCCCGTGCGGCCGCTGAAAGCGGCGATATCGGTCGATGTGGCCATCGTCGGGGCGGGGATCAGCGGCGCCTTCATGGCCCATGAATTGAGCCGCGACCACACGGTGGCGGTGCTGGACCGGCGACCGCCGCTGATGGGGTCGACGATCGCCTCCACGGCCCTGCTGCAGTGGGAGATCGACCTGCCGCTGACGGCGCTGGCCGACCGCATCGGCATGGCGAGGGCGAAGCGGGCCTGGCTGCGATCGCGCCAGGCGGTGGACGATCTGAAACGGATCATCGCCGACGAGGGGATCGTCTGCGGCTGTCACGGCAAGGACACCCTCTATCTGGCTGGCGACGCATACGGCCATCGCGCGCTGGAGGCCGAGGCTGTGGCGCGGGCGGCGATCGGGCTGGAGAGCCGGTACGTCGGACCGGAGGTGCTGCGCGAGCGGTTCGGCATCGAGCGGACCGGCGCCATCGTCAGCGGGGGCTCGGCCAGCGGCGATCCGGCGCGGCTGGCGGCGGGGTTGCTGCGACGGGCGCAGAAGGCGGGAGCGAAGGTGTATTCCCGCGTCGAGGTGATGCAGGCCGTCAGCGATCCGGACGGGGTCACCCTGCTGACCGACGCGGGCCATGCGGTGCGGGCCAGGGCGGTGGTGTTCTGCTGCGGCTATGAGTTCCCCCGCGGCGTGCCGACGCCGGGGGCGAAGGTGATCTCGACCTGGGCCCTGGCCTCGAAGCCGCGCCAGCGCTGTCCGGCGTGGTTGAGGGAGACACTGGTCTGGGAGGCGTCGGATCCGTACCTGTATCTCCGCATGGGCGGGGACGGGCGGCTGATCGTCGGCGGGGAGGACGAGGCGTCACCGGACGCCCATGCCGACCCGGCGAAGCGGACACGCAAATGCGAGACCATCGCCGCCAGGCTGAAGACCCTGTTGCCCCAGGTCGAATTCGAGATCGACTACAGCTGGGCCGGGGCGTTCGGCGAGAGCTCGACCGGCCTGCCGTCGATCGTCCCCGTTCCGGACATGGACCACGCCTGGGCCGTGATGGGGTTCGGCGGCAACGGCATCACCTATTCGGTCATCGCCTCGCAGGTGGTTTCGGCGGCGCTGCGCGGCGGGGCGGACCCGGACGCGGACCTGTACCGGCCTTGACCCCGCCGGGCGCCGGGAGCACCTGCGAGCGATGAGCGCCCACGCCAAGATCTGCGGACTGACCACGCCGGATGCGCTGGACGCGGCGCTCGCGGGCGGCGCGGCCTTCGTCGGCGCGGTGATGTTTCCGAAGAGCCCGCGCCACATCGAGCCGCTGCATGCCGCGACCCTGTTCGAGCGGGCCCGGGGCCGGGCCCGGATCGTGGCGGTGACGGTGGACGCCGACGACGCCCTGCTGACCGAGATCGCCCTGATCCTGAAGCCGGACCTGATCCAGCTGCACGGGTCGGAGACGCGTGAGCGGGCGGAGCGGGTCCGGTTGCTGACCGGGGCGGGCATCATCAAGGTGCTGCCTGTCCGCACGCATGAGGATTTCGCCGAGGCGGAGGCCTGGGAGCCGTTCGCCGATCATCTGATGTTCGACGCTAAGCCGCCCGAGGGCGCGGCCCTGCCGGGCGGGGTGGGCGCGCGGTTCGACTGGGTGCTGCTGGCCGACCGGGCCTTCCGTCATCCGTGGTTCGTCGCCGGGGGGCTGACGCCGGACAATGTCGGCGAGGCGATCCGGATTTCCGGCGCCCCGCTGGTGGACGTGTCCTCTGGCGTGGAAAGCGCGCCAGGTGTTAAGGACCCCGCGCTGGTCACGGCGTTCCTGGAGGCGGTGCGGTCGGCCTGAATTCCGCCGTCCCCTCGCGTGAAAGCTCCTTCCGTGAACGCCATCATCCCCAACAGCTACGCCCTGCCCGACGCCGAGGGCCGTTTCGGCCCCTATGGCGGGCGGTTCGTGGCCGAGACCCTGATGCCGCTGGTTCACGAGCTGAACGCGGCTTATGAGGCGGCCAAGGCGGATTCGACGTTCCAGGCCGAGCTGGACGGCTTCCTGACCGACTATGTCGGCCGGCCCAGCCCGCTGTATCTGGCCGAGCGGCTGACGGCCCACTACGGGGCCGCCGACATCTGGTTCAAGCGCGACGAGCTGAACCACACGGGCGCGCACAAGATCAACAACTGCATGGGCCAGATCCTGCTGGCCATGCGGATGGGCAAGACGCGGATCATCGCCGAGACCGGCGCCGGCCAGCACGGGGTGGCGACGGCGACCGTCTGCGCCCGCTTCGGCCTGAAATGCGTGGTCTACATGGGCGCCACCGACGTCGAGCGGCAGTCGCCCAACGTCTTCCGCATGAAGCTGCTCGGTGCGGAAGTCGTACCGGTCACCACGGGCCGGGCGACCCTCAAGGACGCCATGAACGAGGCGATGCGGGACTGGGTGACCAATGTCGAGGACACCTATTATCTGATCGGCACCGCCGCCGGGCCGCATCCCTATCCGGCCATGGTGCGCGACTTCCAGTCGGTGATCGGCAAGGAGACGCGGATCCAGATGCTGGCGCGCAAGGAGAAGCTGCCTGACGCCTGCGTGGCGGCCATCGGCGGCGGCTCCAACGCCATCGGCCTGTTCCATCCCTTCATCGAGGACGCCGGCGTGCGCCTGATCGGGGTCGAGGCGGCCGGGCGCGGGCTGGACGGGCCGGACCACGCAGCGAGCCTGCAGGGTGGACGGCCGGGCGTGCTGCACGGCAACCGGACCTATCTGCTGCAGGACGACGACGGTCAGATTCTGGAGGGCCATTCGATCTCGGCCGGCCTGGACTATCCCGGCATCGGGCCCGAGCACGCCTGGCTGAAAGACATCGGCCGCGCCGAATACCGCGCTGCGACCGACGCCGAGGCGCTGGAAGCCTTCCAGCTGTGCTCGAAGCTGGAAGGGATCATCCCGGCGCTGGAGCCCAGCCATGCGCTCGCCCGGGTCGGCGAGATCGCGAAGGAAGTGGGCAAGGGCGGCGACGTGGTGCTGAACATGTGCGGCCGGGGCGACAAGGACATTTTCGCCGTGGCGAAACATCTGGGCGTGGAGTTGTAGGATGAAGATCGCAGTGATGGCCGCCGCGGCGGCCCTTCTGGCCGCGCCGTCGTGGGCGCAGGAGCCGGCGCCCCCGGCGGCGGCGGCGGCGACGCCGGAGGCCCTGGTGCTGCCGGGCGCGACCCTGGCGCCGGATTGCGGCAATCTGTACGGCCTGGCCGGCCGGGCCTTCTGCGTCAGCGCGCCGCTGGCGGGGATCAGCGCCCTGGCCGACGCCTATGTCGCCGACTTCCGGGCCAAGGGCTGGATTCCGGCGGGCGGAGACGACAACCGCGTGGTGTTCGTGCGCCGGCGCGACGCCGGGGGCTGCGACGGGCTGCAGATGCAGGCCTTCTACGACACCTCGCGGCCCGCCGGTCCCGAAGCCATCGGCTATCTCGGCTTCGGCCCGATCCCGGGCGATGTCTGCGCGGCCCAACCCGCGGCCCCGGCCCCGACGGTCCCGCCCGCGCAATGACTACGGCCCGCATAGACGCCCGCTTCGAGGCGCTCAAGGCCGAGGGCCGGGCCGGGTTCGTGGCCTATGTCATGGCCGGGGATCCGACGCGGGAGCAGGCGCTGGAGATCCTGCGCGGCCTGCCGGGCGCGGGGGCCGACATCATCGAACTGGGTTTCCCCTTCTCGGACCCGATGGCCGAGGGACCGCCGATCCAGCGCGCCGCCCTGCGCGGACTGAAGGCGGGGCTGACGCTGAAGGGCACGCTGGCGCTGGCGGCGGCGTTCCGCGCCGGCGACGCCGACACGCCGGTCATTCTGATGGGCTATCTCAATCCGATCGAGACCTATGGCCATGCGGCCTTCGCACGCGATGCAGCGGCCAGCGGCGTGGACGGCCTCATCGTCGTCGACTGCCCGCCGGAAGAGGCCGGGCCGCTGTCGGACGCCCTGGACGCGGCCCAGGTGTCGCTGATCCGGCTGGCCACGCCGACCTCGGACGACGCGCGGCTGAAGATCATCGCCGAGCGGACCTCGGGCTTCGTCTACTATGTCTCGGTCGCGGGCGTGACCGGGGTCAAGGAGGCCCAGGCCCTGTCGGTGGCTCCGGCGGTCGAGCGGGTCCGCAAGGCCTCGGGCCTGCCGGTCGCGGTCGGCTTCGGGGTCAGGACGCCGGAACGGGCGGCCGAGATCGCCCGCGTGGCCGATGCGGTGGTGGCCGGCTCGGTTCTGGTCGATGAAGTCGCCGCCGCACTGGAAGCGAACGAACCCGCCGCGCCGCGCGTTCTGGCGAAGGTGCGGTCCCTCGCCGATGCGGTCCGGGGTGCGCGCGTGACAGAAAGCGTCTAAAGCGCCGCCATGGTCGACAAGAACAAACCTCCCCAGGAAAAACGCGGCGGCTGGCTCAGCCGCTTCGCTCCCGGCGTCCGCAAGATCGTCAGCCGGCGCGATACGCCGGACAATCTGTGGGTCAAGGACCCCGATACGGGCGAGATGCTGTACCGGCCGGATCTGGAGAATGCGCTCTGGGTGACCCCGTCGGGCCGCCATATGCGTATCAACGCCGATCAGCGGCTGCGCTACACCTTCGACGACGGCGCGTTCGAGGCCATCGACTCGCCTGACGTGCCCGAGGACCCGCTGAAATTCTCGGACGGCAAGCCCTACAAGGACCGCCTGATCGCAGCCCGCAAGGCCGCGGGCCGCAAGGATACGATGGCGATCGGCTTCGGCGAGCTGGACGGCACGCCGGCGGTGGTGATCGTCCAGGACTTCAGCTTCATGGGCGGATCGCTGGGCATGGCGGCGGGCGAGGCCTTCATCGCCGCAGCCAGGGCCGCAGTGGAGCGGGGCGTTCCGCTGGTCTGCTACACCGCCGCCGGCGGGGCCCGGATGCAGGAGGGCGCGCTCAGCCTGATGCAGATGGCGCGCACCACCCTGGCCATCCAGGAGCTGAAGGCGGCGCAGCTGCCCTTCGTCGTGGTGCTGACCGACCCGACCACCGGCGGGGTCACCGCCAGCTACGCCATGCTGGGCGACGTGCATCTGGCCGAGCCGGGCGCCCTGATCGGCTTCGCCGGTCCGCGCGTCATCGAGGCGACCATCCGCGAGAAACTGCCCCCGGGCTTCCAGCGCGCCGAATATCTGCAGGAAAAGGGCATGGTCGACCGCGTGGTCGCCCGCGAGGACCTGCCGAAGGTGCTGGGCCAGATCCTGTCGATGCTGATGGGCGGGCGGCGTCGGGCGGCCTGAGCCCTTGGACCCGATCTCCGAACGCCTGAGAGCGCGCCACCCGCAACGGATCGACCTGTCGCTGGACCGCATGCGGGTGCTGTGCGCCGCCCTGGGCGATCCCCAGCACCGGTTGCCGCCCGTGGTCCATGTGGCGGGGACCAACGGCAAGGGCTCGACCGTCGCCTTCATCCGCGCCATCGCCGAGGCGGCGGGCCTGCGGGTCCACGCCTACACCTCGCCGCATCTGGTGCGGTTCAATGAGCGCATCCGGCTGACGGGCCGGTTGATCGGGGATGAAGCGCTGAACGACATTCTCGATCGCATTGAGGCGGTCGGAAGCGAGGCGACGGTGTTTGAAAGCGCCACCGCCGCCGCCTTCGTCGCCATGAGCGAGACGCCCGCCGATCTGGCCGTGGTCGAGGTCGGTCTGGGCGGGGTGCTGGACGCCACAAACGTGATCGAACGGCCGCTGCTGAGCGTCATCGCCCCGGTCGATCTGGATCATGCGGAGTTCCTGGGAACCTCCCTGCCCGGGGTGGCGGCGGAGAAGGCGGGCATACTGAAGCCGGGCGCGCGCGGCCTGATCGCGCGCCAGTCGGAAGAGGCGATGGCGGCGATCGAGGCGGCGGCCCGGGCCGTGCACGCGCCCCTGACCGTCATGGGCGTGGATTTCGACGCCTGGGCCGAGCGGGGCGGCATGGCCTTCCAGGATCAGGAACGATTCCTCGACCTGCCCGCGCCGGCGCTGGTCGGGCCGCACCAGATCGCCAACGCCGGCCTGGCCGTCGCGGTGGCGCTGGAACTGGATCTTCCCGAGGCGGCGATCGCTGAAGGCCTGCGCGCCGTGCGCTGGCCCGCCCGCCTGCAGCGGCTGGCGGCGGGCCCCTTTGGCGAGACGGCGCGGGCGGCGGACGCGGAGCTGTGGCTGGACGGAGGGCATAATCCGCATGCGGCCCGGGCCCTCGCAGAGGCGCTGGCCGAGCGTCAGGCGAAGGCGCCCCGGCCGCTGGCCCTGATCGTCGGCATGCTGGCCAACAAGGACGCGGGCGGCTTCTTCGAGGCCCTGAAGGATTCAGGCGCGGCCGTCTTCACCGTACCGTTCGCGGGGCCGGCCGCGGACCCCGAAGCCCTGGCCGCCGTGGCGCGCGGACATGGCCTGGGCGCTACCTCCTGCGGCTCGGTCGAGGAGGCGCTGGAACGGGCGCTGCGCCTGGGCGCAGGCCGGGTGGCCATCTGCGGCTCGCTGTATCTGGCCGGAGAGGTGCTGGCCGCCGCCCGGGAAACCTGGCCGGACTGAACCCGCGAAGGCGGCTCGGCCGATCAGGCGGCGGAGGCCGTCCCGATTCCCGACTCGGCCAACCATTCGAGAATCTTGCCCTTGGGCATGGCGCCGACCTTCATCGAGGCCATCTGGCCGTCCTTGAACAGCATCAACGTCGGAATCCCTTTCACGCCCAGTCTGGACGGGACCATGGGGCTGTCGTCGATATTGACCTTTGCGATCACGACCTGACCCGCCAGATCGTCGGCGATCTGTTCGAGGGCCGGGCCGATCTGTTTGCACGGGCCGCACCATTCGGCCCAGAAGTCGACCAGCACGGGCCGGGACGCCTTCAGAACGTCGGCGTCGAAGCTGTCGTCGGTGACCTTGAGGGTGGCCATGGGAGAATCCTGTCTGTGGCCGCCGTCGCCGTACGGCGCGGAAGCGCGAAATGATCGGCCGGTCAGACTAGGCTGATTCCGGCCCGTTGCCGACGATGTGGGATGTCCGGGACCTCAAATCAACGCGGGCCCCGGCGACGACGCCGCTCAGGCGGCCAGCGCCGCCTCCATCAGGGCCGCGGGGACCGGCATGAGACGCGGTCCGTCGGTCCACACCAGCGCCGCCTCCACGGTCCGGTCCGGATAGAGCCGCGCCAGCACCGAGGCGTACACCGCCATCTGCAGCACATAGGCCGGGTCTGCGTCCTCGATGCGGTCGGGGGCCGGGCGGTTGGTCTTGTAGTCGACGACCAGCACCCGGTCGGGCGTGACCACGAGACGATCCATGCGTCCCGAGATCGGGACATCCCTGACGGATCCCGTCAGGGCGACCTCCGCACGCGAGCCGGGGCCAAACACGGGGGCGAAGCGTGCGTCGTCGAGGACGGCGAAGGCGGCGGCGATCATCTCTCCCCTCAGGGCGTCGTCGAGGTCCCGTTCACGGGACAGAATGCGCCGCGCGGCCTCCGGCCGTCCGGCCGGGGCGATGTCGGGCAGCCGCTCAAGCAGGCGATGGATCAGATCGCCGCGCCTGAACCGGCCCAATGAGACGCCGGGCCCGGCTGTCGCCAGCGGCGAGGGGGCGGGCGTGCGAATCAGTTCGTCCATTTTCGACGGGGAGGCGAAGCGGGCCGCCTTGTCCGGAGCAGGCGAGGACCGCGCCCAGGAGGGAACGGTTACCGTCGCCGGACGGGCGACGGCCCCGGCGGAGAGAGTTTCCGGGTCGGTCCCGAACCGCAGCACGCCGTCGCCGATGTCGCGCACGTTCAACGGGTCGTCGTCGCCGAGCCGCTGGAAGGTTTCGGCGACGACGTTCCACCAGCTGCCGGTCTCGAACCCCTCCTCGGGCCGCCGAAGCGCCCGCCCCATGACGACCAGCCGGTCGCGGGCGCGGGTCAGGGCGACGTAGAGCAGACGCAGGGATTCGGCGTCGGTGCGGGCGGCGCGGGCCTCGCGCGCGGCTTTCGAGGCGGGGCAGTCGTCCCTGGCCGAGCCGGGGCACATCAGCCAGCCCTCGCCCTCCTCGCCGTCCCCGTTCGTCGCGGGCATCAGGGTCGGGCCCTGCGGTTTGGCGCGCGAGGTCGTGTCGGGCAGGATGACGATCGGCGCCTCCAGCCCCTTGGCCCCGTGCACGGTCATGACGCGGACCTCGTTGCGGGCGCCCTCCATCTCGCGCTTGACCTCGACGTCGGCGGCTTCCAGCAGGGCGACGCAGGTTTCCAGATCGACGCCGCCCCGGTCCTCGGCGGACAGGACCTGGGCGAGGGTTTCGTCGATCGCCTCCTCGGCCTCGCGGCCCAGCCGGGCGAGGATGCGGGCGCGGCCCGAGACGCCGGTCTCGTCGACCCGGTTCAGCAGGCTGGAGAAGAAGGCGAAAGGGTCGCGGTCGCGGGCGTCGAGCGCGGCCTGGACGAAGTCGCGGGCGCGACGCCATTGCGGCTGCTCCTCGGCCCGGAGGCGCAGTTCGCGCCACAGGGAGCGACCCGCGCGGCCCTCCTTGTCGGCCAGCGGATAAAGGCTGTGCGGATCGCCGAAATCGGTCACGTCGCAGAACGGGCTGCGCAGGACCTCGGCCAGGCTGAGGTCGTCGTCGGGATAGAGGGCGAAGCGGGCGACGGCGATCAGGTCGTCGAAGACGATGTGCTCCTTCAGCTTGAGCCGGTCGGCCCCGGCGACGGGCACGGCCTCGGCCTTGAGGGCGCGGATGATCTCCTCGAACAGGGCGTCGCGCCGGCGGACCAGGACGAGGAAGTCGCCCCAGCGCGCCGGGCGTATCCCGTCGAGCGCGCGATGGTCGTGGACGGCGGTCCCGGTTTCGACCTGTTTGCGGATGTCTCGGGCAAGGGCCTGGGCCAGCTGTTTGCGGCCGCTGCGGGCGTCTTCCTTGTCGACCGGAGCGTTCCAGGCCTCGCGGTCCGGCGTTACGGGATCGCGGAAAAGGGGCCAGAGGTCGATCGAGCCGTGCTGGTCGACCCGAGCGGGATGGTGGGTCGGGATGTCGCCCGAGACGCCGACCAGGGCGCGGGTCCGCTCCGGTCCCTCGAAGGCGGCGTCGACGAAGGCCAGCACCTCTTCCGTGGACCGGAACGAGGTGTCCAGAGGCACCTCCTCGAACGGGCGTCCGGCGCCGCGGACCAGCGCCTCATAGGCCTGGGCCTCCTGCCGCAACCTTTCGGGCCGCGCGCCCTGGAAGGAGTAGATGGACTGTTTCTCGTCGCCGACGGCGAAGACGGTGCGGGGTATGCGGGCTCCGTCGGCGCGGCGCGCGGCGCCCTCGCCGGAGAAGAACTCCTCGGTCAGAGCCTTGAAGATGGCCCATTGGTCGGGCGCTGTGTCCTGGGCCTCGTCGATCAGGACATGCTCTATCCCGCCGTCCAGCTTGAACAGGACCCAGGCGGCGGTGGCGCGCGCGGTCAGAAGATCGACCGTGCGGACGACGAGGTCGGAGAAGTCGAGCGCGCCCTGCCGCGCCTTGGCGGCCTCGTAGAAGGCGGCATGGGCGGCGGCGAGGGTCAGGGCCTTGACCGTGTCGTCGGCCACCTTCGCCGCCCGCATGCGGTCGAGCACGGCGCAGTATTTGAGCGAGACGGAGTCGAGATACGCAGCCGCCGCGGGCGGGGCGCTCTTCGTGCCGAATTTCGTGCGCGCCTCGCCCCTGGAGTCGATGAACAGGGCCTTCATGGCGGCGAGGCTGGAGTGCGGCGGCGCGGCCTCGCGCATCAGCGCCGCGATCTTCTGGTCGTTGGCCGAGCCCATGGCGAAGCCGTCGGCAGCGGCGCGCCAGGCGGCCGGGTCGAGCCAGTTGAGAAAGCCGGTTTCGATCGCGGCGGGGGCGTCCTCCGCGCTGACCCCGGCCAGAACATGAGGCCCCGGTGCGGCGCCCGAGGCGATCCGTTCGACCCAGACGATCAGCTTGCTTCGCTCGGACTCGATCATGGCCAGCAGGGCGTGGAAGGATTTCCAGTCCAGCTCGACGGCGAAATGGGAATAGGCGGCCCCCACGGGCCCGTCGGGGTCCTTCAGCGCCTCGCGGGCCAGGTCCTCGCGGGCCTGATGCGACAGGGCGACGGCGGCCTCGTTCTCCAGCACCCTGAAGGCGGGCGAGACCCCGGCCTCGATCGGGAAGCGGCGCAGCAGCTTTTCGCAGAAGGCGTGGATCGTCTGGATCTTCAGCCCGCCCGGCGTCTCCAGGGCGCGGGCGAACAGGCGGCGGGCGTCGGACAGGTCGGCGGCGGTCAGGCTGGACGGGTCGCGCCCGTCCAGTTTGGCGAGATCGACGCTCAGCCTCCCGTCGTTCATCACCGCCCATTCGCCCAGCTTGTCGAACAGCCGGGCCTGCATCTCGGCGGCGGCGGCCCTGGTGTAGGTGACGCACAGGATCTCGCCGGGCGGAACCTTCCGCAGCAACAGCCGGGCGACGCGGTCGACGAGGGTGGTGGTCTTGCCCGAGCCGGCGTTGGCGGTGACGAAGACCGACCGGCCCGGATCGGCGGCGGCGGCCTGATGGGCGCGGGCCTGTTCGAGGAAGGACAGGGTCATTCTGGGGCCTCGTCCTCGCCGCCGACGACGTGCCACTCCCAGACCCGGGCGAGATGGTCGTAGTTGCCGCCGAAATTGCCCATGAACTGGGGCGCGGCCCAGGACACATAGGGCCGGGCCTCATCGTCGAAGGCGGCGACGCCGTCGACCAGCCGGGCCAGTTCGCGCTCGGCCAGTTCGGCGGCGGTCAGGGGCTGGCTGCGGGTGACCTTGCCGACGTCGACGGCCTCGCCCGGCGTCTTGCGGCCCGTGACCTTGACGTAGAGCAGCTCGGTCGCCGGCGTCGGCGGGGCGTCGGCGAAGCCGCCGGCCGCCAGGATGGCGGCGGTCAGGGTCAGCTGGGGGGCGAAGCCCTGGGCGACCTGTCTGGCGCTGGGGGTGGAGCCGGTCTTGAAGTCGATGACGGCCGCGCCGTCGGCGTCCAGTTCGATACGGTCCGCCTTCGCCGTCAGCGTGAAGGGGCCGAAGGGCGCGCCGAAGGTCATCTGGCCGGTCTGTTCGATCAGCAGGGTCGCGCCGCGCGCCCGGCGCTCGCGCTCCCATCCCGCGAGCCAGACGGCGCAGTTGCGGGCCAGGGGGGTCTCGCGGGCCATGGCGTGGTCCTCGAAGCCGGCGTCGTCGAGGGCCTCGCGCAGGAAACCCTCGATCTGGTCGGCGCAATCCTCGGGCAGGGCGTCGGGCCAGGTGACGACGACGCGTTCGATGGCCCGGTGCACGGCGTTGCCGCGCGCCATGGCCTCGGCCGAGGCGCCGGGGCGTTCGAGCTTCTGCAGGCCGAGGATGCGCTGGGCATAGACGGCGTAGGGGTCGCGCACCCAGCGCTCGATCCCGGTGACCGGCAGTTTCCGGGGCCGTCTGGAAACCGGGGGGGTCGTGGCCGGGCGGCGCTCGTACCGGGGCGGTCCCGGCAGCGGGACATCCAGCGCGCGAGCGGCATCCACGGCCGCGGAGGGGCGTTCGAGGACGACAGGGGTGGAAGGGGCGTCGGCCCCGCGGGTCAGCATCTCCAGCCGCCACAGCCAGCGCGACTTGACCGCGGGCTGACCGCCCCGGCGCTCGGAATGGACCAGTATGGCCTCTTCGGCGCAGGCCGCCTGGACGAAGTCCTGGGCGGTCTGGCCGAGGCGGCGCTCGGGCGGCGGCAGGCCGAGGGTCTGTCGCATGGGCCGCGACAGGAAGGGATCGGTCGGGGCGGCGTTGGGCCAGACCCCCTCCTCCAGCCCGGCCAGGATCATGCGGTCGGCCCGCACCAGCCGGGCCTCGATGGCGCCGAGGATGCGCAGGCGCGGCTGGGTGGCGCCGCCGGTGCGCACCGTCTCCTCGGCCAGCAGGCCGCGGATCAGGTCGGAGAACTCGGCGCGCGAGACGGCGCCCAGGGACGCCCCGCCCTCGATCAGACCGGACAGCAGGGCGGCGGCGGCCTCGCCGTCGGGACCGGCCCAGGCGTCCTGACCGGCGAGGGCCTCGATCAGTCCGGTCAGGGCGCGGGCGGCGGCGTCCAGCGGGGCGTCGGGCGTGAAGGGGGCGAGGGCGGCGGCGGACAGGGCCTCCAGCCGGTCGACCAGGGCCGTGGCGGCGGTCAGGCGGGCGCGGGTTCCCTCGGACGGGGCCTTGCCGTCGTCGCGGGGTTCGCCGGCCTTGAGCAGGGCGCGGCGCAGGCGGGCCCAATCGCGATGGCGGGGACCGCGCAGGGCGTGGTGTTCGAGGGCGCGCAGGGCGACGACGGCGTCGGTCTCGCCGAGATCGACCCGGGTCAGCGGGTGTTTCAGCAGACCCAGCAGGGCGTGGGGGTCGAGCGGCTTGTCGACGAAGCGGACGGCCAGGTCGATCAGCCGGCCGGCGCTCATGCGCGACAGGGGCTGGCCGGAGGAGACGTCGGCGGCGACGCCCCAGCGCTCCAGCCGCGCGGCGACGCGGCGGCCGAGGGCGAGGTCGGGGGTGACGAGGGCGCAGGTCTTTCCCGGGGTCTCCAGCGTCTCGCGCATCATCAGGGCGAGGGCGGCGGCGGCGTCCTCCTCGGCCCGGACGGTGACGACCGACAGGCCTTCGAGGCCCCGGGCGATGGGGTCGGCGGACTGTTCGCGGAAGGCGTCGGCGCGCAGGGCGGCGATGACGGCGCGCCAGTCGTCGGTGGCGTCGGCGGGGCGCAGGGCTTCGTTGATCAGCCTCTGGCGGGCGCGGCCGCGGGCCTCGGCGACGAGGTCTTCGGGGGGCTGGAACCAGGGACGGACGGCGTCGCGTTCGGCGCGGCCGTCCAGCAGCCGCCAAAGCGCGTTCTGCGGGTGCTGTTCGTTGTCGCCCAGGGTGGCCCAGACGGCCGGATCCAGCTCGCGGTCGAGGCCGGGCAGGACGACGCAGCCGCGCGGGGCTGCGGCGACGGCGGCCAGCACATCGGCGGCGGCGGGGGCGGTGCCGGTCGAGCCGGCGGCGATGACGGTCTGGCTCGGCGGCCGCTCGGTCCAGGCGGTGGCCAGCAGGCGCAGCAGCCGGGCGCGGCGCCAGGCGGGGTCGACCAGCCCCATGGTCTCAAGGCGCTTCGGCCAGGCCTCGACGGCGAGGGCGAGGAATTCGGCGGATTCGCGCCAGTGCTCGGCCAGATCGCCCTCGACCAGGGTCGCGACGCGGTGCAGGTCCCCGATCTCCTCCAGCTGGCAGGAATCGAGGAAGCCGCCCAGCGCATCGGCCATTTCCAGCGCGCGGGGGGGCGACAGGCCGGGACGGAAGTCCTCGACGATCATCCGCGCCATTTCGAAGCGGCGCGTCAGGGGGGCGATGGCCGGGGGCAGGTCGAGGCCCAGTTCGCCGGGCGCGAAGGGCGGCTCGTCCTCCTCCAGATCGCCGAGCGGGCGAACCTGCGGCAGCAGCAGGGGGCGGCCGCCGGCCTGTTTCGACAGGGCGGCGGTGAAGGCCCGGGCGGCGCGCCGGTTGGGCAGCAGGATGACGGCGTCGGACAGGGCCTCGGGCGGATGATCGCCCAGCCAGTCCAGCACCCCGGCGGCGAGGTCCTCGAGGAAGGGCCGGCGCGCCTCGATGGCGTACCAACGGGGGCCCGCGGGCAGGAATGGATCGAAGCGCGTGGTCATTCCCGCGCCAGTTTCGCCTCGGCCTCGTCGCGGGCCTGCGGATCGCCGACGTGCATCCAGTCGCCGTCCAGCACGCAGCCGTACAGGCGGCCCGCGGCGGCGGACCGGCGCCAGAAGCCGCTCAACGAGAAGGGACCCTCGGGGCCGTCGGCGACATAGTCGGGGCGGCAGATGTGGACGCCCATATAGGCGAAGGGCGCGGAGGGCGCGTCGCCGCGGAAGGTCAGCCTTCCATCCCCGGCGAGGAAGAAATCGCCGTCGCCTTCGAAGCCGATCGATCCTTCGCGTGTCGCGAGAAGAAGAGCGGCGTCCATGATTGATGGATTCCACAACCGGGCGAGTTGATTCAGCGCGTCGCCGTTCGGGTCGGTCCAGACGCTGTCGATGTTGGCGACGAAGACGGGATCGGGACCCAGCAGGCCGGCGGCCTTCCTCAGTCCGCCGCCGGTTTCCAGCAGTTCGGCGCGTTCGTCGGAGATGACGATCTCCGGCCCGCGGCTCCGGGCGGCCAGATGGCTTTCAAGGCGGTCGGCGAACCAGTGGACGTTCACCACGGCGCGCTCGACGCCCGCGTCGGCCAGCCGGTCCAGCACATGGTCGATCAGGGCGCGCCCGCCGACCTCGACCAGGGCCTTGGGCCGGTCGTCGGTGAGGGGGCGCATGCGCGTGCCGAGGCCCGCGGCCAGCACCATGGCGGATCCGGGCGCAGTCATAGTCGTCTCGTCTCCGGGACATGGGCGTCGAACCAGCGGGCGACGGGCTCGAGCCCGGGCGTCTTCAGATTGGTGTTCAGATGGGCCCACACACGCGGCATGAAGGCGCGGTAGCGGGGCTTGCCGTCGCGCACGATCAGCCGGGCGAATACGCCGAGGATGCGCGCCTCGTTCAAGGCCGCCAGACCGGCGTAGTCGCGCAGGAAGGCCTCGCGGTCCGTCGCCGGCCGCAGGGCGAAATAATGATCCAGCGCCCGCGCCTCCAGCGCCGCCGGAACGTCGCGGCGGGCGTCCTGCAGCAGGGAATGCAGGTCCCAGCACGGGTGGGCGCGCACGGCGTCCTGAAAGTCGATCAGGCCGACGCCGGCGGCGCCAGCCCGGCCCGGAAGGCGGATCAGATTCTCGGCGTGATAGTCGCGGTGCGCCATGACCGTAGCCCCGGCCGCGCCGCGCGCGATCACCGGCGCCCAGGCCGCGCGCCATTCGTCGATCGCGGCGGCGTCGAAAACGAGGCCGGGGTCCAGTCTCGGCATCCACTCCACGAACAGGTCGGCTCCGCCCTGCAGCGCGGTCTCGTCATAGGTCAGCAACGGCCAGTCGCCGGCGGCTCCGGTCAGGACGGCGGGCGCGGGGGCGTCGTGCAGGGTCGCCAAGGCCTCGACGGCGGCGAGATAGAGCGGCTCCTCCGGCGCGCCGGCTTCGATGACGCGGGCGAACAGGTCATCGCCGAAATCCTCCAGCACGGCCAGGCCCGAGGCGGCGTCGACGGCGACAATCTCCGGGGCGGACAGGCCGAGGCCTTTCAGATGGGCGGCGACCGCGGCGAAGGCTTCGATGCGGCCGGCTGACAGGCGGGCGACGGCGTTCCAGCCCTCCGCCTTGCGGCGCCCGGGCGACCAGGACGGATCGGCGGGCGAGCTCTCGGCGGCGGGCGGCTGGTCCATCAGGATCAGCGAGGCGCCCGAGGCGGTGGTCAGCCGCTCGTAGCGGCGCGTCGAGGCGTCGCCGGTCAAGGGCGCGCGCGCCGCCCCGGCCAGGCCGACGGCGTTCAGGAAATCGAGACGCTGCTGCTCGCGGTCAGACATGAAGGTCCTTCAGTTTCGTCTCCCATGCGCCTGCGCCGGAAACGGTCGCAACCCGGCCTTCTCCCATTTCCGCAAGGGTGATGGTCAGGATGTCGGGGCCCAGCCAGCGCACCGGGTCCTCGCCCAGCCGCTCGGGCCATTCGATGACGACGCAGCCGTCGTCCAGCGCCTCGTCCAGACCGATCTCGGACGCCTCTTCGGGCCGCGTCAGGCGGTAGAGGTCGAAATGGGCGACGGGCGGATCGCTGTCGTAGAATTGCACCAGGGTGAAGGTGGGAGACGGCACGTCCTCGTCGGGCCGCGTCAGGGCGCGGATGAGGCCGCGCGCCAGGGTCGACTTGCCCATGCCCAGCGGGCCGTACAGCAACACCGCCTCGCCCGGCGCGAGGCGGAGCGCGATGGAGGCTCCGAGACGGGCGGTGGCGTCGGCGTCGGGCAGCGTCAAGGCGTCCGTCTCAGGCAAAGTCGGCGTCCGGCTGGCTCGGAAGGACGCGCTCGGTGAAGGCCTTGAGCCCGTAGGTCGCCTTGACGGCGTCGATGTCGAGGCGCGTCGGCGGGATCGTCTTGCCCACCTTGAGCTGGAAGGCCTTGCGGCGTTTGTTCAGCAGCTCGTGGAAGAGGGTGATGTCTCGCAGTTCGGGCGAGATGCGGTCGAAGAAATGGAACAGGCGCGAAGTCGGGCCGGCGACATGGATCGGCACGATGGGGGCGCTGTATTTGCGCGCCAGCGAGGCGGCGGTCGGAGCCCATTCCGGATCGGTGACCGAGCCGTCGCGGGCCACCCGGGCCAGCCGTCCGGCCGGGAACATGACGACGCAGCGTTCGGCCTCAAAGGCCTGTTTCGCGGCGTACAGGGTGGCGCGGGTCTTTTCGCGGGTGCGTTTCTCGACCACCCACTCGACCGGAATGACAATCTCGCCCAGCCGGGGCGAAACGCGCAGGGCGTCGGCGTTGGCGAAAAAGACGGCGTCGGAGCGACGGGCGCGGATGGCGTCGAATACCGCGATGCCGTCGGCGATGCCGGTCGGGTGATTGGCCACAACAATGCAGCGGCCCATGGCCGGAATCCGCTCGGGGTTCATGACCGCGACCTTCAGGTCCAGCAGGTCGCTCATATGGTCCAGCGCCCCGGCGCCCGGGAGCGGCCCGACGGCGTCGGCCATGCGCACGGCGGCGCGGTAGTTGAGCAGCCTGTAGAGAAAGGGCCGGACCAGCGGCCAGGCGACGGAACCGGTCAGTCGCGGCGCGCGCTCGGCGATCAGCACGTCGCAGACGTGCGGTTCCCGGCGGGTCGGCGTGAGGGCGGCGATCTCGGTCATTCCACGCCGGTTGTCGCCGCTCGTGGCGCGCACGGCAAGCGGCTTGGCGGCCTGGGCGGGCGCGGGCGCTTCCGCCCTTTGCCGCGCGGTGCTACGCCAGCGCCGAGACTGACGACAAAGTCACGAGGAAACCGCTCATGCGTCACCGTTCCATGCTCGCGGGGGCCAGCGCCGCGCTCGCCCTGTTCGCCGCCGTTCCCGCCCTGGCCGAAACGCCCGCCGACGTCGCGGCCGCCCCGCCCGCGGCGGCGGTCCAGGCGTCCGACGCCTTCGACTATCGCGACATGATCTCGGCAAACCGGTTGGCCGACCCGCAGGTGTCGCCGGACGGGCGCCGGGTCGTCTACGCCGTGACCGCCACGGACGTCGCGACCAACAAGCGCGCCGGCGCGCTCTACATCATGGATCTGCGCGACGGCGGCGAAGGCCGCAAACTGGCGATCAGCGAGGGCGGAGCCAACACCGCGCGCTGGGGGTCGGACGGAAGGCTGTATTTCCTCTCGGGCCGCTCGGGCTCCAGCCAGGTGTGGCGCGCCGACGCCGATGGGACCAATCCCGTGCAGGTCACGGACCTGGCGCTGGACGTCAACGCCTACCGGCTGAGCCCCGGCGCGGACCGGGTGGCGGTGTCGCTGGCCGTCTTCCCCGAATGCGGCGACATCGCCTGCACGGTGGACCGGACCAGGGCCGTGGCCGACGATCCCTCGACCGGCCAGGTCTATGACCGCATGTTCGTCCGCCACTGGGACACCTGGAACGACGGGACCCAGAACCACCTCTTCGTCCAGTCGATCGGCGCCGACGGCCGCGCCACGGGTCAGCCCGTCCATGTGACCAGGGGCTTCGACGGCGACACCCCCTCCAAGCCGTTCGGCGACGAGAGCGAATTCACCTTCGCCCCGGACGGCCGGTCGATCGTCTTCTCGGCCCGCCTTGCCGGCCCGAGCGAGCCGTGGAGCACCAATTTCGACCTCTGGCGCACCAACGGCCTGACCGGAGACGGCGCGTTCGAGAACCTGACCGACGACAACGACGCCTGGGACACGGGTCCGGTCTTCTCGCCCGACGGCCGGACGATGGCCTATCGCGCCATGGCCCGCCCGGGCTTCGAGGCCGACAAATACGCCATCTTCCTGCGCGACGTGGCGACGGGCCGGACGCGCCAGATCGCGGCGGACTGGGACCGTTCAGCGGACAGCCTGCAATGGTCGGCTGACGGAAACACCGTCTATGTGACCGCCGGCGACGTCGGCCAGACCCGCATCTTCGCCATCGACACGCGCAACGGCGCGGTCGTTCCGGTCACGGGGCCAGGACATGTCTCGGCCTTCGCCCAGACCCCGTCGGGCTTCGTCTTCGCCCAGGACTCCCTGACGCGCCCGAGCGAGCTCTATGTGAAGACCTTCCGCGGCCGCGAAATGCCGCGCCGGATCACCAATGTGAATCCGCAGCTGGACGGCCAGGTGTTCGGCGAGCCCGAGCAATTCAGCTTCGCCGGCTGGAACGGCGAGACCGTCCACGGTTACGTCATCAAGCCTGCCGGCTATGTCGAAGGTCGGAAATATCCGGTCGCCTTCCTCATCCACGGCGGACCGCAGGGATCGTTCGGGAACAGCTGGTCGTACCGCTGGAATCCCGAGACCTACGCCGGCGCCGGCTATGCGGTGGTGATGATCGATTTCCACGGCTCGACCGGCTACGGCCAGGCCTTCACGGATTCGATCAGCCAGCACTGGGGCGACCGCCCGTTCGAGGATCTGCAGAAGGGCTGGGCCGCGGCGCAGGAACGCTACGGCTTCCTCGATGGCGACAACGCCTGCGCCCTGGGCGCCTCGTATGGCGGCTATATGGTCAACTGGATCGCCGGCGCCTGGCCGGGCGAGTTCAAATGCCTGGTCAATCACGACGGCGTCTTCGACACCTTCGGCATGGGCTATTCGACCGAGGAGCTGTGGTTCACCGAATGGGAGAACGGCGGCACGCCCTGGGACAATCCGCGCGCCTACCAGGAATTCAACCCGGCCAACCATGTTCGAAACTGGCGCGACCCGATGCTGGTGATCCAGGGCGACCTGGACTACCGCATCCCCACGGCTCAGGGCCTGTCGACCTTCACGGCCCTGCAGCGCCGGGGCGTCGACAGCCGCCTGGTCTTCTTCCCCAACGAGAACCACTGGGTGCTGAAGCCGGCCAACAGCCTGCAATGGCACACTGAGGTGTTCGGCTGGCTGGACAAGTATCTGAAGCCCGCGCCGTAGCATCCAGCGGAACCCCGTCTGAGCCTTCCGCCGCTTCGCGCGTTGTGGAGGGTTCGACGGAGTTCCGCATTTGCCCAACCCCTTGAAAGACCATCCGAACTGGCTGGCCGTGCGCGACCGCGCCCTGGTCCCGGCGGGGGCGTGGGCGCGGGACCGGCGCGACTGGGTCAGGGCCAACGACCCTGTCTACACCAGCTTCCGGCGGCCCGGCCGGCCCGAACAGATCGCCGCCGGCGCCACCCTGGCGCTGATCGCCCTGGTGATCGTCTTCCTGATGCTGTTCGACTGGAACTGGCTCAGGGGCCCGATCGGCGGATGGGCTTCGGCCCGCTACGACCGCGAGATCGAGCTGCGGGGCGATCTGGACGTGAAGCTGTTCAGCTGGACTCCCTCCGCCCACATCCGCGACGTCCGCGTCGGCGGGCCGGACTGGGCGAAGGAGAAGGACACCCTGGTCGTCGAGGACGCCCTGGCCTCGGTGCGGTTCCTGCCACTGCTGTCGGGGCGGGTGGAGATGCCTCTGGTCCAGATCACCCGGCCCGAGGTCGTGCTGATCGCCACGGAAGACGGCCGCAAGAGCTGGGTGCTCAACCCCGACAGGCCGGATACGGGGCCCACAAGGTTGCCGCCCATCAACCGGCTGACCATCCGCGACGGCCGCGTCTCGCTCGACGAGCAGGGGCGCAAAATCCGTCTGAACGCAACGGTCAATGCGCGCGAGGGATCGGACGGAAACGCGGGCTTCCATCTGGACGGCCGCGGAACGATCAACGGCACGCCCCTGACGCTGATGGTGCGCGGCGGGCCCTTCATCAACATCAAACGCGACCGGCCCTATGGCTTCAAGGCCGAGCTGTCCGGCGTGGGAACGACCCTGACAGCCGACGGTTCGATCACCCGTCCGTTCGATCTCGGCCAGTTCAGGGCGACCCTGAGTCTGCGCGGACGCGACCTGGCCGACATCTATCTGCTGACAGGCATCACCGCACCCAATACGCCGCCCTACCGGCTCAGCGGCACGTTGACCCGCGACGACACCGTCTTCACCTTCAACGATTTCAGCGGCCGCGTCGGCTCGTCCGACCTGTCCGGCGACCTGAAGGTCTACAAGGCCGGCGACCGGCGCCGGGTCGAAGCGGACCTGTATTCGCGCCTGCTGGATATCGACGACCTGGCGGCGGTTCTGGGGGGCACGCCGAGGGTCACCGCCTCGGGTGATACGGTGATGACCTCAGGCGCGCCGGGCAAGCTGTTGCCCGTCGCGCCGCTGAACGTGGAGCGCCTGCGGGTCATGGACGGGACGCTGCGCTATCGCGCGACCCAGGTGAAGCGCAATGAACTGGACGTGCGTCGTGTCAATCTGGGGGCCGAACTGAAGGCCGGCATCCTGAATCTCGATCCGGTCGCCTTCGATTTCAATCGGGGCGAACTGGACGGAACGGCGCGCATCGACGCCAACCGCAAGGTCCCGTATTCGACGGCTGATTTCCGCCTGCGCGGTTATCCGCTGGAGTCGATCATCCCGGCCCGGAACGGCGCGCCCACGGTGACCGGCCGCGCCATCGGCCGGGCGAAGCTGGAGGGGCCGGGCGCCTCGGTGCATGACTTCGCGGCGAATTCGAAGGGCACGCTGAGTCTGGTGGTGCCGCAGGGCCAGATGCGCGCCGCCTTCGCCGAACTGCTGGGCATCAATGTCACCGCCGGCCTCGGCAAGCTTCTGTCCGGCGATACCGGCGTCTCCGAGATTCGCTGCGCCGTGGCCGACTTCACCGTCAGTGGCGGAACGGCCACCGCCCGCACCTTCGTCATCGACACCACGCCGGTGCTGGCCAGGGGCAGCGGCACGATCAATCTCGGCGCCGAGACGATGAACCTGCGCATCGACGGTGAAACCAAGAAGGCGCGGCTGGTCCGGCTGTGGTCGCCGATCACCATCCGTGGTCCGCTGACGGCGCCGAAGATCGGCGTCGACCAGGCCTCGGTCGCGGGTCAGGTGGGCCTGGGGGCCGCACTGGGGGCCCTGATCAATCCGCTGGCGGCTCTGCTGCCGTTCGTCGACCCGGGCCTGGCCAAGGACGCCAACTGCGGCGCGCTGATCTCCGGCGCGCGATAAGGCCGCGTCCGGTTGAGCTTTTGCGGACTTCCGTGTGTATCCTGGTCCGGCTCCGTCTGGATCCAGGGAAAGCATGACCCGCAGAGGCCTCTTCGCCCCCGCACTCGGCCTGATCGCCTCGGCCTGTTCGCCCCTGGCCGTGCTGAACGGCCTGGGTCCGCGCGACCGGGGCGTACGGCGCGCAGCCCGCGACCTCGCCTATGGAGACGATCCCCGCCAGAAGATGGACATCCACGCCCCTGTCGAGGCGGGTCCCCGGCCATGGCCGATGCTGGTCTTCTTCTATGGCGGCGGCTGGGACAGCGGCGAGCGGCGACTGTACGCCTGGGCGGCGCAGGCTCTGGCGGCGCGTGGTTTCGTGGTTGCAACGCCCGACTACAGGCTGGCGCCGCAGGCCCATTTTCCGGCCTTCATCGACGATGCGGCCGCGGCTGCGGCAAGGGCGGGCCAGATCGCCAGCCGCTATGGAGCCGATCCGGCCCGGCTGGGCGTCATCGGCCATTCGGCCGGGGCCCATCTGGCGATGATGATCGCACTGGACCGCCGCTACATGACGGCCGCCGGCGCGCCCGGACTGATCAGGGCCGCCGCCGGTCTGGCGGGCCCCTATGATTTCCTGCCCTTCGACGTGGCGGCCTCGATCAACGCCTTCGGGCGGGTTCCGGACCCGACCCTGACCCAGCCGGTGACCTTCGCCCGCGCCGACGCGCCGCCCCTGTGGCTGGGCCACGGGACCGGGGACGTGGTGGTCCACGCCGAGGACACCACCATCCTGTGCGACCGGATGAAGGCCGTCGGCGGTCGCTGCGAGGCAAAACTGTATCCGGGCCTGAATCACGCCGACCTGATCGCGACCTTCTCGCCCCTGTTCCGCAGGAAGGCGCCGGTGCTGGACGATGTGACCGCCTTCCTTCGTCGCGAACTGGGGTAGCCTTCAAGCGCGGGGGCGCCCCGCGCTCAAGCCGCGAGCGACCGCGTCGCGAGCATAGCGCCCAAGAGAGCAGCCCACGGCCAAGCATGGCCGTGGGCGTCTCGCCAAGGTCATGATCTTCCGCTAGAGGAGGCCATGACAGAATCGATGAGCCCACAGGCGGCGCTGGACCGTCTCGAAACCCTCTACAACCAGTCCGTCTCCAGCCTGCGCACCGCGGTGGGGACCTTCCTGCGGACCGGCGAACGCGCCGATCCCGAGGCCCGGGCCAAAGGCCTGTTCTCCTATCCCGAACTCAGGGTCAGCTGGTACGGCGAACGGCCGGCCAATCTGGAGGCCCGCGCCTTCGCCCGTCTTTCGCGGCCGGGGGCCTATGCGACCACCATCACCCGGCCGGACCTGTACCGCCCCTATCTGCTGGAACAGCTGACCCTGCTGGAGGCCGACTATGGCGCGGCCTTCGACGTGCGCCCCTCGGATCAGGAGATCCCCTTCCCCTATGTGATGGACGGTTCGGACGTCGCCCTCGACCGCAGCCAGACCGCCGCCGTCGCCCGCTATTTCCCGACCACGGACCTGGCCCATATCGGCGACGAGATCTCCGACGGGATGTTCGACCTGACGAAGGACTTCCCCTTGGCCCAGTTCGACGGCCTGCGGACGGACTTCTCGCTGGCCCGCCTGCGCCACTACACCGGCACGCCGGTGGAGGACGTGCAGAGCTACATCCTGTTCACCAACTACAACCGCTATGTCGACGAGTTCGTACGCTGGGGCTGCGCGCAGCTGACGGATCCGGACAGCGCCTATGAAAAGCTGGTCTGCGCCGGGGGGATCGAGATCACGCGCGACACGCCGAACCCCGAGGCGGCGGTCATGGACGCGGCCTGGAAGAAGCACCAGATGCCCGCCTATCACCTGACGGCGCCGGGGCATCGGGGCATCACCCTGGTCAACATCGGCGTGGGCCCGTCCAACGCCAAGACCATCTGCGACCACCTGGCCGTCACCCGCCCGCACGCCTGGATGATGATCGGCCACTGCGGCGGGCTGCGCCCCAGCCAGAGCATCGGCGACTATGTGCTGGCCCACGCCTATCTGCGGGACGACCATGTGCTGGACGCGGTGCTGCCGCCGGACATCCCCATCCCCTCGATCGCCGAGGTCCAGCGGGCGCTTTACGACGCCGCCAAGATCGTCTCGGGCGCGCCGGGCGAAGAGGTCAAGCGGCGCCTGCGCACGGGCACGGTGGTGACCACGGACGATCGGAACTGGGAGCTGCGCTATTCCAAGTCGGCGCTGCGCTTCAACCAGAGCCGGGCCGTGGCCATCGACATGGAATCCGCGACCATCGCGGCCCAAGGCTATCGCTTCCGGGTGCCCTACGGGACGCTGCTGTGCGTCTCGGACAAGCCGCTGCACGGCGAGATCAAGCTGCCGGGACAGGCCAACCGCTTCTACGAGGGCTCGATCTCGGAGCACCTGCAGATCGGCATCCACGCCATCGACCTGCTGCGCGCCGAGGGCAATCGTCTGCATTCGCGCAAGCTGCGCGCCTTCGACGAGCCGCCGTTCCGGTAAGTCAGGCCGGCTTGTCGGCCTTCTTGCCGAACGCGTCCTCGACCTCGTCCGCGGTGATCCGTTTCGACGGATCGCCGGGCTGGTTGAGGTTCTGCTCTTCAGTGCCGTCGCCCATCATGCCGGGGTGAGGGTCTTTCTTCGGGTCGTCGACCATGGCGATCACTCCTTCCACGCCCTGATGTAAATCCCCGGCGGGCCGGCCGTTCCCGCTACTTCTTCAGCCGTTTCGCATTGGCGACGGCGGTCTTGTGGATCGGACGCATGGCGTCGGCCTGGGCCTTCAGCAGTTCGCTGTTGAGGGTCAGCATCTGACCGGCCGCGCGGCTCCACCAGCCGACAGCGTAGCTGTATTGCGCCTGCAGCGCGGCCGCCGGCGTCGTGGCCGAGGCGATCGAGGCGGCGGCCTTCGAGGCCAGCCCGGCTTCGGTCAGGGCGCTGGAGCCGACCCGGCCGCCGATGTCGCCGAACGTCTTCGCCATGGCCGAGGCCGAGGCGGACAGGGCCTCGACCTTTTCCGTGCTCATCAGCGACAGTTCCGTCAGATCAACCTTTCGCGGATCGGCCATGCCGGCGGCCATGATGCCGAGGCGGGCGTTGATCACGTCGCCGGCCGCCTGCAGCATCTCGCCGCCGGACAGGGCGGCGTTGGCGGCCGAGGTCGCCTGGCGCGTCAGGCGGCGGCCGGTCTTGATGGCTTTGTCGAACTGGGTCATGCGCCGAGCCTTGGGCCGCAATCAGGTCGCGGGCAAGACCTCCGACGAGAAGTCGGCCACATCCTTGAGCAGGGCGGGGATGGCCGCGTCGATGATGGTCTGTCCCTTTTCCGGGCTGGCCTGGGCCGGGTCCGAGCCGATCCGGCCGTCGGGGAAGCGCGCGCGATAGTCGAGGGCGTCGCGGATCGGCCCGGTCGGCGCGATCTGCGGGCTGTAGTCGGCGATCTTGATGCGATCGGGATAGGCGGCCTGGGTGACGGCGATTTCGGACGGGGTGGCGTGCATGCCGTGGCCGGTCGGGAACATCCGGTTGCACAGGCCGTGGACGCCCGGCAGGTCCCACCAGTTCTTCAGCCTGAGCACGAAGGGCGGCTGCTCCTCGACGAAGCTCCATTCGGCGTAGATCTCGGCGAAGGTCGCCTCGATGGTGGCGACGTTGCCGCCGTGGCCGTTGAGGAAATAGATCCGCTCGAAGCCGTGCCGGCTCAGCGACGACACCCAGTCGGTGATCGCCGCCATGAAGGTCGAGGGCCGCAGGGAGATGGTGCCGGCGAAGGCCAGGTGGTGCTGGGCCATGCCGATGTTGAAGGTCGGGGCCACGATCAGGCTCTCGTCCTGCGCCTCGGCGGCGTGGGCGATGATCTCGGGGCACAGCCAGTCGGTGCCCAGCAGGCCGGTCGGGCCGTGCTGTTCATTGGAGCCGATGGGCACGACGACGGTCCTCGTCGTCTTCAGCCGCGCATCGATCTCGGGCCATGAGGAGAGGTGGATCAGCATGGGTACGCTCCGGAACAGTATGGGCGCGGTCTAGTCCGATTGGCGGACGGGGCCAACCGCCTCAGCGGGCGAAGGCGCGCAGGAAGCGGTGGGCCGCCTCGGCGGCGCGGGCCTGCAGATCGAAGTCCGGATGGGCCACGCCCAGCACGCCGCGCAGATGCCCATGCCCCAGCACCATGCCCGAGAACATCTCGGCCGCCGCGTCGGGATCGGGAATGCGCAGCAGTCCAAGGCGGTCCTGCTCGGCCAGCCAGGCGGACAGGCGGCGCAGGCCTTCGGCGGGGCCGGCCTGGTAAATGGCGTGGGCCAGTTCCGGATCGCTGGGCGACATGAGGGCGACGCCGCGCATCGAGGCGGCGGCCTGTTTGCCGCACAGCTTTTCCAGCATGCCCGCGGCCATGGCGGTCAGCACCGTTTCCGGATCGCCGCCGGTCCGCAGGGGGGTGCTGATGGCGTCGGAGCGACGGGCGGCGAGGGCGCGGCCGATCTCCACCTTGGACGGGAAGCGGTTGTACAGGGTCTGGCGCGAGACCCCGGCCCGACGGGCGATGGCCTCCATCGAGGCGAGGGCGCCCTTCTCCGAAAACAGGGCGAGGGCCGCGTCCAGAATGGCCTCGGTCTTGGTCTCGTCGATCTGTCCGGCGACCCGGGCCATCAGTGGGCGTCCACCGGCGGGCCGCCCGCCGCGGCCTTCACCGGACGGGACAGCAGGGTGACGAAGGCGGCGAAGACGCAGCCGACGGCCAGTATGGCGAAGGCGTCACCGAAGGCCAAGGTCGTCGCCTGAAGGTTCAACATGCCCTGGACCGCCTTCATCGCCGCGCCCGCCGGATCGATCGAGCCCGCGAACCGCTCCTGCATTCCGGCCAGCATGGCCTGCATGCCGCCGTTGGTCACCGGGATGTTCTGGGTCAGCTCGCTCATGTGCGACGCCGTATTCTGCGTCAGGGAGGTGTTCAACAGGGCCAGGCCGAAGGCGCCGCCGACATTGCGCGACAGGTTCACCAGGCCCGAGGCGTTCTTGACCATATGCGGCGGCAGGGTCGACATGGTCACCTGCTGGGCGGCGATCATGGCCATCATGACGCCGGCTCCCCGCAGGGCCTGAACGCCGGCGAACTGCCAGAAGCCCCATTCGCTGGTCACGGCGTGGGCGTCCCACATGCCCCAGGCGCAAAACATGAAGCCGCCGAACATCAGGATGCGGGCGTCGACCTTGCGCACCAGCCGGCCCGCGAAGGGCGCGGTGGCGAACATGGCCAGACCCGACACCACCATGGTGGTGCCGACCTCGGCCGCCGAATAGTCGCGCACCCGCGACAGGAACAGGGGCAGCAGGAAGGTGCCCCCGAACAGGGCCGCGCCCACCGTGAAGGTCATCACCACCCCGACAAGGAAGTTGCGGTTGGTGAAGGCGCGCAGCTCCACCACCGGATTATGGTAGGTCAGCGACCGCCAGATGAAGGCGGGCCCCGTGATGGCGGCCAGCACGGCCAGCCACAGGATGTTGTCGTCCGAGAACCAGTCGTTCTTGGACCCCTCCTCCAGCACGAATTGCAGGCTCATCAGGAAGACGGCCATCAGGGCCAGACCCCACCAGTCGAAGCCCTTGGTCAGGGATGGATCGCCCTTGTCGAAATTGGCGTAGCGGCCGACGAGGAACAGCACCAGCAGTCCGGGCGGGACGTTGATGAAGAACAGCCAGCGCCAGCTGAGCCACTCGGTCAGGTGGCCGCCGAGGGTCGGACCGACGGTCGGCGCCAGGGTCACGATCAGACCCATGACCACGCTGGCGGTGATGCGCTTGTCGGGCGGAAAGGCGGTGAAGGCGACGGCGAAGACGGTCGGGATCATGGCCCCGCCGACGAAGCCCTGAAGCGCCCGGAAGAAGATCATGGCGTCGATCGAGGACGACAGCCCGGTGGCCACGCTCATCAGCATGAAGCCCGTGCAGGAGACGAGGAAGACCTTCTGCGTCCCCCACAGGCGCGAGAGGTATCCCGACAGGGGGATCATCACGACCTCGGGGATCAGATAGGCGGTCTGGATCCAGCTGATCTCGTCGGCCGAGGCGCCGACCCCGGCCTGGATCTGCGGCAGGGACGAGGCCACGATCTGGATGTCGAGAATGGCCATGAACTGGCCGATCACCATGCCGGCGAAGCCCAGCAGCAGGATGGTCCAGTTGATCTTCGGCTCGGCCGGAGGAGCCCCGGCGACCGCGGGGGCGGCGGCGGTCACTGGACCGCGGCGCCCGTGTTCGCCACGGACGCGACGGCGGTTCCGGTCGCGGCCTGGGCGAAGCTGAGGCCGCCCCGGCTTTTCAGATCGACCTTGACCTCGACCGACAGGCCGGGCCGCAGGGCGGCGCCCGAGGCGGGATCGACGCGGATGCGCACGGGCAGGCGCTGGGTGATCTTGGTGAAATTGCCGGTCGCGTTCTCGATCGGGATCAGGGCGAACTCCGAGCCGGTGGCGGGCGAGAAGCTGTCGATATGGCCGGTCAGGCGCTGGCCGGGAAAGGCGTCGGCGGTGATTTCCACCGCCTGGCCGAGGCGCAGGCGGTCGACCTGGGTCTCCTTGAAATTGGCGACCACATAGGCGTCGCCCAGCGGCACGATCGACAGGATCTGGCCGCCCGGGCGGACATACTGGCCGACGCGCACGCCGCGGGCGCCGATCACGCCGCCGACCGGGGCGCGGATGACGGTGCGGTCCAGGGCGATGCGGGCCTGTTCGACCTGGGCGCGGGCCACCTCGACGGCGGCGACGCTCTGGTTCCGGGTCGAGCCCAGCACGCCGGCGGTGCGCTGCTCGGCGACCAGGGCGGCCCGGGCCTCGGCGACGCTGGCCTGGGCCGTGCGCGCGCCGGCCTGTTCGGTCTGGATGCGCTGCTGCGAGACCCAGCCCTGCTCGGCCAGCTTGCCGTAGCGGTCGACCTGCTGGCGGGCCAGGTCGGCCTGGGCCTGGGCCTGGGCGACGCCCGCGGCGCGCGAGGCGATCAGGGCCTGTTCCTGGGCTGCGCGGGCGTCGACATTGCCGACCGCGGCGATCACCGAGGCCAGATTGGCCTCGGCCTGGGCCAGGGCGGCGCGGGCGTTGGCGTCGTCGAGGCGGATCAGGATCTGGCCCGGCTCGACGCGCTGGTTGTCGGCGACCAGCACCTCGACCACATAGCCGTCGATCTGCGGGCTGACCTCGGTGGTGTCGGCGGCGACGAAGGCGTTGTCGGTGGCCTCCCAGCGCTGTTTGCCCTGCCACCAGACCACGCCGCCGATGACAACGGCCAGGGCGACGACGGCGCCCACGATCAGGGGCAGACGTTTCTTGAGGGCGGGCGACAGGGCCATAGACGAGCTCGAGAAAGACGTGTCGGGGAGGACAGGCGTAAAATGGACGATACTGTCCATAATTCAATCCCGCTTGTTTCGCCGCCCCAACACGTCTTGTTTCGCCTTGTCCGGAGTTCGTGATGCCTGCTGACCGCCCGCCCTCTTTCGTCGATGTCGCCGTGGTCGGGGCCGGCGCTGCGGGCATCGCCGCCGCGCGGGCGCTGGCGCAGGCGCCGCTGGATGTGGTGGTGCTGGAGGCGCGGGACCGGATCGGCGGCCGGGCTCACACAATCGACATAAACGGGGCCGGGCTCGACATGGGCTGCGGCTGGCTGCATTCGGCCGATGAGAACGTGCTGGCGGATCTGGCCGAAACCGAGGGGTTCGCGATCGACCGCACCCCGCCGCCGTGGCGCAGCCAGGCCTTCAACCACGAGACGTCGCCCGGGGATCAGGCCGCGTTCGGCGCGGCCTTCGCGGCGTTTGACGCGCGGGTGGCGGAGGCCGCGCGCCGGGGCGAGGACGGGCCTGCGGCGACCCTGTTCGATCCCGCGGAGCCCTGGAACGGCCGCATCGACGCCATCTCGGGCGCCCTGAACGGCGCGCGCTTCGCCGAGGTCTCGATCCAGGACTATGACGCGTATCGCGACACCGGGGTGAACTGGCGCGTCCCCGTCGGATACGGGCGGTTGGTCGAACATCTGGGAGCGGGCGCGCCGGTGGTGTTTCAGTGTCCGGTCAGCCGCATCGACCGGTCCGGCCCGGTCCTTCGGCTGGAGACCGCCCGGGGGGTCGTCGAGGCGCGCGCCGTGATCCTGACCGTCCCGACGGGGCTGCTGTCGACGGAGGCGGTCCGCATCGATCCGCCCGTTCCGGACTGGCTCGAGGCGGCGGCCGGCGCGCCGCTGGGGCTGGCTTCCAAGCTGCACATGACGGTGACGGGCGCGGAAGACTTTCCGCCGGACAGCCAGCTGTGGGGCCGGCGCGACACAGCCGACACCGCGGGCTACCACCTGCGGCCCTTCGGCCGGCCGATGATCGAGGCCTATTTCGGCGCGGGGCTGGCGTGGGGGCTGGAGGCCGAAGGCCAAGCCGCCTTCTTCGCCTTCGCGGCCGATGAATTCGCATCGTTGCTGGGGTCCGGCTTCCGGCGCCGGATCGAACCGGTCGCCGCCTCCATGTGGGGCGCGGATCCCTGGTCGCGGGGCGCCTATTCCCATGTCCTGCCGGGGCAGGCGGGCGCCCGGTCCCGGCTGAAGGCGCCGATCGAGAACCGCATCTTCACCGCCGGCGAGGGCACGTCGGAAGACTTCTACGGCACGGCGCACGGGGCGTGGATGGAAGGCGAACGGGCCGCGCGGCAGGCGCTGCGGCGTTTGGGTCTTGGGCCGCCGCCGGAAGCGCGTTAGGCTTCCCGCCAGCGTTGTGGCGGGGCGGGGTGTCTTGTGGTGAACCGTGTGTGGAGCGCGCTGATCGTCGCGCTTGTCGTGGTCGTCGGCGGCCCCGTCCCGGCTAGCGCACAGGTTGTCGAACCGGTTCCGGCGTCCGCCGTCGCGGCGGCGGACGGTCTGATCCCGATGGACCCGGCGGTCCGGCAGGGGGTGCTCGCCAACGGCCTGCGGTATGCGATCCTCGCCAATCCGCGACCCGACGGCGCCGCCTCGCTGCGTCTGCTGATCAAGGCGGGAAGTTTCGAGGAGGCGGACGACGAACGCGGACTCGCCCACTTCCTCGAACACATGGCCTTCAACGGCACGCGAAACTTCGCCGAGGGCACGCTGCAGGCGCGCTTCGCGGACGCAGGCATCGCCTTCGGGCGGGACCAGAACGCCACGACCAGCGCCTTCGCCACGATCTACACCCTGGACATCAACGTCGCGGACGACGCCCGCCTCGATCTCGCGTTCGACTGGCTGTCGGACGTCGCGGACGGTCTGGTCTTCGAACCGGAGGCGATCGAACGTGAAAAGGGCGTCGTCCTGGCGGAACGGGACCGGCGTCTGGGCCCGGCCTGGGACTATCAACGCCGGTACCAGGCGTTCGTCGCGCCGAACCTGCGCGGCCCGTCCAGGCTGGCGATCGGCGAGGTCGAGGACATCCGCGGGATCGACACCGTGCGTCTGACGCGGTTTCGCGACCGCTGGTACCGGCCCGATAACGCCTTCCTCGTCGTGGTCGGCGATCTTGACGAAACGGACGTCGAGGCGCGGATCCAGGCGGCGTTCGCCGACTGGCGCGCCGAGGGCGATCCCGGCGTCCGCGCCGCCGCCCAGGCGCCGGATCTGCGCCGGCCGTTCGAGATCATGGTCTCCACCGAGCGGCAGCAGGGCTCGGGCGTCAACATCTGCCGGGTGCGGCCCCATGTTCGATACGGCCCCGACAGTCTGGCCCGCCGCGAGTTCAACATCGCCCGGAGCCTGTGGCTCAGCATCGCCAACCGCCGTCTCGCGCGACTGACGCAAGGCGATGACCCGCCCTTCGTGAGCGCCAGCTTCAGCACCTCGGGCTGGCTGCGCGAGGCCGGCTACACCTGTCTGCGCGTGACGCCGCGAAACGACAGGCGCTGGCGCGAGGCGTTCGACGCCGCCGTGGTTGAACTGCAGCGGCTGGAGACGCACGGCGTGCGCAACGACGAGATCGATCGCAATGTGACGGCCCAGAAGAGAGCGGGCGCCGAGGCGGTCGCGAACGCCGGGGCACGATACTCGGCCGCCCTCGCGGGCGCGCTGCTGAGTTCGGAACCCGGCTACGAGCTGGACGGGGCGGGGTTCGTCGCCCCGGCGGACGCGGCGCGCCTGTTCGATCTGGCGGCGGCGAACATGACGCCCGAGCGGATCAACGCCGCCTTCCGGGCGGACTGGTCCGGGTCGGAGCCGCTGATCGCGGTGACCATGGCCGCCCCTCCATCCGAACGGGCGGTTCGGGCGGCGTGGCGGGCGGCGAGCCGCCGGCGCGCGCCGGCGCCCTCGACGGCTCCGGTCAACGACGCCTGGGCCTATGGCGATTTCGGCCCCGCAGCCTCCCCGGTGTCGCGCGAGGAAATCGCGGAGCCCGGCTTCGTCCGTCTCGGGTTCGCCAACGGGGTGGTGGTGAATTTCAAATCCGTCGACTTCACCCGGGACAGCATCCAGATCTCGGTGCGGTTCGGGGACGGCTTGCGCGAACTGGACCCGGCGGACCAGAACCCCGCCCGGTTCGCGACCCAATTCTTCACGCTCGGCGGCCTGGGCCGTCACGGCATGATGGAGATGACCGACCTGTTCCCCGCCCGGCGGTATCAGACAACGCTCGGCATGGGGAACGACTCCTTCGTCATGCGCGGCTCCACCCGGCCGGCCGATCTCGAACTGCAACTGCAGATGCTGGCGGCGGCCTTCTCGGATCCCGGCTTCCGCACTGACTTCGACAGCGCGCGCGCGACCGCCGTCTCCACCATCTTCCGCCAGCTGCGCACCGAGCCCCGGGCCGTCGCCAGCGAGGCGTTGCTGACCGTCGTCCAGCCCGGCAATCCCCGCTCCCTGCCGTCCCGCGAGACGGTGCTGGCCTGGAACCAGGAGACATTCCGGCGAATCCTGTCTCCCGCCCTGGCCGAGGCGCCGCTCGAGGTCACCCTGGTCGGCGACATCGAAGAGGCGGATGCGGTCCGGCTGCTCGGCGCCACGTTCGGGGCCCTTCCGCCCCGCGCGCCCCGCGACGCCCGCAGGCCGGACGCCTGGTTCCTGCGCTACCCGGAGCAGGTCGAGCCGGTGCTGGCCGGGCACGAGGGGTCGCCGGAAAGGGGTTTCGTCAGCCTGACCTGGCCGCTGTTCGTCGGATCGCCGGAGAGGCGGCGCGAGCAGCGCGCTCTCTCCCTGCTTCGCTCGGTGCTCAACGACCGGATCCGCGACGAAATCCGCGAGAGACTCGGCGCCAGCTATGCGCCCTCGGTTTCGATGACGCTCCCCGACGACGCCGATCAGGGCGCGCTGCAGATCGCCGTCGAAACCCGGCCGGAGCATATCGAGGCGGTGCGCGCGGCCATCCTGGAGGTGGTCGCCCGGCTGGCGGCGGGCGATATCGACGCCGTCGCCGTAGAGGCCGCGCGCCGTCCGGCCCTGGACGCCGCCCTGACCGAGCGCGAAACCAACACCTGGTGGCTGCAGGCCCTCGATGGCTCCAGCCGTAATCCCCGGCCGCTTCAGGACGCCATGGAGTGGCGCGACGAATACCGGTCGCTGACCGTCGACGAGGTCCGCGCCGCCGCCTCGCGCTGGATGTCGACGCCGCCGGTCGTCGTCGAGGTGCGGCCGAAAACGGTTCCGGTCATCACACGGACTGCCCGCTGATCTGGCGCGGCGTGGCCGGCCGCGCTTTAAGTCGGGCATGAGCGAGAAGCGGTCCAGAACGACGCCCGGGCGCCCCGCCGTCATGACCGGCGCGGCGATCCCCGTGCTCGGCTGGCCGCCGGACGAGGATCGGGTCGAGGCCATTTTCGGGCGGCTGTCGGCGGTGATGCCCGAGCCGAAGACGGAGCTGAACTTTTCCAGCCCCTTCACCCTCGTCGTGGCGGTCGCCCTGTCGGCCCAGGCCACGGACGTCTCGGTCAACAAGGCCACCGAGCGGTTGTTCAGGGTCGCCGACACCCCCGCGAAGATGCTGGCGCTGGGCGAGGCGGGGCTGGTTCCCCTCATCGCCTCCATCGGCCTGTATCGCGGCAAGGCGCGGAACGTCATCGCCCTGAGCCGCATCCTGCTGGAGAAACACGGGGGCGAGGTGCCGCTGAACCGCGCCGACCTTCAGGCCCTGCCCGGCGTCGGCCGCAAGACCGCCAGCGTGGTGCTGAACGAGCTGGGAATCGAGGCGGCCATCGCCGTCGACACCCATGTGTTCCGCGTCTCGCACCGGCTGGGTCTGGCCAACGCCGCCACCCCCGACAAGGTCGAGGCCCAGCTGTTCCGCGTCGTGCCCGAGCAATGGCTGCCCAGGGCCCACCATTGGCTGATCCTGCACGGCCGCTACACCTGCACGGCGCGCCGACCGAAATGCAGCGCCTGCCTGATCAGCGATCTGTGCCCGTCGCGGGCGGGGCTGGCGGCGATGGGGGAGGCGGCGTAGCCTGACGCCAGACTAATGGAGGTCTTGATTGGATCGTTCCTTTCGCCCGTGGGCCTGGTCCACCGGAGGCTTGGTCGTCGGTCTGGCGGCGATGGCCGGTACGGCCTGGCTTGTCGCACGCCTGGGTCACAACATCGGCGAGATCAGCCGGTCCATCATCGTGAGCACCTATCCGGACGAGGTCATTCCCCGCCTGTTGATCGCAGTGGTTTTCGTTTGGGGCTCATGCCTGCTCTGGCGATCCGGGACGCACCGGCAGGTTCTGGCGGCGGCGGCGGCCTGTGCGGGCATCGGGATACTTGTGGCCATATACGTCATTGTGCGCGCCGAAATCGGGTTCGCCCAGACGTTTCCGAATGACGGCGCCGCTGGGGGCTGGGCCCCCGGAGCGGCGCGCGCGCAGGTCCTGCCCCTCTCCTATCTCGTCGCCTCCGTGCAGGCTGTTTTCGGCTTGCTTGCCAGCACGGCGTTGCTGGGGATCCACGCGCTCAGGCGCTCCCCAACCTGACAGCCCGGGACGGGCCGTTCTGCTCAGAGCCGCGCCCGAACCGCGTCCGCGAAATTCCGCCCGCCCTCCGGCGCGGAGCCGAGGTAGAAGTCGGGCTCGATCAGTTCGGCCTCCATCAGCAGCCAGCGGCCGTCGGCGGCGGGGGCCATGTCGATGCGGGCGTAGAGCAGGTCTTCGTCGATGGCGGCCAGGGTCCGCTGCGCCAGGGCCAGGGCTCCCGCCGGCGGTTCGGCCAGGGCCGTGTAGCCGCCGCCGTACTGGACCTGGACCCGGAACTCGCCGGGAACCGGGCGTTTGTTGACGACGTGGCTGAGCTTGCCGCCGAAGAACAGCAGCGAGGTCTCGCCCTCGGTCTCGATGGTCGGCAGATAGGGCTGGATCATCGCCGGACCCGCGGGCGCGTCGGTCAGCGGCTCGCCGCGCGACAGCCGCAGGGTCTTCCACGCCCCGCCCGAGACGCGCGGCTTGACCACCAGCCGGTCTGTCCCGAAGCGATCGAAGGCGGCGTCGACGTCGGCCTGTCCGGGGCTGTCGATCCAGACCGTGTCGGGGATGGCGATCCCCTGATCGCCCAGCCGCCCCAGATAGCTCTTGTCCGAATTCCAGCCGAGAACGGACGGCGGATTCAGCATCGTCAGTCCGGCTTCGGCCCAGGTCGCGCAGGCCTGCATCCAGCGCTCATGGTCCCGGTGATAGCCCCAGACGATCAGCGGCAGGACCAGCGGGAACCGCTTCAGGCCCGAGGCGTCGGCGATATGCTCCGTCCACGGCGTCGGCGCCACCGTCACATCGGCGAGCGACAGGGCTTCGGCCAGCCGTTCCAGCACGCCGGGCCACTGGCCGGCGTAGGAGGGGTCGGCGGGGTCGGGCGTCAGGACGGCGATCTCGGTCATGGCCCGAAACCTAGCGAACCGCGGGCAAAAGCATAAGGCTTTCCTTATGGGTTTTTGGATGACGCGGGGCCGGTCGTCGGCTATGGGCCGCCCATGACCCAGAATCCCACCTATGATGTCTGCGCCGTCGGCAATGCGATCGTCGACGTTCTCGCCCCTTGCGAGCCCACCTTCCTGACGGCCCAGGGCCTGACCGCCGGCTCGATGCAGCTGGTCGACGCCAACCAGAGCGCCGCCCTGTACGCCGCCATGGCTGCGGGGGTCGAGGCCTCGGGCGGCTCGGCCGGCAACACCGTCGCGGGCGTCGGCTCCTTCGGCGGCCGCGCCGCCTATATCGGCAAGGTGGCGGACGATACCCTGGGCGGGGTCTTCACCCACGATATCCGCGCCGCCGGCGTCGCGTTCGACACCGCCCCGCTGAAGGACGGCGCCGAACAGGGCCTCGCCACCGGCGTCTGCATGATCAATGTCACCTCCGACGGCCAGCGCACCATGTGCACCTTCCTGGGCGCGGCCAACCAGCTGGCGGCCGCCGACATCGACGCGGCCCTGATCGGCGCCTCGGCCATCGTCTATCTGGAAGGCTATCTGTTCGACCCCGCCCCCGCCCGCGTCGCCTTCGAGGCCGCCGCCGCCGCCGCCCACGCGGCCGGACGCAAGGTCGCCATCACCCTGTCGGACTCCTTCGTCGTCCACCGCTGGCGCACCGAACTGCTGGCCTTCATCGAGGCCTCGGCCGACATCGTCCTGGCCAACGAGGCCGAACTCGCCGCCCTGTTCGAGACGGAGGACTTCGACCACGCCGCCGCCCACCTCGGCCGCATCGTCGACATCGCCGCCGTCACCCGCGGCGCGGCCGGCTCGGTGGTGTTCGGAGGGGGTGGGGCCGAGCGGGTCGAGGTCGCCGCTTGCCCGGTCGACAAGGTGGTCGACACCACCGGCGCCGGCGACCAGTACGCGGCCGGCTTCCTGCTGGGCCTCGCCCGCGGCCTGTCGCTCGAAGACGCAGGCAAACTGGGCTCGCTGGCCGCCGCGGAGGTCATCGCCCACTGGGGTCCGCGGCCGATGACGTCGCTGGAAGTACTGGCGATCGAAGCCGGACTGGGGCTCAGACCCGCCTGATCGTCACGTACAGCGCCCCGTCGCCGCCGTGATGCCGCGCGGCGGGAGCGAATCCTGACACCACGCCCCGCAGCGCCGGGGCCTGCAGCCATTCGTGCACCGAGGCGCGGATGACGCCGGTTCCGCCGCGCCGGCCCTGTCCTGTGACGACCAGCACCGAGCGATAGCCCCGCGCCTGCGCGCCCATCAGGAAGGCGGTCAGGGCGTCCTGGGCCTGAAAGCGGCCGAAGCCGTGCAGGTCGATCTTGGCCTCGATCGGATCGCGCTCGCGCGACAGCCGGCGCTGTCGGCGAGGCTCAAGCGCCTCGGGCAGGCCGCGCGGGCGGGTGGG
>NZ_DATMYH010000111.1:0-31200 GCF_035561115.1 Brevundimonas sp.
CCGAGCTGAACGTCGAGCTGATCACCCCGATCGCCATGGAAGAGAAGCTGCGCTTCGCCATCCGCGAAGGCGGCCGCACCGTCGGCGCCGGCGTGGTGTCCAAGATCAACGAATAGTCTTCGTCGACATCGGTACGCGTAAGCGAAAGGCCTCCGGGGAAACCCGGGGGCCTTTCTGCCGTCCGGGCGCACCCTCCACGCCGTCATCCTCGATTCAGGCCCGGGGATGAAGGGGAGGGACAGAGGGTGTGAACCTCGCCCCTTCGACCGTGTTATCGCCAGGCTGACCCTTGAGGCGCAGGACGACCGAATGTTTGAAACCATGTCGCCGGTCTGGGCGGGGACGCTGGGCAGTCTGATCGCCGGTCTGATGACCGCGGTCGGGGGCGTGCCGATCCTGCTGCTGAAGCGCCCGACGCCGGCCATGGAGCATATCCTGCTGGGCTTCGCCGCCGGCGTCATGCTGGCGGCCTCCTTCTTCTCCCTGATCATTCCCGGGGTCGCCGTGCTGCAGGACGGCGGCGCCAACCGGTCCGTCGCGGCCGCCACCATGGGCGCGGCCGTCCTGATTGGCGCGGCCGTGATCGGCCTTCTGAACCGCTACGCCCCGGTCAATATGCTGGCCATCGGGCCGGCCGGGTCTCCGGCCCTGGCGCGGCGCATCTGGATGTTCGTCATCGCCATCACCCTGCACAACTTCCCCGAAGGGATGGCGGTGGGCGTCAGCTTCGGGGGCGGAGACGTGGCGCAGGGGTCCGCGACCATGATGGGCATCGGCATCCAGAACATCCCCGAGGGCCTGGCGGTGGCCACGGCCGTGTCCGCCCTCGGCTACGGGCGCTGGGCCGCCTTCGCCGCGGCCCTGGCGTCCGGACTGGTGGAGCCCGTGGGCGGCCTGCTGGGTGCGACGGCCGTGGCGGCCGCCCCCGGATTACTGCCATGGGGCCTGGGTCTTGCGGCCGGCGCCATGATCTATGTGGTCACGGCCGAGATCATTCCGGAAACGCGCGAGAAAGCCCTCGGCGAGGGGTCGATGATCGGGCTGATGATCGGTCTGGTCGGCATGATGTTCCTGGATATCGCCCTGGGCTGAATCGCCCGCCTTCGGGGGGAGCGATTTACCGTATTCCTCGCCCCTGACGCGTGACGCCTTGCGCGGAACCGCCTCAGGGTCCCTACGTTCGCATCTCGGATGTTAGGGATTCAGTAACCATGCGGCGCGCGATCCGGACCGGACTGTTCATCGGCATCTTCCTGGGCATGTCGGCCTGCGCCGCCACGCCGGACGACGGGTCGCGGGGCTCGTACGGCTCGGTCGAGATCGGGCGCACGGACTGAGGCCTCAAGGAAACCGTGGCGGCGGGGGACAATTCCCCCTATCATTGCTTCTGCGGACGCCGACGGTCGCGCCGCGCCGGTTCCGCTCCCCCTAGATGTTAGCCATCGCCATCGTCGTCGTTCTGCTCCTCGTGGTGCTCAACGGCCTGTTCGCCATGACCGAGCTGGCGGTCGTTTCCTCGCGCAGATCCAAGCTGCAGAGCCGCGCCGAACGGGGCGACAAGGGGGCCCGCGCCGCATTGAAGCTGGCCGAGGACCCGACCCATTTCCTGTCCGCGGTCCAGGTCGGAATCACCCTGATCGGCATCGCCGCCGGCGCCTACGGCCAAGCGGCGATCGCGGGCGAACTGAACCATATTCTCGAGGCCGCCTTCCCGGGGCTGGCGGCCTATACCGAAATCTTCTCGACCGTGCTGGTCATCATCTTCATCACCTATGTGTCGGTGATCGTCGGCGAACTGGTGCCCAAGCGGCTGGCGCTGATCTTCCCCGAGAGCATCGCCTCCAAGATGGCGGCGCCGATCTCGACCGTGGCCGTGGTGCTGAAGCCGTTCGTGGTGGTCCTGACGGCGTCGACCTCGGCCATCCTCAAGGTCATGGGCGTCAAGGACCGGGACGGCTCGGACGTGACCCAGGAAGAGGTCGAGACCATGATCGCCGAGGGCACGGCCTCGGGCCTGATCGAGCCGGAAGAGCAGGAGATGATCGAGGAGATCCTGCGTCTCGGCGACCGTCCCATCCGCGTGGCCATGACGCCGCGCCACGAGGTGTTCTGGGTCGCCCTGGACGACACCGAGGAGCAGCTGCGCCAGGAAGTCCGGACCTGCCCCTATTCGCGTATCGTGGTGGCGCGCGAGAACGACGTCGATAATCCGCTGGGCGTGGTCCACAAGAAGGACCTGCTGGACAGCCTGCTGGACAATGGCGAGTTCAATATCGAGAAACACGTCCAGACGCCGGCCTTCATCCCCCAGTCGACCTCGGTGCTGAAGGCGCTGGAGATCATGAAGGCCTCGCGGGTCCACATGGCCTTCCTGGTCGACGAATTCGGGGCCTTCGAGGGCGTGGTGACGGCGACCGACCTGCTGGAGATGATCGCCGGCGACTTCGACGAGGGCCACGACGACGCCGAGGTCAGCGTGCGCCAGCGCGAGGACGGCAGTTGGCTGGTCGACGGCCAGACCGACATCGACGAACTGGCCGACGCCCTGGGCGAGGATTTCGGCGAGGCCGACGGCTTCCACACCATCGCGGGCCTGGTGCTGCACCAGCTGTCGCGTGTGCCGCACGAGGGCGAAATCCTGCAACTGGGCCGGTTCGAGGTCGAGATCATCGACATGGACGACCGCCGCATCGACAAGCTGTTGTTCAGACAGGTGATCAACGCCCAGGACGAGGCCCGGGCGGTGGCGGCGCAGTACGAGGACTGAACCGCATCCGCCCTTGAAAACCCCGGCGCGGTCGGGCATACGCCGCGGTCTGGCGAAGCCGAACGCGCCCGGGGGTTCCGCCCTCTGGCGCGTTGTAGTTTTCGCCGGGACCACAGGAGTGTAGCTCAGCTGGTAGAGCATCGGTCTCCAAAACCGAGGGTCGTGGGTTCGAGTCCCTCCACTCCTGCCACTTTCCACTGACGAGGCGGGTCCCCATCTGCACCGTCAGACTGCGTTGAAAACGAGAACCGAGCATGGCCAAGGCCAAGAGCCCTTCGGGGCGCCGCACCCAGACCGTCCAGCCCGCCATCGCCGGCGCGGCCGTGGCGACTGACGCCGTCGCGCCGAAGAAGCGGACATCGATCCCGCAGTTCGCCAGCCAGGTCCGCGCCGAAGGGCGCAAGATCGTCTGGCCCAGCCGCAAGGAAACCTGGATCACCTCGGTGATGGTGTTCATCATGGTGACGATCGCGGCCATCTTCTTCTTCGTCGTCGATACCGGCCTGGCCTTCCTGTCGCGCATCGTGCTTGCGCTCGGCCAGTAAGAAAGACCCCTCATGACCGACGCAACGCCCGCAAAGCCCGCCGCCAATCCCCGGCACAAGTGGTACATCGTCCACGCCTATTCGAACTTCGAGAAGAAGGTCGCCCAGCACCTGACGGACCAGGCGCGCCAGCAGGGGCTCGAGGACTGTTTCTCGGAAATCCTGGTGCCGACCGAGGACGTCGTCGAGATCCGCCGCGGCCGCAAGGTGAACTCGGAGCGCAAATTCTTCCCCGGCTATGTGCTGGTGAAGATGGAGATGACCGACGACGCCTATCACCTGGTCAAGAACACGCCGAAGGTCACCGGCTTCCTGGGCGCCGCGGGCGGCACCAAGCCCCTGCCGGTGTCTGAAAAAGAGGTCCAGAACATCATCGGCCAGGTGGAGGAGGGCGTCGAACGTCCCAAGCCCACCATCCGCTTCGACATCGGCGAGACCGTCAAGGTCATCGACGGGCCCTTCGCCAGCTTCGACGGCCAGGTCGAGAGCGTCGACGAGGACGCGGCGCGCCTGCGGGTGGCGGTGTCGATCTTCGGCCGTCCGACCCCGGTCGATCTGGAATACAATCAGGTCGAGAAGAGCGCCTCCTAGGCCGGTTTTCGACCGATACAATTCGGGGTCGATATCCGCGACAAAGCCCGCGGGACATCCTCGATACCCGTGACATGGAACACATTCCGGCGACGGCGGCCTTCAAGGGCCGCCGTTTGCTTTTGAGGCCCGCGTTTGCTACACGCGCGCCTCGCTCTCAGGAGCGGTGCGGGTTCGCCCGCATAAATCCGTGGGAGGCAGCCATGCCACGACCACGGCTCACCGGTCGCGATTGAGTTCGCGGCCCTCGTAAGGAGAGACCAATGGCCAAGAAGATTCTCGGCTACATCAAATTGCAGGTGCCGGCCGGCAACGCCACGCCTTCGCCCCCGATCGGGCCCGCCCTGGGTCAGCGCGGCGTCAACATCATGGGCTTCGTCAAGGAGTTCAACGCGCGCACCGAGAAGGAAGTGAAGGGCACCCCCCTGCCGACGGTGATCACCGTCTACCAGGACAAGAGCTTCACCTTCGTCACCAAGACCCCGCCCGCGACCCACTACATCAAGCAGGCCGCCGGGATCACCTCTGGCTCGAAGATGACGGGCCGCGAAGTGGCCGGCAAGATCAAGCGCAGCCAGCTGCGCGAGATCGCCGAAAAGAAGATGAAGGATCTGAACGCGAACGACCTGGACGCCGCGACCAAGATCATCGAAGGCTCGGCTCGCGCCATGGGCCTCAACGTCGTGGAGGGCTAAGCACATGGCCAAGCAAACCAAGCGCTTCAAGGCCCGCACCGGCGACACCGTCGCTCCGATGGGCTTCGCCGAGGCGATCGCCGCGGTCAAATCCAACGCCACCGCCAAGTTCGACGAATCGATCGAGATCGCCGTCAACCTGGGTGTCGATCCCCGTCACGCCGACCAGCAGGTCCGCGGCGTCGTGAACCTGCCCTCGGGCACGGGTCGTGACGTCCGGGTGGCCGTGTTCGCGAAAGACGCCAAGGCCGCTGAAGCCCTGGCGGCCGGCGCCGACGTCGTGGGCGCCGAGGATCTGTACGAGAAGATCAACGGCGGCTTCATGGACTTCGACCGCGTCATCGCGTCCCCGGACATGATGGCCCTGGTCGGCCGTCTGGGTAAGGTGCTGGGCCCGCGCGGCCTGATGCCCAACCCCAAGGTCGGCACCGTGACCCCGAACGTCGCGCAAGCGGTCAAGGACGCCAAGGGCGGCGCGGTCGAGTTCCGCGTCGAGAAGGCCGGCATCGCCCACGGCGGCATCGGCAAGGCCTCCTTCACCCAGGAAGCCCTCGAAGCCAACGTGAAGGCCTATGTGGACGCCCTGCAACGCGCCCGCCCGGCCGGCGCCAAGGGCACCTACGTCAAGCGCATCACCCTGTCCTCGACCATGGGGCCGGGCTTCAAGATCGATCCGGCGTCGCTGAACGTCTGATCGGCCTTTGAACGGCAGCGGAAAGGGCGGCGACCGCAGGGTCTGCCGCCCTTTTTTCTGTCCGGCTGTGATCCGGCGCGCTTGCGCATCCGCCGGAAGCAACCGACGGTGGGGCCCTCATGAGGGGGATTCCATGCGTGTCTTGATGCTGCTGGCGTTCGGGCTTTGCCTGACCGCGGCTGGACCTGCGGCGGCCCAGGACGATGAGGCGGCGCGGCGCCTGGTTCTGGCCGAGCAGTACCTCGAGCTGACCCAGGGGGCGAGCCTGAGGAAGACGCTCGAGGGCTATTTCGAGGAGGCGTTCGCCAAGTCCGAGGCTCCGGCCGAACAACGCGACTGGCTGACCGAGAACATGTCGGCGGCGTTCGACGCCGCGATGCAGGCGACCTTCGCCGATCTGACGGACGATGTGGCGGAGATTTTCACCGTCCAGGAACTGGAGGCCCTGGTCGCCTTTTTCGATACGCCTATGGGCCATTCGATCACCGGGAAGAGTTTCGAACTGGGTGTCCGGCTGCAGGCCGCAATGGCGCCCCACCTGATCGCGGCCTTCACCCAGCTGGGCGAGAAATACTGCGCGCGGTTCGAATGCCCTGCCGCCGAGGGAGGGCAGACGGGAAAACCGGCTGACTGAACCGTCCGCTCACTGACGGGTTGACGTAATCGCCCTGAAGCGGGACTGACCGCTCACGGTTCTGCGGGGAGATTCGCCGATGCTGGAAGCCTTCCTGACCTCATGACCGGCGACGTCATCCGCACCCGGACGGCCGAGCGGCGCCAGGTCGCGGCCCTGCCGTGGCGCAGGGGCGAGGCCGGGATCGAGATCCTGCTGGTGACATCGCGTGAGACCCGGCGCTGGGTGGCGCCCAAGGGCGGGCGGATGCCCGGCAAGACCGACGCCGAGGCGGCCGCCCAGGAGGCGCTGGAGGAGGCCGGCGTCGAGGGCCGGGTCGCACACGATCCGCTGGGGACGTTCCGCTATCTGAAGGTCCTGAAGCGCAGGGCACCCCGATGGTGCGTGGTTTCGGTCTACGCCCTTGAAGTACGGATCGAACACGACGACTGGCACGAACGCGGCCAGCGCGAGCGGATATGGGTCGGCCGCGACGAGGCCGTCCGGCGGGTGGACGAACCGGATCTGAAAGCCCTGATCGCCGCCTTTGAAGGCTAGGCCCGCGCCGCGGCGGCCATGAAACAGCCGCGCCGGGCGGTGTGGAGATGGATGCTGGCGACGGCGTCGTCGGCGAACCATGCATCCAGCCGCTCGGCCAGATCGCGGCCCTCGACCACGTCCGCGTCGGTCATCATCCAGCCGGCGTCATAGACGCGCACGGACAGCAGGCGGCGGGACAACATCTCGGGCACGACGCCGGGGGCGAGGTCCGCCTCGACGGCCGCCTCGCGCACGAAGACGGGGCCCCCGGAGCGGTAGGGGCTGGAAGCCTCGTCGAGATGGCGATGGTTCAGCAGGATCAGTCGCTCGCCGGGTTCGGCGTCGGCCAGGCTGACGCGGCAGGGGGCGCTGTGAGGCGCGTCGGCGGTCATTCGGCGCGCGCCGATCGCCAGCAGCGACTCGTCGTCGAGATCGAACAGCGGCTGGAACGGCGCCAGGGGCAGGGGCTGGATGCGAAAGCTCATTCGGGTTCTCCTTCGCCGCCGGTATGGCGACCGGCCGATTGTACGTCTGGCGGTTTTCGGACGTTGCGCGGCGCGCGCTCCATCCCCACAACGGAGGGCATGAACGCTCCCTTCAAGACCCCCGCCGATCCGCTGGACGCCCCGCTGTGGGACCTGTCCGACCTTTATGTCTCACGCGAGGACGCCCGCATCGACGCCGATCTGGAGCGGGCGAAGGGACTCGTGGCCGAGCTGAACGCCTTGCAGGGGCGACTGGTCGAGGCGCGGACCGACGCCGCCGTTCTGGGTCAAAGGCTGGACCGGGCCGTGACCCTGTACGAACAGGCGTCCGACGTGCTGGGCGGGCTGGGCGCCTACGCCTTCCTCGCCGCCTCGACCAACCGCAACGACGCCGGCGCCCAGGGTTTCGAGGCCACGGTGCGCGAGAAGATGACGGCCATCGCCACGCCGACGGTCTGGGTCACCCTGGAGGTCAACCAGCTGGAGGAGGCCGAGATCGAGGCCGCCCTGACGGCGCATCCCGCCGGGGCGCGCTGGCGGCCGTGGCTGCGGCGGGTGCGGGCGATGAAGCCGCACGAGCTTTCGCATGAGCTGGAGACCTTCCTGGCCGAGCGGGGACCGATCAGCGCCCAGTGGCCGCGCCTGTTCGACGAGACCCTGGCGGCGATGAAGGTCAGGGCGGGCAAGGACGAACTGACCCTGGCCGAGGCCCTGAACCAGCTGTCGGACCCGAAGGCGGCGCGGCGCAAGGCGGCGGCCGAGGGGCTGAACGAGGCGCTGGGCCAGCGGACCGCCACCATGGCGCTGGTGATGAATACGGTGGCGGCCGACAAGGCGCTGGAAGACCGCTGGCGGGGCTTCAAACGGCCGGCGGACGGACGGCATCTGTCCAATGAGGTGGACGGCGAGGCGGTCGACGCCATGGCCGAGGCTGTCGCCGCCGCCTATCCGCGCCTGTCGCACCGCTATTACGCCCTCAAGGCCCGGGCCATGGGCAAGGCGACGCTGGACCAGTGGGACCGCAATGCGCCGATCGAGACCACGGCGCCGCGCGGCTACGACTGGGCCGCGGGCAAACAGCTGGTGCTGGAAAGTTTCGCGGACCTTGGCTCCGAGTTCGCGGACCGGGCCGGCGGCTTCTTCGACAGGCCGTGGATCGACGGCAAGGCGCGGCCGGGCAAACAGTCCGGCGCCTATGCGCATCCGGTGACCTCGGACCGGCACCCGTACGTCTTTCTGAATTGGATGGGCGAGCGGCGGGACGTGCTGACGCTGGCGCACGAACTGGGGCACGGGGTGCACCAGACGCTGGCGGCGGGGCAGGGCAGTCTGCTGGCCGACACGCCTTTGACCCTGGCCGAGACCGCGTCGATCTTCGCGGAGGGGCTGACGTTCGACCGGCTGCTGAAGACGGCGCCGAAGGCCGAGCAGCGCGGCCTGCTGGCGGGGCGGATCGAGGACGGTCTGAACACCGTGGTGCGCCAGATCGCCTTCCACCGTTTCGAGACGCGGTTCCACGACGAGCGGGTGGCGGGCGAGGTCCCGGTCGAGCGGATCGGCGAGATCTGGCTGGAAGAGATGGGAGCGTCGCTGGGTCCGGCGGTGACGCTCAACGCCGGATATGTGCACTGGTGGAGCTATGTCAGCCACTTCGTGCATTCGCCCTTCTATGTCTACGCCTACGCCTTCGGCGATCTTCTGGTGGCGGCGCTGATGGAGACGCGGGCGAAGGACCCGGCGGGGTTCACGCCGCTGTACCGCGAGCTGCTCGCGGGCGGGGGATCGCGGGGCTATGTCGAGGCGCTGGCGCCGTTCGGCCTGAACCCGCGCGATCCGGCCTTCTGGACCATCGGCACGAAGCGGCTCGAAGGCCTGATCGACCGGTTCGAGGCGCTGGTCTGACCATGGGCCGGCGAACTGGCCGTTGACGGGGACGGCGGGGCGGGCGAGCGTCGGGTCATGCGCACCCTGATCCTCGCCGCGGCCCTGATCGCCGCCTCGCCCTTCGCCGCCTTCGCCCAGACCCCGGCGGCGCCGTCCGCCAGCGTTCGGGCGATGGCCGCCGGCTACAAGGCCCTGACCGTCTGCAGCGCCCTGAAGAACGCCGAGGCGGCGGGCGCCACGCGGACGCTGGAGAGCGTCGAGGCCAATGAGCTCACGGGCGTCTATCCCGAGCTGGACCCGCTGGTGCGCGACATGCCCGTCGAGGTGACCGCGGGCGGGACTTCGGTCATCTGGGACGAGGCCATGCCGCCTCGTCGAGCCCTGTGGTCGCCGGGCCGGGGCTGCGCCATCATGCCGGTAGGGTGGACGGGCGAAGACGCCGCCGCCTCTCCCGCGCCGGTTCGGCCCGATCCGGGGTTCGCATCGGGCGCGCCGTCCGATCCCGCCGCCCTGGAGGCCGTTCTGACGCGCGCGCGAGCGGGCGGCTATGGCCCGGGCAGCAACACCACCGGGATCGTCATCCTGCAGGATGACCGGCTGGTGGCCGAAACCTATGCGCCCGGTTTCGGGCCGGACACGCCGCAGCGAACCTGGTCGGTGGCCAAGTCGCTGGCGGGCACGGTGATCGGCGCGGCGGTGCAGCGCGGCGAGGCCGATGTGAACGCCCCCGCCGCGATCGCCGACTGGAGCCGTCCGGGCGATCCGCGCGCCGCCATCACCCTGGACCAGCTGATGCGTATGGCCTCGGGCCTGACGAGCGACACGGCGGGCAATCGCACGGACGCCCTGTATTTCGGCGGCGTCGGGGTGGACGAGCAGGCCACGACCTGGCCGCTGCTGACGGCGCCGGGAAGCCGCTTCCGATATGCCAACAACGACATACTGCTGGCCGTTCTCGCCGTCGCGCCGACGTTCGCGGATCATCCGCCGGCCGAACTGTTCCAGCGGCTGGGCATGTACGACACCTGGGCCGAGACCGACTGGCGGGGCAATTACATGCTCTCAAGTCAGGTCTGGTCGACGGCCCGCGATCTGGCCCGGTTCGGGCGGCTGTATCTGAACGACGGCGTCATCGACGGCGAGCGCATCCTGCCCGAGGGCTGGCGCGACCACGTCTCGCGCCCGTCGGGTCCGCAGCCCAATGGCGAACAGGGGTATGGCGCGACCTTCTGGCTGTTCAACAAGTCGGACGGGATTCCGGGCGACGCCATCTCGGCCAACGGCAACCGCGGCCAGTATGTGATCATCGTCCCCAGCCGCAACATCGTCATCGTGCGGCGCGGCGAGGACCCGGCCGGAAAGCCGTTCGAGTTCATCCCCTTCACCCGCGACGTGCTGGCGGCGCTCGACTGAGCGGCGCGAATTGTCGCCCGCCGCTTGAGCGGACCGCTGGCCCCGCTATAAGGGCGCCAACCGACGTTCCAGATTCCCGGACACTGACATGGCCGACCCGCACCACGCCGATTCCCACGACGCCTATGTTCGCGGCTCCCAGGAGATCGGCGAACAGACCCAGACCTTCCACGCCTTCATCGGCATGGCGAAATGGGGCTCGCTGTGGATCGCGGCGCTGCTGATGTTCCTGACCCTGTGGTTCCAGCCGGGCGGCAGCTTCTTCGGCGGCGTGATCACGGCGGTGGCGATGCTGGTCATCGGCTACTTCGCCCTGAAGTCCGGCAAGAAAGCGCACTGAGTTTGGGGCGCTGACGCGCGCGACGTGGTCGCGCGCTGCCTGAGCGCGGATTCCCGCATTGTCGAGCGCCGGGGCGCTTTGACGCAGCCTGTTCGATCAGCCTAACGTCGTCCGTCGAGAGAGACGGAGGGATTCGCTTGGCTGTCGCCATCGCCGTGACCCGCGAACGCCGAGACGGCGAGACGCGCTGCGCCGTGACTCCGGACACGGTGAAGAAGCTGATCGCCATGGGCGCGACCGTGACGGTCGAGGCCGGGACGGGCGCCGGCTCTTCCATCCCCGACGATGACTACGCCGCCGCCGGCGCGACCGTGGCCAAGGACACCAAGGCGGTGCTGTCGGGGGCCGATATCGTGCTGAAGGTGCGCGGGCCGACGGCGCAGGAGACCAGCGCGCTGAAGCCCGGCGCCGTCGTCGTGGCCCTGCTGGACGCGTATCGCGACAAGGAGACGGTGACGGCCCTGGCCCAGGCCAATGCGACGGCCTTCGCCATGGAGTTCGTGCCGCGGATCTCGCGGGCCCAGGTGATGGACGCCCTGTCGTCCCAGGCCAATCTGGCCGGATACCGCGCGGTGATCGAGGCGGCGTACGCCTATGGCAAGGGCTTTCCGATGATGATGACGGCGGCGGGCACGGTGGCGCCGGCCAAGGTCTTCGTCATGGGCGTGGGGGTCGCGGGGCTGCAGGCCATCGCCACGGCGCGGCGGCTGGGCGCGGTGGTCACGGCCACGGACGTGCGGCCGGCGACCAAGGAGCAGGTGGAGTCTCTCGGAGCGAAATTCCTCGCCGTCGAGGACGAGGAGTTCAAAAACGCCCAGACCGCCGGCGGCTACGCCAAGCCGATGTCGCCCGAGTATCAGGCCAAACAGGCCGTGCTGACGGGCGAGCACATCAGGAAGCAGGACATCGTCATCACCACGGCCCTGATTCCGGGCCGCGCGGCGCCGGTGCTGGTCACGGCGGCACAGGTGGCGACGATGAAGCCGGGCTCGGTGCTGATCGACCTGGCGGTCGAGGCCGGCGGCAATGTCGAGGGGGCGAAGGCCGGCGAGGTGGTGACCACCGCGAACGGGGTGCAGATCGTCGGCCACACGAACCTGCCGGGCCGGATCGCGGCGGACGCTTCGGCCCTCTACGCCAAGAATCTGGTCGCCTTCGTCGGGCTGATGATCAGGGACGGGGCGCTGGCGCTGGACCTGGAGGACGAGATCCTCAAGGCGGCGGCGGTGACGCACGGCGGGGCCCTGGTGCACGAGGGGGTGGGAGGGTGACGAGGGTGCTGGCGATCCTGGCCTTTGCCGGAGGCCTGTGGGCCGTGGCGGGGCCGACCCTGGCCCAGGATCGGGTGATCAACCCGTTCGTGGACGCCTATGGCGCTGATCTGGATGTCGATGAGATCGATCTACGCGTCGGCGACAATCTGCTGCCGGGACACCAGGACCGCGCGGCCCGGACCTATATCGAGCGGGCGATGCCGGCGGAGCAACGGGACCTGTTCCGGGCCCGTCATCCCGACCTGCCCGAGGCGCAGGCCGCGGAGCGGATGGCCGAGTTCCTGGCCGTCGCCAACCTGCAGGATCGGTTCGAGGACAACCAGACAGCCGGACGAAAGGTTCGGCTGGTGGTGCGCGTCGATGAGGCCCGGGCTGACAGCATGCTGCGAATGGCCATGGCTCCGCGTTTTCCGCGCACGGCCATGGCGGTGTCCATCCAGGACCTGGCGACCGGACGCACGCTCGTGACAGGCCGGATCGAAGACGTGGCGAGCTACGCGGCGGATAACGCCGAGGCGCGAGACCGCCTGGGGCTGGTCTATAGCCGGCTGGGCACGGACACGGACTTCCAGATTCTGGCCGGGATGACGAATGCGCTTGCCGCGAGCCTCGAGACTCTCCTGCGGGCGGAGTCGACGGCTGTGGGCTCCAGATCCATCGCGCGGGCCGTGATCTCGCCCACCGTAAGCGTGCCCATACGTATCAGCAGGGCCATGTACGAGCTCAACGTCGCCCCGCCCGAGACCGCCCAAGGAGAGGACTGATGGAACACGTCGATCCCACCGTCTTCCGCCTGGCCATCTTCGTCCTGGCGATCTTCGTCGGCTATTACGTCGTCTGGAGCGTGACGCCGGCCCTGCACACGCCGCTGATGGCCGTGACCAACGCCATCTCCTCGGTGATCGTGGTCGGCGGCCTGATCGCCGCGGCCGCCGCCAGCGCCGACGGCGGCTGGATCGCCAAGGGCGCCGGCGTCGCGGCCGTGACCCTGGCCAGCGTCAACATCTTCGGCGGCTTCATGGTCACCCGCCGCATGCTGGCCATGTACAGGAAGAAGGAACGGCCCGCGAAGCCCGTGGAGGCGACCGGGTCTTGACGCTCGACCCTCATCAGTTCGCGGTCGGCGCGTCCTGGGTCGCCACGGCGATCGGGGCGGGGCTGTGGCTGTGGAGCTGGCTGCAAGAGAAGGACGCCATCCGCAAGCTGCGCTTCCTCGACTGCGGCGTGGTCCTGCTGTTCGCCTCGGTGCTGTTGCGCATCGTCGCCCAGGACAAGCCGATGAGCGTCTGGGACTGGGCCATGGTGTTCGTGGCCCCCCTGTTCATCACCGCCGCCCTGTGGCGGCTGGCGCGGACGGCCTGTCCGCCGGGAGGGCGCTGAGATGCGTATATGGCGGATCGGAGTGGTCGCGTTGCTGGTCGCCGGCGCCTCGGCGGCTGACGCGCAGACCCGTCTCGGCGCCGACATCGAAAGTGGCCTGCCGTGGCACGTCGCGGCGCTGCAGGGGGCCAGCTGGTCGCTGGAGTGCCGGTTCCGGCCGGTCGTGTACGAGGCCTCCGCCTATAACAGGGAGGCCTGGGCCAACCGGATCGCCCAGACCGGACGCGGGTCCGGGGGCGGCCGGCTGCCGTCCGACAACGGCAGCTGCACGGTGACCAAGACCGGCGGACGCGGCGCCGTCGCCATCGCCATGATCAAGAACGGCGAGTCGCAGGTCGCGGTCACGACTGACCCGGCCAAACCCGCGGCCGTAGGATTTTTCTGATGCTGACATCTGGGGACACGGCATGAACGCATCCTTCGCGGCCCTGGCCTATCTGGTCTCCGGCGTCCTGTTCATCCTCAGCCTGCGCGGCCTGTCCAGCCCGGAGACGAGCCGTCAGGGCAACACCTTCGGCATGATCGGCATGGCGCTGGCGGTCGGAGTGACGCTGCTGACGCTGTGGAGCACTGAGACGCTGGACCCAGTGACCCTGGGCCTGATCGCGGGCGGGGTCATCGTCGGCGGCGGGGCGGGCGCGCTGATCGCCGGCAAGGTGCAGATGACCCAGATGCCCCAGCTGGTGGCGGCCTTCCACAGCCTGGTCGGCATGGCGGCCTGTCTGGTCGCGGTCGGCGCGGTCTATGCGCCCGAAAGCTTCGGCATCGCGGACGGGGCGGGCGGGATCAAGATCCAGTCGATCATCGAACTGGCGCTGGGCGTGGCCATCGGCGCCATCACCTTCACCGGCTCGGTCATCGCCTTCGCCAAGCTGGACGGACGCATGTCGGGCGCGCCGATCCTGCTGCCCATGCGGCATCTGATCAACATCGGCCTGGCGCTGGGGCTGATGCTGCTGATCGGCATCATGATCGGCACGGGCGGGACGGCGACCTGGGCCTTCTGGGGGGTGTTCCTGCTGGCCCTGATCCTCGGCGCCACCCTGATCATCCCCATCGGCGGGGCCGACATGCCGGTGGTGGTGTCGATGCTCAACTCCTATTCGGGCTGGGCCGCGGCGGCGCTGGGCTTCACGCTCGAGAACATCGCCCTGATCATCACCGGGGCGCTGGTGGGCAGCTCGGGCGCGATCCTGAGCTACATCATGTGCAAGGCGATGAACCGCAGCTTCATCTCGGTGATCCTGGGCGGTTTCGGCGGCGATACGGCGACGGGCGCGGCCGGGGCGGTCGAGACCCGGCCGGTCAAACAGGGCAGCGCCGACGACGCGGCCTTCATCATGAAGAACGCCTCGAAGGTCATCATCGTGCCCGGCTACGGCATGGCCGTGGCCCAGGCCCAGCACGCCCTGCGCGAGATGGCCGACAAGCTGAAGGCGGAGGGGGTCGAGGTGAAATACGCCATCCACCCCGTCGCCGGCCGCATGCCCGGCCATATGAACGTCCTGCTGGCCGAGGCCAATGTGCCCTATGACGAGGTGTTCGAACTGGAGGACATCAACAGCGAGTTCTCAAGCTGCGACGTGGCCTTCGTCATCGGCGCCAACGACGTCACAAATCCGGCCGCCAAGACCGATCCGCAGAGCCCGATCTACGGCATGCCGGTGCTGGACGTGGAGAAGGCGGGGACGGTGCTGTTCATCAAGCGCGGCATGGCGGCGGGCTATGCGGGCGTCGAGAACGAGCTGTTCTTCCGCGACAACACCATGATGCTGTTCGCCGACGCCAAGAAGATGGTCGAGGGGATCGTGAAGGCGCTTTGAGCGTCGGCGAAAAGCCTGTGTCCGCTTCGTCCAGGACGACCACCAGATCGGGGCCGGGCCGCGCGGAGGGAAGTTCTGAGGACATGCCGATGACCGCCGCCGAGATCATCCGCCTGCTGGATCTGACGCCGCATCCCGAAGGCGGCCACTATCGCGAGACCTTCCGCGATCCGCGTCCGGTGGACGGACGGGCGGCCTCGACGGCCATCTACTTCCTCCTGTCGGCCGGCGAGCGCTCGCACTGGCATCGCGTGGACGCGGTCGAGGTCTGGCATTTCCACGCCGGGGCTCCGCTGGCCCTGGGCATCGAGGAGCAGGGCGTGCTGAGACTCGGGCCCGATCTGGCGGCAGGGGAGCGGCCGCAGGGCGTGGTTCCCGCAGGGAAATGGCAGGCGGCCGAGAGCCTCGGCGACTGGACCCTGATCGGGTGCACCGTGGCGCCCGGGTTCGACTTCGCCGGCTTTGAGCTGGCTCCCGAGGGCTGGACGCCCGACGGATGGACCGCATGACCACCGACCCCGCCGCCCTCGGCTTTCTCAAGCCGGAGAAATACGCCTCCGTCGAGCGGGAGCGGCGGTGGCTGTGCGCGGCGCTGCCAGACTTGCCGGTGCTGCGGGCCGAGGTCATCGAGGATCTCTATGTCGACGGCTCGCGCCTGCGCCTGCGGCGGGCGACGCCGGTCGGGGGCGGGGAGCCGATCCTGCGGCTGTCGAAGAAGGCCGACCAGGCGCCGGACCGGCGGCTGATCACGACGATCTACCTGACCAGGGCCGAGTTCGCCCTCTTCGCGGGGCTGCCGGGCCGCCCGATGCGCAAGACCCGCCACTATTACGAGGCCGATGACGTCACCTTGTCGGTCGACCGGTTCGAGGGGCCGCTGGAAGGGCTGTTCCTGGCCGAGGCGGAGTTCGCCGACGACGCCGCCATGGCGGCCTTTCCGCATCCCATCTTCGCGCGGCGTGAGGTCACCGACGATCCGCGCTATACCGGGGGCGAACTGGTCAGGGCGGGGATCCCCGAGGACAGGGAGTGAGAGGATGGCGTACGAACAGAAGACCAGGCCGACGCCGACTTCCGCGGCCGAGTTCATCGCCGCCGTGGCGGATCCGAAGCGGCGCGCCGACGCCGAGGCGGCCAGCGCCCTGTTGACCGAGGCCACCGGCGAGCCGCCGGTGATGTGGGGAACGTCGATCGTCGGCTTCGGGGCGTACCACTACCGCTACGCCAGCGGGCATGAGGGCGACGCGCCGCTGGTCGGCTTCTCGCCGCGAAAGGGCAATCTGGTCTTCTACCTGTCCGGCTGCGACGAGGAGCGCGCCGACCTGCTGGCCCGGCTGGGCAAGCACAAGGCCGGCAAGGGCTGCGTCTACGTCAACCGGCTGTCGGACGTGGACGCCGGGGTGTTGAAGCAGATGGCGGCGGCCTCCGCCGCCTCCCTGCGCGAGCGCTATCCCGAAGGCTGATCAGGCCGCGATCCGGAAGTCCTGGGCCGGGGCGAAGGCCGGGCGGGCCTCGTCCCACAGGGCGTCCTCGTCGGCGTAACGGGCGCTGGCGCCGGCGTCGATGACGTCGATCACCTGCTCTTCCAGACGGTCCCAGATAACGGCCAGATCGCCGCAACCCTCGGCGTCGCAGGGAACGATCAGATAGCGGGAGGCGGCGACGGAAGTGTGGGGGGCGAAGGCGCGGGCCATGGGATGTCTCCGGGTCAGGGGTCTCTGTTGAAACGACCATGAAGCAGCGTTGCGTCAGATTTGGACGTATGCCACCCTGCGCTTCATGAGATTGGACAGAACGGCCCTTGTGATCGAGCTGGCCCGCCGCATGGCCGCCAGCGCCGAGGGCCTGACTCTGGACGAGATGGCGCGTGAGTCCGGCGTAGCCCGGCGCACGGCCGAGCGGATGCGCGACATCGTGCTGGACCTGTTCCCCCAGGCCGAGGAGGTGTCCGACCCGCCGACCAAGCGCTGGCGCATCCGCGGCGGCCTGTCGGCCTTCGAACAGGCGCCGACCACCGAGGAGCTGGTCGAACTCAGCAAGGCGGCCCAGGGGCTGCGCGCGACCGGCGAACCCGGGCGGGCGGCGGCGCTGGAGGGGCTGGAGCGGAAACTGAAGTCGGCCATGCGGTCGACGACACTGAATCGGCTGGCCCCCGATCTGGAGGCGCTGGTGCGGGCCGAGACCATTGCGGTCCAGGCCGGGCCGCGTCCCTCGGCGGACGAGGCGGTGCTGACCGAGATCCGCCAGGCGATACTGGCCGGCCAGCCGCTGGGCTTCATCTACAGCCGGCCGGGCGCGGAGGCGCGGCGGCGCAGCGTGGCCCCCTGCGGGGTGATGTTCGGGCGGGCCAACTATCTGGTCGCCGCGGACCGCGAGAGCGGCCGCATCCAGACCTTCCGACTCGACCGGATGAGCGCGGTCAAGGCAGAGGCGGGCGCGGCGTCGCCGCCCGCCGATTTCGACCTGCAGGTCTTCGCCAGTCAGTCGTTCGGCATCTATCAGGACGAGATCGAGGATGTCGTGCTGCGGGTCACCCCCGAAGGCGCCGCCGAGGCCCGGGCCTGGCGTTGGCACCCGACGCAGACCCTGGAGGATCAGGCCGACGGCGGCGTGGTCGTCCGGTTCCGCGCCTCGGGTATGCGCGAACTGGCCTGGCACCTGTTCAGCTGGGGCGACCAGGTCGCGATCGTCGCGCCGCCGCGGCTGAAGGCGGTGATGCAGGGCGAGCTGGAGGCGGCTCAACGCGCCCTCGAACGAACCCAAGCCTGAACAGGATTTAAGACGACGTCCGGCTAAAGGCCAAGCTAGCCTGACCGCTGCAAGGCGGAGACGGAAATGCGCGGACGGGTTCTGGCTTCGTGCCTGATGATTGCGATGGCGATGTCGGCGGGAGCCTCGGCCGTCGCCGCTATGGAACCGGAGGTTTCGGCCGCGCAGGCGGAAGCGGGGGAGGGACCGCCCGCCGTCGAGGTCGCCGTGACCCGTGACGGCGAGGTCTGGACGGCGTATTATGTGTTCGCAAAGGACGCCCCGGTCTGGGGCTTCATCCGGTCGTCCTTTATCAACGGCACGCGGGACGCCTGGCGACCCGGCGACTGGTCGGTCGTCACGCCGGGCGTGGTGCTGGAGCGGGTCGGCGATCTGGATGTGTTTCGGGCCATCGACGGCGGCGACGTGCCGCGTCGGGTCAGCCTGCGTCTGACTCCTCGGGACCACAATCTGGAGGCCGACTATGGGGTCCTGATCTTCACCGACGGGTCGACGGCCATGTTCACAGGGGCCTTTGACGTCTTCCCGCTGCCCTCGCTGGAGGCCGCGCGGGCGGCGCCGGAAGACCTGAACGGCTTCGTCGTGGACAAGAGCAACGCCCGCATCACCTGGCGCGACGCCGGCGGCCCGGTGCTGCTGCACGGCAAGCGGCTGGGCGAGGCGGTGACGGAAGACGGCGCGACCTATGTGCTGTTCGGCGAGGCCCAGATGAAGGAGGGCGAACGGCTGGTCACGGTCGTCGACCCCGAGCTGCCGGCCTGGGTCGCCGCCACGATCGAGGATTTCGGTCCGCGGGTCGCCGAATACTACACCGGGCGGATGGGTCCCGGTCAGAGCGACCGGCCCACCGTCGTGGCCAGCTGGAAGGGACCAACGCCCGGCCTGCAGAGCATGGGCGGCAGCGTGCTGCCCGGGCTGATCGTGATGAATTTCGAGGGCATCGGCCAGGTTAGTCGCTCGCCCGACAGCGAGGCCGCCACCCGCTGGTTCATCGGCCATGAGAGCGCGCATTTCTGGCTGGGCCAGACAGTGCGTTACGAGCGTTCGCGGGATTCCTGGATCACCGAGGGCGGGGCCGATCTGATGGCCATACGGGCTCTGAAGGCGCTTTATCCGGACTATGACGCCCGCACTGAACTGCAACGCGAGGTCGACGACTGCGTGCGTCTGGCGGTCAAGCCTGTCCGCGAGGCGGTCTCCCGTGGCGAATACCGCGCCTTCTACGCCTGCGGCTCGGTGTTCGCCCTGACGGCGGAGGGAGCACAGCGGCGGGCCGCGGGCGGCGACTGGTTCGACTTCCTGCAGCCGCTGATCGACGCCAGCCGCGAGGACGGGGTGCTGACGCGCGAGGAATGGCTGGCGGAACTGACCCGGGTGTCGGGCGACGCCTCGCTGAGGGCCGACATCGAAACCCTGCTGGACGATGGATCAGCCGATCCGGCCGCCCTCATCGCCGGCCTGTTCGACCGGACGGGCGTGGGTTACCGGCGTCAGGACGGCAAGGTGGCGCTGAACTGACCGGTCTCAGTCCCGGGACCCCGCGAAGGGATAGGGACTGACCGACTTGGCCCAGTCGTCGACCGCCAGCGGGCGGTCGACCGGCGGCGCGGCGCGCTCGGCGCAAGGGTGGCGGTGGCACAGACGGCAGGCCGGTCCGATAGGCGTGACCTCGGGCGCCGCCAGGTCGATTCCGCGGGCGTAGACCAGGCGGTGGGCGTGCTTCAGCTCGCAGCCCAGGCCGATGGCGAGGTCGTGGCCTTCGGTGAAGGCGTCATGGCCCTGGCGGTCGACGGTGCGGGCGAGGGTGAACCAGCGGCCGCCGTCCGGCGTCTCGATGATCTGGGTGATGATCTTGCCGGGGGTGCGGAAGGCGCTGTGCAGCCGCCAGCGCGGGCAGGCGCCGCCGAACCGCGAGAAGGGGAAGGCGCCCGAGGCGAACCGCTTGGAGATGTTGCCGGCCTGATCGACCCGCATCAGGAAGAAGGGCACGCCGCGCGCAGTGGGCCGCGACAGGGTGGTCAAGCGGTGGGCGGCCTGTTCGAATCCCACCCCGAACCGGGCCTGAAGCCGCGCCATGTCATAGCCGGTCTCTTCCGCCGTGTGCTGGAAGGCGCCGTAGGGCATCAGGACGGCGGCGGCGAGGGTGTTGGCCAGCGAGACCTTGAGCAGGCGGCGGGTCGGCTCGTCCGGCGGCGCGGCGGCGTCGGCGAGAGCCGTCAGCTTGGCGTCGTACTCGGTCAGGGTCAGCTGATAGGCGACCGCAAAGGCCCGCGAGGAGGCGCCGAGGGTCTCGGACAGCAACAGCCGTTTGCGGTGCGGATCATAGCGGCGGGTCCATTCGACCATAACCTCGGCGGGCAGGGTGCGAACCGTCAGACCGTGGCGCGACTGCAGCCGGGCGCGGGCGCGGATTTCGAAGGTTTCGCCGGGCGTGTCGGCATTCATGGTTTCCGACAGGGCCTCGCCGAGCGCGTCCAGCTCGGGGAAGTGGTTGCGTCGCGTCTGGACGAATTCCCGCACCCAGTCGGCGGGGCTGTCGCCGTCCTGACCGCCCAGGGCGTCTGTCTCGGCCCGGTCGCGGCTGCGGCGGTCGGCGAAGGCGCGGTACAGGCGCAGCAGGGCGTCGGCGGCGGCGGGCTGGTCCTCCGCCAGCTGGACGATCTCGTGACGCGGCACGGCCAGCCCCTGGAAGATCGGATCGGCGAAGGCCTCGGTCAGTTCGGCCTCGGACGCCGGCCCGCCGGATTGACCGAGGGTGCGCAGGTCGACGTCATAGGTGTCGGCGAGGCGCAGCAGCAGCTGGGCCGAAACCGGGCGCTGATTGCGTTCGATATGGTTCAGATAGCTGGGCGAGACGCCGAGGTCGGCGGCCATGGCGGTCTGGGTCAGGGCGAGGTCGCGCCGCAGCCGTTTGAGGCGGCCGCCGAGGAAGAGTTTGCGATCCGGAACAGCGTCCATGGTCGCATTAGGTCACAAAATGACTTAACAGCAAGTGTCATATTATGACTGAATGACAGGAATTGCGGGTGCTTTCGTGTGTCATTCGTGACTGCCGCGTGTTCTGCTTGCGGATACCCGCCGTAACGGCACGATCCGGACAGAGACCGCCATGACGACCTTCGCCGACCTGGTTCCCTCGCCCTACGGCCGCTTCGATGGCATCGAGCGTCCTTACACGCCCGAGGACGTGCTGCGGCTGCGTGGTTCGTTTCCGGTGACCCACACCCTGGCCACGCGCGGCGCCAACCGTCTGTGGGAACTGCTGCACGACGAGCCTTTCGTGAACGCCCTGGGCGCCGTGACGGGCAATCAGGCCATGCAGATGGTCCGGGCGGGGCTCAAGGCCATCTATCTGTCGGGCTGGCAGGTGGCGGCGGACGCCAATACGGCGGGAGCCATGTACCCGGACCAGTCCCTGTACCCCGCCAACGCCGCGCCTGAACTGTGCCGCCGGATCAACCGCACCCTGCAGCGCGCCGACCAGATCGAGCACGCCGAGGGCGGCGCGAAGCGCGACTGGTTCGCCCCCATCGTCGCCGACGCCGAGGCCGGCTTCGGGGGACCGTTGAACAGCTTCGAGATCATGAAGGCCTTCATCGAGGCGGGCGCGGCCGGCGTCCACTTCGAGGACCAGCTGGCCTCGGAGAAGAAGTGCGGCCACCTCGGCGGCAAGGTGCTGATCCCGACCCAGGCGCATGAGCGCAACCTGATCGCCGCCCGCCTGGCCGCCGACGTCATGGGCACGCCGACCCTGACGGTGGCCCGCACCGACGCCGAGTCGGCGCAGCTGATCACCTCGGACGTGGATGAGCGCGACCGCCCCTTCATCGACCGCGACAATCGCACGCCCGAAGGCTTCTTCCGTCTGAAGCCCGGCACGGGGCTGGACCACTGCATCGCGCGCGGCCTGTCCTATGCGAAATACGCCGACGTCCTGTGGTGGGAGACCTCGCACCCCGATCTGGACGACGCCCGCCGGTTCGCGGAAGCGGTTCACCGCGAACATCCCGGCAAGCTGATGGCCTACAATTGCTCGCCGTCGTTCAACTGGAAGGCCAAACTCGACGACGCCACCATCGCCAAATTCCAGCGCGAGCTGGGGGCCATGGGGTACAAATTCCAGTTCGTGACCCTGGCCGGCTTCCACGCCCTCAACAACTCGATGTTCGAGCTGGCGGACGGCTACCGCGACCGCGGCATGGCCGCCTATTCCGAGCTGCAACAGCGGGAGTTCGCCAACGAGGCCGCCGGCTACACCGCCACCCGCCACCAGCGCGAGGTCGGGACCGGCTATTTCGACCAGGTCGCCACCGTCATCTCCAACGGCCAGTCCTCGACGACGGCGCTGAAGGATTCCACCGAGACCGCCCAGTTCGTGGCGGCCGAATAGGCAGGAGACGCCCCATGCAACCTCTCGACAACCCCACCGCCATCATCGATTTCTGTCTCGCTCCGCTGAACCTGACCGACGGGACGGAGGCTGAGCGCGAGGTGCGGCGACGGCTGGAGCATGTAATCAAGACGTTCCGCGCCAAGGCGGCCCAGCCCGTCAGCGTCGACTTCTCGTCCATGCCTTCGCAGGTCATCAACGAAGCCGCTCACGGCTACGAGTAGGGATCAGGCGGCCATAGCCTCGGCCGCCGCACGTGGCAGCGCGACGACAAGCTCCAGAAGTTCGGCCGCGTCGAAAGGCTTGGCCAGATGCCGGTCCGCGCCGGCCGCTTCGGCCGAGGAGATATGTTCGGCCAGGGCGTTGGCGGTCAGCATGACGATCGGGGTGCGCGGCAAGCCCATGGCGGCTTCATGCAGCCGGATTTCGCGGGTCGCCGTCAGGCCGTCCATCACCGGCATTTGCATGTCCATCAGGATCAGGTCGTAGTCAGCGTCGCGGCAGGCCTGAAGCGCCCGGGCGCCATCCTCGACCGACGTGATCTCGACCGGGGCCTGGGCCAGAATCAATTCGACCACCTTGCGGTTCACCGGGTGATCATCGGCCAGCAGGACCCGGATCAGGGGTTGATCGCCGTCAGCCGCTCCGACCGGCGACAGGCTTGCGGGTGCGGGGGTCTCCACGGCGCGGAAGGGGATGGTGAGGATGAAGGCTGAGCCGCCGCCGGGTTCGCTTTCGCAATCGAGGTCGCCGCCCATCATCTCGGCCAGCTGGCGCGAAATGGCGAGACCCAGGCCCGAGCCTCCAAATTTGCGGGTGATGGCGCCGTCGGCCTGTTCAAAGCGGCTGAACAGGCGTTCGCGGGTTTCGCAGTCAAAGCCGATGCCGGTATCCTCGACCGAGAACCGCAGGGTCGGGACGCCATCCCGGTCCGGACCGGGCGCGGCTGTCAGGCTGACGAAACCCGTGCTGGTGAATTTCACGGCGTTGGAAACCAGGTTGGTCAGAATCTGCTTGAGCCGTACGACGTCGCCGGCGATCCAGAGGTCGGCGTCGGGCGCGATCTCGACGAAGAACTGCAGGCCCTTCTCGCTGGCGGCGCTTTCGTAGAGATGCGCCGCCTCGCGGACCGCGCGGCCCAGATCGAAGATTTCCTCGGCCAGCTCCAGCCGACCGGATTCCACGCGGGCGAGGTCGAGAATGTCGCTGAGCAGGACCTGAAGGGTGCGGCCGGACGACTGGATCAATTCCAGCATCTCCCGCTGATCGGCCGAAAGTTCGGTTCGGGACATCGCCTGGGCCAGGCCGATGACGCCGTTCAGCGGCGTGCGGATCTCATGGCTCATATTGGCCAGGAACTGGCTCTTGGCGCTGCTGGCCGCCTGGGCGGCGTCGCGGGCCTCGGCCAGGGCGACGGCGTCGTTCTTCAGGTCGGTGATGTCGGTGCAGACCGTGACGGTGCCGCCCGCGGACGTGAGGCGGTCAGACACGCGCAGCCAGCGATCCCCGGCGATCCGTTGCTCGATGGTGGTCGACAGCGCCCGGCGCGACTTCAGCCGTTCGGCGATCCATTCATCCTCGCGGCCGACCGCGTCGGCATAGAGGCCCTCGGTCAGCCCGATCCTGATGATCTCAAGGAAGGTCATCCCGACCTTGAGGTTGGACGACAGTTCCGGGTTCACCTCGGCGTAGCGGTGGTTCCACAGGGCGAGCCGGTCGTCGGCGTCATAGAAGGCCAGGCCGTCGGGCATGGCGTCGATGGCTTCACGGATCTGGGCCAAGGCGTCGGAACGCGACCGCAAGCCGGTCCAGGCCAGTACGGCCAACGCGCCGACGATCCCGGCGACCAGGGCGGCGAGAACGGCGGTCACGACCATGCCGGACTCGCGGGTCCCATGCCGGGAACGCAAACGCGGCCGGCGGCCTCGCAGCGGCGCCGGTCGTGATCGAACGCTATGCGGTAGATGACGCGTTCCAATACACCCTCCCGGCGAGACTATCGCGGAAGAGTGGTGAAGAAACCGTGGCCGTGGGCCGGAATTCAGGCGGCGGCGGTCTGCACCACGACCTGGAACTCGCGCCCCAGGACCTTGACAGGATTCACCTGACGATCGCCACGGCGGACCTCGAAATGCAGATGGGGGCCGGTCGAACGCCCGGTCGAGCCGACCAGACCGATGCGCTGGCCGCCCTCGACGCGGTCGCCCGACGCCACATCGAGACGGCTGAGGTGGCCATAGAGGGTGCTCATGCCGTTGGGGTGGCGGATTTCGACAAACCGGCCGTAGCCCGCCGCGTCATAGCCGGTGCGGACGACTTCGCCCTCGGCGGCGACGAAGACGCCGGTTCCCTGCGGGGCCGCGATGTCGACGCCCTCATGGTTGCGCATGGCTTGGCCGGGCATCCGGCGGGGACCGAAGGGGGAGTTGATCGCATAGTCCTTCACGGGCCTGTCGAAAGCGATCAGGCGGGTGACCGGACCGGCCGCCTCGGCCACGGCGGTGACGGGCGGAGCTTCGGGAATGGCGAAGGTCGCGACCGGCGCGATCGGGTCGGGGGCCGACAGCGGCGCGGCGGCCATGGCCAGGACGGCTACGCCTGCCAGGACGGCGGCCTGGCCGGAATGGATGAGAAACGACCGGGCGGTCGGCAACAGGCGTCGCATGCGGCGTCGGCTCCGTATTCGGCTCGCGAGAGCAGGGGGGGAGGGGCGCCGGCGGGCCGCAACAAACGCGACACACTGCGGCCAGCGACCGGAGAGAGCGCCGTTCTAGGAGGCTGCGGGGGCTACTTTGGGGCGAGCGAACGCGTCAGGTCGTCGCAGGGTGGAACGAAAAAGGGCGCGCGACCCGTCAGGATCGCGCGCCCCTTGTCGGGTGGCGTCTTCGCCTACAGCGGCAGGCGGAAGGTGATGGCGCCCACGTGGCTGTCGGCCTGGTCGCCGAAGCGGCCGCGATAGCCGATGTTCATGCTCACCGGGCCGAGGTCGGCGTCGACGCCGGCCGAGGCGATCAGGGAGCCGCCGAAGGGATCCTCGATCTCCCGGGCCAGAATCTGGGCCGGATTGGCGGTGATCCGGGTGCGGACGGCGTCGCTGCTGTCGCCGAAGGAGTCGCGATAGCCGCCCTCGGCATAGAAGCTGAAGCCGTCGCCGCCGCCTTCGGCCCTCAGCGAGACTTCCCCGCTGGCGGCCTGGACGGTGCGGTCCTGATACTCGTACTGGGCCGCGACGCCCTGTTCGGTGTAGCCGTTCACGTCGGTCGAGACGAAGCTGACCGCGGCGCGCGGCGACAGGCTGATCCCGCCCATGTCGAACCAGACGCCGCCCTGGACGCGGGCGCCCAGGCTTCCACCGTCGGTTTGGCCAGTGTGGACGATCGGAGCCACCGAGGTGACGCGCGTGATGTCGTCATACTGATCGATCGAGCCGCCGACCGTGGCGTTCACGAACATGGAGCCCGAACGCCAGCCTGCGAACGCGTCGATGGCGAAGGATTCGACATCGAACGCCATGGCGCCGGCCTCGACCTCGGCCATGCGGTAGGTGGCGGTGAAGCCCATCCGCGTGCTTTCGGACGCGACGTGATCCAGACCGGCGCGGACGCCCCAGCCGGTCGCGTCCGCCGCCGCCACGCTGCCGCGGGCGTCGGTTTCGACGCTGTCGGCGATGGCCCCGAAGGTCATGTGAGTGCCGGCTTCCCAGGCGGCGCGCCCCGACAGGCCTTCGCTGGACAGATCCAGAAGGTCCTCCCGCTGGCGGAAGGCGGTCTCGGCCTGGACGGACGATTGGGCGCCGATGTCGCCGTAGTACAGATAGTCATTGGCAAGCCGGGCGAGCAGCTGATGGCCGGCCGCGGTGGGGTGAACGCTGTCCCAGTAGAGATAGGTCCCGGGCGTGGCGCAGATGGTCACGCCGTTGAAGCAGGCGTCCCGCGCATTGGTCAGGCCAAAGGCGCCCGGATTGCCGGCCAGGGTCGCGCCGATCTTGTACAGGTCCATCAGGATGATGTTGGACCCCGGGCGGGCCGCGGCCGTGGTCATCAGGCCGTTCAGCAGCGCCCCGTTGAACTGGGTGCCGGCGTAGTCCGCGAGCGGCGCGGCGGGCGCCCCGGCTCCCTGGTTGAACTGCGGCGTCAGGGCGAGATTAGGCAGGTTCGAGACGAGGATGGTTCCCGCGCCCGCGGTCGCCACGTTGTTGACGATGAAGTTGATGTCCGCCGCCGCGGCCAGGGCCACAGGCCGGATGACGCCCGTCGGGTTGGCCGAGGCTCCCGCCGCCGGAACGGCCTGGAAGATGTTGTTGGCTCCGCCCAGGATGCTGACCAGATCGGTCGAGCCGAAGGTCCCGCCTGCGCCGGTGTAGGCCAGCAGCTGGTTGCGCATGCCGGGAGGGCTGGCCGAACTGTCGGTCCGGGCGCCGCCGAAGGCGTAGTTGACGCTGCCGGTGACCGGCGCGCCGGCCGTATAGCGCCCGGCGCTGAAGCCCAGAAGCTCGGTGAAAACCGGGCCGTTGGAGAAGCGACCCTGGAAATACGGCGGCGAGGTCGGCTGGCCCGAGATCGCATACAGGTTGCCGTTGTCGCTCAGGCTGTCGCCGAACACGACAAGACGGCCGTAGCTCTGGGCGCTGGCGGCCGAGGCCATGGCGCCGGCGGCGGCGACCGTCAGTGCGGCAAGCGCCGCGCTGCGCAGGAAACGAGACATCGATGATCCTCCCTCGGCCGTCATCATGCGACCGTTGAGGGCAGTGTGCGCCGGTTTCGCGTCCGCGCAAGATGCCGTCAGGGAAGGTATTCAGTGCAGCATGCGGAAACGCAGCGTTCCGGCAACACTCTTCAGGGCACGGAGGGCTTCCGGATCGTAGTCGCGGTCGACGTCGGTGATGACATAGCCGGTGCGTTCGTCGGTCTTCAGGTGCTGGCCGAGAATGTTCAGGCCGGCGGCGGTCAGTTCGCGGTTCAGTTCGGCGAGGACGCCGGGCTGGTTGCGGTGGATGTGCAGGATGCGGTGGGCGCCCGTCACCTCGGCCAGCTGCACATTGGGCAGGTTGACGCAGAAGGTGGTGTCGCCGCGGTTGAGGTAGGCCAGCAGCCGTTCGGCGGCGAATTCTCCGATGGCTTCCTGGGCCTCCTCGGTCGAGCCGCCGATGTGCGGGGTCAGGATGACGTTGGGCAGGCCGCGCAGGGGGCTGTCGAAGGGGTCGGCGTTGGTCGCGGGCTCGTCGGGGAAGACGTCGATGGCCGCGCCGCCGATCCGGCCGGCGCCCAAGGCCTGGGCCAGGGCGCCGATGTCGACGACATGACCGCGCGACAGGTTCACCAGCAGGGCGCCCGGCTTCATCTTCGACAGGCGCGCTGCGTCGATCAGGGCGGCGTTGTCCGCGCGGCCGTCGACGTGCAGGCTGACGACGTCGGCCTCGGCCAGCAGGGCGTCCAGCGAGGCCATGCGGCGCGCGTTGCCCAGCGCCAGCCGTTCGGTCAGGTCATGGAAGACGACGCGCATGCCCAGACCTTCGGCCAGCACCGACAGCTGCGAGCCGATGGCTCCGTAGCCGACGATGCCGAGGGTCTTGCCGCGCAGTTCGCGCGAGCCGGTCGCGGACTTGTTCCATTCGCCGCGGTGCATGGCGGCGGACTTGTCGGCCACGTCGCGCATCAGGGCGATGGTCAGGCCCACGGCCAGTTCCACCACCGACCGGGTGTTGGAATAGGGGGCGTTGAAGACGGCCACGCCGCGGGCGGCGGCCGCCTCGAGATCGATCTGGTTCACGCCGATGCAGAAGGCGGCGATCGCCATCAGCCGGGGCGCCGCCTCCAGCACGCGGGCGCTGACCTGGGTCTTGGATCGCACGCCCAGGACGTGCACGCCCTGCAGGGCCTCGATCAGGGCCTCCTCGTCCAGGGCGCCCTTCATGGTCTCGACCGAATAGCCGGCCTCGTGCAGCCGTTCGACGGCGGCCGGATGGATGTTCTCCAGCAGCAGGATGCGGATTCGCGCGCGGGGATAGGACCAGCGGCCGGCCAGACCTTCGGTGTGAAGAAACTCGTCCATCGACGGGGCCTCGAAGTCCGCCGCGGCGACGACCCGCTCGCGGCGCACGATCTCGGTGAAGGCGTGGAAACGGTCCGCCGCCCCCGAGAGCCGGACCTCGGCGTCGGTCCAGCCATCCCCGATCATGACGACGGGCTCGGGGAAGGCCCGGGCGCGCACGGCGACCGCCTTTCCGTCGGCGTGGGCGAGAGGATTGTTCTCGTCGACCCCCGTGACGCGGCCTTCGAGATCATAGGTCAGGTCGTTGCACAGCACGCGATCGGGCGCGATGTGAAGGTGATCAGCCAGGGGAGCGATGATCTCGCGGAAACCGCCGGACAGGATGATGATGCGGTCGGCGTTGTCGTGGAAGAAGCGCAGGTTGCGCCGCACCGAGGGCGTGCCCTCGTCCAGAATCCGGGCGGCCAGCTCGGCCACATGGTCCCGGGTGAGGGGCAACAGCTCGAGACGGCGGCGCAGGGCCTCTCCGAACGGCATCTCGCCGGTCATGGCCTGATCGGTCAGGCGCACGATCTCGGCGCCGACGGCCGCGGCGTCGGCGGCGCCGGCCAGGGCGATGTCCGCCAGAGCCTCCAGCGTCTCGATACGGACGAGGGTGGAATCGAAGTCGAAGACGAAGGTCGCCGGATCAGCCATGGCGTGACCTTGGCCCACCTTCGCAGTTGCAGCAATGGGGTCGGCCCGGGTTCAGAAAAACACAGTCCGAAGAGTCCACAGAGTCCACTGAGTCCACTTCGCCCGAACTGAATCGCCGGCCGCCCCGCAAAGGGCGACCGGCGATCATGATGGCAGGGCGCTACGTCGGATTTGGACGCAGGCGTCAGAATTTGCCGAGACTGCGCAGGCGGCTGTCGGGGCGGCGCGCTTCAAGGGCGGCGGCGCCAATGGCGGCGGCGATGGTGGCCAGGGCCAGGACGGCGCCGCCCTCGCGGGCGTGATCCCGGGCGTAGTCGCCGGCGTCATGGGCGTAGCGACGGGCAGTCTTGCCGTGCTTCTTCAAGGCCTTGCGCGAGGAATGTCGAGCACCGTGGAGGATGCGCTCGCCCCGGTGCCGGGCCTCTTCGCTGAAGTCGGAGGCGCGTTCGCCCGCGTCCGTCAGGCCGTGGCGCACGGTTTCGGCCAGATCGCCAAAGCGGTCGCGCAGGGCGTGGGTGTCGATCCAGCCTCGCGGGTCGATGCGGCTGCGCAGCCGCTCATAGCGGGTGGGGCCCGAACGCTGGTTCAACAGCAGGGCGGCGATGCCGATTCCGGCGAGGACGGCGACGACGCCGCCGGCGATTCCCGGGTGTTTGCGAACTTCGGCGAGGGCTGAGAACTGGCGGACCATGGGATAGTGAACCTCTTCATCGAGGCCGTCCGCGGTGGGGTCGTAGAGCCCGTCGTCGAACGGCTGATACGCGGAACCTCTGTCCCGCATCAGGCTAGGAGCGAACCGGGCGAAAAGAGGTTCCGCCAGACCGGGCAGGGCGGAATAGAAGCTGGCGATCAGCCGCCCGCCGCCGCCGACGGTGATCTCGCGGATGGGATGGCTGGCGCAGTACAGGATGGTGTCGGCCACCACATGGGTGGCGTAGACCGGCTGGGGGTTCTGCACCGCCTGACCCGTCAGGTTGCGGGCGTGCCTGTTGTAGGGCGTGTCGATCGCCGACGGCTTGACCAGCGACACGGTGATGGGCGCCTGTTCGCGCATCAGCTCCATGCGCAGGGCGTTGGTGAAGCCCTTCACCGCATGTTTGGAGGCGGAATAGACGCCCTGGATCGGAATCGGCGCGTCGGACAGAATCGATCCCACATTGATGATGGCCCCGCCGCCCGGACGTTCGCGCAGGTGGTCGGCGGCGATCATCGAGCCGTTGACCACGCCCCAGTAGTTGGTCTCGAACAACCGGCGCTGATCCTCCAGCGTGGTTGCGCGGATATTGCCGAAGATGGAGACGCCGGCGTTGTTGACCCAGGTGTCGAAGCCTCCAAAAAGGCGCACGCACTTTTCCGCGGCCTCGGCCAGGGCGTCGTAGTCCGCAACGTCGGCGACGGCCCAGGCCGCCCTGGCCCCCGCGCCCTGAAGTTCTTCGCACAGCGCCTTCAGGTCGTTTTCGCCGCGCGCGATCAGGAAGACGCAGGCGCCGGCCCTCGCCGCCCGCCGCGCCGTGGCCAGACCGATGCCCGAGGTGGCGCCGGTGATGACGATGGCCTGCTGGTTCAGGGGCTTGAGGGTTGCTTTGGTCATGAAACCGCCGGGTCTTTGCGCTTGAATCGGGTCTTGAACGAACGGGACCGAGGCCCCGCCGGTTCCTGCTGTAGCATGCAGGTCTTACCATTCGCGATGGCCGCGCCTATCTGACGGCGCTTCCGCACAATCGCCCTTTCCGAGGACGCCCGTGACCGATCACGCGCATACGACGCCCGCTCATCCCGCCGACGATCTGGCCGCCGCCTTCCAGATCGAGGGCTGGCCCGTGCGCGGCCGGCTGGTGCGGCTGGGAGAGACCATCGACGCCATCCTGTCGGCCCACGCCTATCCGGAGCCGGTCGCGGCCCTGCTGGGCGAGGCCTGCGCCCTGGCCGCGCTGGTGGGATCGAGCCTGAAATTCGAGGGGCGGCTGATCGTGCAGGCGCAGGGCGACGGGCCGGTGCGCTACGTCGTCGCCGACTACGACACGCAGGGTCATATGCGCGGCTATTGCCGGTTCGACGAGGCCGAGGTGGCGGCGGCGTCGCAAGGCTTCGCACGGCCGGGCGCGCGCTCGCTGCTGGGGCAGGGCGTCTTCGTCATGACGCTGGACCGCGGTCCCGATTTCGAACGCACCCAGGGCATCACGCCCATCGAGGGCGAGAGCCTGTCGCTGGCGGCCGAACACTATTTCCAGCAGTCCGAACAGATCCCGACCAGGGTCCGCCTCGCCGTCGGCGCGGTGGCGACCGACGCGGGCATGACGTGGCGGGCGG
>NZ_DATMYH010000112.1:0-32095 GCF_035561115.1 Brevundimonas sp.
CGTCTCCGGCGAGCCGATGGAGTTCGACACAGCCGAGCTAACAAGCGGGACGCTAAGACGCGGTTAACGGAAGCTGAATCTTGACGCCGGGCCGGTCCGGCGCGAGCGTGCGCCACAACGAGGAGACGATCATGGCCGACGGCGCGACCACAACGCTCAAGTCGAGGGTGTCAGAGGCGGAATGGGCGGCCCGCGTCGAGCTGGCTGCGCTTTACCGGCTCGTGGCCCTGCACGGCTGGGACGACATGATCTTCACCCACATCTCGGCCCGCGTGCCCGGACCCGAGCATCACTTCCTGATCAACCCCTACGGCTGGTATTTCGAGGAGATGACCGCCTCGTCGCTGGTCAAGGTCGATCTGGACGGCAACATCGTCCAGGAGACGACCAGCTTCATCAATCCGGCCGGCTTCACCATCCACTCCGCGATCCACGCGGCGCGGGAGGACGCCCGTTTCGTCATCCACCTGCACACCGTCGCCGGGGTCGGCGTCGCGGCGCAGAAAGAGGGCCTGCTGCCGATCGGTCAGAACGCCTGTCTGCTGCAGCATCAGGTCGCCTATCACGGCTATGAGGGGCTGGCGCTGAACCACGACGAGCGTGAACGGCTGGTGGCGGATATGGGCGACAAGCCGCTGATGCTGCTGCGCAATCACGGAACGCTGGCGGTCGGCCAGACGGCCGCCGCGGCCTGGGTCGGCATGTTCTTCCTCGAGCGCGCCTGCGCCCAGCAGGTGGCGGCGCTGTCGGGGGGACGCGAGCATGTGCTGTTCGCCCCCGACGCCGCCCAGGCCGAGACGAAGGAACAGGGCAAGGGCATCGGCTTCATCTCCGGCCTGGCATGGCCCGGCGCCCTGCGGATGCTGGACCGAAAGTCCCCGGGCTACGACGCTTGAGGTCGGCCGGGGGGCTGCTGATCGGACTGGCGGCCCTCGCGGGAGCCGGAACCGCCTGCGCGGGCCCCTGGACCCAGCCCGAGGGGCGCGGACAGGTGATCCTGAAATACGAGGACATGCGCGCCGACCGCGGCTTCGACACGGACGGTTCGCTGGCCGACCTGCCGGCCGAGCGCCGGGACTCCGTCGCCAGCGTCTTCGCCGAATACGGCCTGACCGACCGTTTCACCTTTCAGCTCAAGGGCGATTGGCAATCGGGCGAGGACGCCTTCGTCGACTATGAGGGACGCGGGCCGCTGGAGATCGGGGTGACGTGGCAGGCCTGGCGCGACGATCGCACCGCCGTCAGCCTGTACGGCGGCTACGCCGACGGCGGCGAAGGCCGCAACGCCGGCTACGCCCCGCCGGGGCAGGGCGACAGCGACTGGGAAATGCGGGCATCTATCGGACGATCGTTCGGCGGCGCAGGCGGCCGTTGGGGCTCCAGCGGCGGCTTTGTCGAAGTGCAGGGCGCGCGCCGCATGCGTCAGGGCCTGCCGGACGAGACCCGCGTCGACGCCACCGCCGGCGCGCACTTCGGCGACGACTGGATGGTGCTGGCCCAGGCCTATGGCGGACAGGCGGACGACGACGGCGCCCGCTGGTTGTCGGTCGAGGCTTCGCTGGTCCGCGATCTGGGCGACTGGAGTCTGCAGGCGGGATGGCGTCAGGCGGTCGCGGGTCGTGAGACGCCGCAAGGCGGCGGGCCCGTCGTCGCCCTGTGGCGCCGGTTCTGACCGCGGCGTCGCGGGCCTTTCCGGCGACGGAAACGCAAACAACAACCGTTACATGGACTTTAGTTGCGTCGACGGCGTCAGCCGCTAAGTCGGCTCGTTCCATCGCCAGAGAGCCTCACGCGTGATCAAACGCCATTTCTTCCTCATCGCCGCCGCGGTCCTGCTGGGCCTGATGGTGGTGGCGGTCGTCCTGCGCTTGGCCTTCGCCGGCGACGAAAAGGCGGGCGGCGGACCGGGCGGCCGCGGCGGCCCCGGGGGCGGGCGCGGCCAGACGGTCTCCGCGGCGGTGGTCGGCGCGCGGTCCTTCACCGACGAGATCCGGGTTCTGGGCGTGGCGCGCGGCCGCCGCTCGGTCAACATCACCTCCTCGACCAGCGAACTGATCACGCGTGTCCTGTTCACGGACGGCCAGAGGGTCGCGGCGGGCGCGCCGCTGGTTGAGCTGCAGGCGCGCGAGGAAGACGCCGGGATCATCGAGGCGCGCGCCCAGGTGGCGCAGGCGCAGCGCCAGTACGACCGCTACAGGGCGCTGGCCGAGCGGGGCATCGCGCCGCGCGTCACGGCCGAGGACGCCGAGACGGCGCTGGCGACCGCCCGGGCCTCGCTGACGGCGGCCCAGGCGCGCCGCGGCGACCGGTTGATCCGCGCTCCGTTCGCAGGCGTGCTGGGCCTCAGCTCGGTGACCGCGGGCACCCTGGTCAGTCCCGGCGGCGTCATCACCACCCTGGACGATATCGACGTCGTCCGCGTCGATTTCCCCGTGCCGGAACGGTATCTGGGCGTGCTGCGCACCGGGACGCCGATCCGGGCCATGATCGACGCCTATGGCGACGAAGTGTTCAGCGGCCGCATCGCCCTGATCGACACCCGCATCAACGAACAGACCCGCGCCGTCACCGCGCGCGCCGAAATCCCCAATCCCGGCTACCGCATCCGCCCCGGCATGGCCGTGCGCGTCGCCGTCCAGCAAGGCCAGCGCAACGCCCCGGCCGCGCCCGAGGCGGCGGTGCAATATGAAGGCGACGGCGCCTTCGTCTATCGTATCGCCAGGGGCGAAAAGGGCTCCACCGCCCAGAGGGTGGAGGTCGAGACCGGTTCGGTCGAGGGCGGCTTTGTCGAGATACTGTCCGGACTGGACCTGGGCGACCGCATCGTCGGTTCGGGTCTGAACCGCATCCAGCCGGGGGCGCCGGTCAACGTCGCCGGGCAAGGCGGCGGACGAGGGCAGGGCGCACCTCGCCCGGCCGCCGCCGCTCCCGTGCAGGGCGCCGCCCGATGATGCTGTCCGATCTGGCCGTCCGCCGCCCGGTGTTCGCGGCGGTGGCCGCCATCGTCCTGTGCGTGATCGGGGCCGCGGCCTTCTTCTTCCTGCCGGTGCGCGAACTGCCCGACGTGGACCCGCCGATCGTTTCGGTCAGCACCAGCTACGCCGGAGCCTCGGCCGAAGTCATCGAGAGCCGGATCACCGAGCCGATCGAACAGCAGATCGCCGGCATCCAGGGCGTGGAGCGGATCAATTCCTCCAGCCGCGACGGCCGCTCCAACGTCTCGATCGAATTCTCGCTGGACCGCAACATCGACGACGCCGCCAACGACGTGCGCGACCGGGTGTCCCGCGTCGTCGGCCGTCTGCCGGATCAGGCCCAGCCGCCGGAAGTGTCCAAGGCCGACACCGACAGTCAGCCGATCATGATCCTGTTCCTGCGATCGACGGGGATGAACCGGCTGGAGCTGACGGATTACGCCGACCGCTATCTGATCGACCGTCTGGCGACCGTTCCCGGGGTGGCCCAGGTGCAGATATACGGCGAGCAACGCTACGCCATGCGCATCTGGCTGGACGCCTCGGCGCTCGCCGCCCGCGGCCTGACGGTCACCGACGTCGAGACCGCCCTGACGGCCCAGAACGTCGAACTGCCCGCCGGCCAGCTCGAGTCGGGTCAGAAGGACTATACGGTCCGCGTCGCCCGCACCTATGCCCGGGCCGAGGACTTCCGCCAGCTGCCTGTCGGCACGCGCGGCTCCGGCGCGACCGTCGGGACCCAGACCGGCGCAGCCTCCTCGGCGACCGTCCTGCCCAGCGGCGCTTCGGGCGCCATCCAGGGCCAGTCCGCCTACGTCACCCGACTGGGCGACATCGCCCGCATCGAGGAAGCGCCGGCCGAAGACCGCCGCCTGTTCCGCGGCAATGGACAGGACCAGATCGGCCTTGCGGTCACCCGCCAGGCCCAGTCCAACGACCTGGCCATCTCAAAGGGCGTCAAGGACATGCTGGAGCAGGTGCGTCCCAGCCTGCCCGCAGGAACCGAACTGGTCGTCGGGTCCGACAACTCGGTCTTCACCTCCCACGCCATCGAGGAGGTCTGGATCACCATCGGCATTTCGCTGGCGCTGGTGGCGCTGGTGAATTTCGTCTTTCTGGGCAGCCTGCGGGCGGCCTTCATCCCGTCCATCGTGGCGCCGATCTGCCTGCTGTCGACCTTCATCGTCCTGGCCCCGCTCGGCTTCTCGCTGAACCTGCTGACGCTGCTGGCGCTGGTTCTCGCCATCGGCCTGGTGGTCGACGACGCCATCGTGGTCACCGAGAACATCCAGCGCCGTCTGGATCACGGCGAACCGCCGCTGGTGGCCGCGGAGCGGGGAACCCGGCAGGTGTTCTTCGCGGTGGTGGCCACGACGATCGTGCTGCTGGCGGTGTTCGCGCCGCTGCTGTTCCTGCCGGGCTATGTCGGCCGGCTGTTTGTGGAGCTGGCGGCGGCGATCGCGGCGGCCGTGGCTTTTTCGGCCTTCCTCGCCCTGAGCCTGTCGCCGATGCTGGCCTCGCGCATCCTGAAGCCGGCCTCGGGCGGCGGTTGGCTGGCGCGCCGGGTCGATCGCGCCATGGACGCGCTGCGCAATTCGTACCGGAACTCGCTTCAGGCCCTGCTGGGCAGGCGGATCGCCGTCGTCGGCGTGTCGGCCCTGGTGCTGGCGGTCGCCGGAGGCGCGGCGGCCATGTTCTTCGCCCTGCCCAACGAGCTGGTTCCGGCGGAAGACCGCGGCCGGGTGCAGATCCGCGTCCAGGGCCCCGAGGGCGCGGGCTTTGACTATACGCGCAGGATCATGATGGGGATCGAGCCCATCCTTGCAGGGTACAAGGCCAGCGGCGAGGCCGACAGCTATCTGATCTCGGCTCCCGGCTTCGGCGGGGGCGGCTTCAGCACCGGCAACGGCAGCCTGATCCTCAGCGACTGGTCCAAACGCGACCGGGCGGCCGACGAGATCGCCCAGGAACTGAATGGCAAGCTGCGCGGCCAGACTGACGCCCAGGTGAACGCCTCGGTCCCCGGCGCCTTCCAGCGCGGCGGCGGCAATTCCAACGCTATCGAGATGGTCGTGACGGGGGCCGAATACGAGGACATCTACAACTGGCTGCAGCCGGTGCTGGCCGCGTCGCTGGAAAACCCCGGCTTCTCGCGCCCGCGCCTGAACTACGAGCCCAACGCGCCGCGCCTGCTGGTCGACGTCGATTCCGAGAAGGCCGCCGCGCTCGGCGTGTCGGCCCAGGCCGTCGGCCGGACCCTGGAGACCATGTTCGGTTCCCGCCGCGCCACCACCTATCTGCGCGGCGGCCAGGAATACGATGTCATCCTCCAGACCCGACGCGACGACCGGCGCAGCGTAGGCGACCTCGAGGCCCTGTATGTCGCGACCGGCTCGGGACAGCTGGTGCCCTTGTCGGCGGTGGTCACGACCCAGACCTCGGGCGACACGCCGGACCGGCGGCGGCTGGACCGGCAGCGGGCGATCTCGATCTCGGCCGACCTGAATCCGGGCACGACCCTGGCCGACGCGACCGAGTTCATGACCCGGGTGTCGCGCGAACAGCCCCAGGGCGTGGTCACCACCCAATGGGGCGGGGCGGCGCGTGACCAGCAGGAGGCGGGCGGCGCGGTCGCCGCGGCGTTCGGCCTGGCCCTGCTGCTGGTCTTCCTGGTGCTGGCGGCCCAGTTCGAAAGCTGGATCACGCCGGCGGTCATCATGCTGACGGTGCCGCTCGCGGCCGCCGGCGGCCTGTTCGGCCTGATGATGGCGGGCTCAAGCCTCAACATCTACAGCCAGATCGGCCTGATCATCCTGATCGGGGTGGCGGCCAAGAACGGCATCCTGATCGTCGAATTCGCCAACCAGCTGCGCGATCAGGGCCGGTCGATCCACGACGCGATCATAGAGTCGTCGACCCTGCGCCTGCGCCCGATCATCATGACCTCGATCGCCACGGCCTTCGGCGCCCTGCCTCTGGTGCTGTGGCAGGGGGCGGGGGCCGGCAGCCGCCAGACCATCGGCGTGGTCATCTTCGCCGGGGCCATGTTCGCCACCCTGCTGACCCTGTTCGTGGTGCCGGTGATCTACGGCGTGCTGGCTCGCTTCACGAAATCGCCGGAGTACACGGCCCGCAAGATCGAGGAATGGGAAGCCACCGAGGCGGCGGCGAATGACGCCGTGCCAGCTGCGGCGGAGTAGGACGCGCCGCCACAGCTTTGTATAGCACCGGGAATTCCGCCAAAGCTCTCAAAACGAAGAATAAAATTCTGGCGGACGGCTGTTTGCCCAGCACTGCTGCCGGCTGCGTTAAATTGTCGGGATGAAGGTTGTTCCACGGTCACCCCTGTCCGCCGTCGTTCTGAAGAGTCCGGTGAGTCCGCAATGTCCGCTAAAAATCCGTGGCCAGCGGACTCTTCGGAGACCGGTCGAGGGCGGTCGAGGGCTCGGCGGCGGGCGGCGCGTAGCCGGTCTCGACCTTCAGCCAGGCGATGACATCGCGGCGGTCTGTCGCGTCCGGGATTCCGGGGAAGCTCATCCTGGTCCCGCGCAGGAAGGTGCGGGGGTTCTCCAGCCAGTGGTCCAGGTGCTCCGCATCCCAGGTGAAGCCGGCCGTCTTCACGGCGGCGGAGTAGTTGAACTTCGGCTGGCCGCCCGCGGGGCGGCCGAAGACGCCGTACAGGTTGGGCCCGGTCATGTTCGGGCCGCCCTCGGTCACCGTGTGGCACGAGCGGCAGCGGGCGAAGATGCGGCGGCCGTTCTCCAGATCGGCCTGGTCGTAGGGCGCGGGCAGGGTGGCCAGCAGGGTCGCCTTTTCAACAGCCGTTGGCGCCGGTCTGGCGGGGGCCGTGGGGCGGCTGTCTCCGGCCTCGCCCTGGCTACAGCCGGCCAGGGTCACAGCGGCGAGGGCGGTGAGGACGTGGCGGGTCATGAGCGGCTCCGGCAATACCCGCCCTTGATAGCCGAACCGCGACGCCCGGCAACCGTGCGGCGTCATGTCGGACTGGACGGCAACCAGTCGCACCTGATAATCACTGTCAACAGACGCGGAAGGCCGCGGCGATGGTTGCGAACGTGATGTCCGATATCTTCAAATTGAGCCAGGCCCGCCGGGGCGACCGCGGCGTGATCGTCCAGGTCGGCGACCATGGGCCCGCGGACGAGCATGCGCTGGAGCTGGAGCGCCGCCTGCTGGAGCTGGGCTTCGTCGAAGGCGCGCGGGTGGAACTGCTGCACGAGGGGCTGTTCGGCCGCGATCCCATTGCGATGAAGGTGGACGACATGCGTGTGGCCCTGCGCCGCCATGAGGCCGCCCGCCTGCTGGTCCGGTTCGAGATCGTCGCCGTCGCGGAACCTGTCTTCGTTCCGGAAGAGGCCGCCGCCTGATGGATATGGCGGTACGGAGCGCGCGGGTCGCGCTCGTCGGCAATCCGAACAGCGGCAAGACCGCCCTGTTCAACGCCCTGACCGGCGCGCACCAGAAGGTCGCCAACTACGCCGGCGTCACCGTCGAGCGTAAGGAGGGCGTGATCCGCTCGCCGGACGGCCGCACCCTGTCCGTCCTGGATCTGCCCGGCACCTATTCCCTGCGCGCGCGCAGCCCCGACGAGGAGGTCACACGCGACGCCGTCCTCGGTCGGTTGGCCGGAGAAACCCCGCCGGACGTGATCGTCTGCGTCGCCGACGCGACCAATCTGCGCCTGATCCTGCGCCTGGTGCTGGAGCTGAAGGCCGTCGGCCGGCCGATGGTGCTGGCCCTGAATATGTACGACATCGCCCAGCGTCAGGGCCTGCGGATCGATCTGGAGCGGCTGTCGGCCGAACTGGGCGTGCCGATCGTCACCACCGTCGCGACCCGCAAGCGTGGCATCGACGAGCTGATTACGACTATCGCCGGGGTCGTGGACGCCGCGCCGCAGGTCGCAGCCAACGCCTGGGCAGCGCCCGACGCCGACGCCCTGCGGGGCGCGGCGCGCGAAGCCGAGCGGATCATGAAGGCCTGCGTTCGTCCGCCGGAGCGGCCGGACACCCTGACGGGCCGGATCGATTCGGTCCTGCTGCACCCGGTCGGCGGCCTCGTGATCCTCCTCGCCCTGCTGTTCGTGATGTTCCAGGCCGTCTTCGCCTGGGCGACGCCGCTGATGGATGGCATCGAAGGCGTGCTGGCGGGACTCGGCGCGCTGATCGCCACGGTGATCCCGGACGGCGTCTGGCAGAGCCTGATCGTCGACGGCCTGATCTCGGGCGTCGGCAGCGTGCTGGTCTTCCTGCCTCAGATCCTGATCCTGTTCCTGTTCATCATCCTGCTGGAAGACTTCGGCTACATGGCCCGGGCGGCCTTCCTGATGGATCGGATCATGGGCGGAGCGGGGCTGCACGGCCGCGCCTTCATCCCCCTGCTGTCCAGTTTCGCCTGCGCCATTCCAGGCATCATGGCGGCGCGGGTGATCGATTCGAAGCGCGACCGGCTGACGACCATCATGGTGGCCCCGCTGATGACCTGTTCGGCGCGCATCCCGGTCTACACCCTGATCATCGCCGCCTTCATTCCCGACGAGCAGGTATGGGGCTTCGCCAGCCTTCAGGGGCTGGTGATGTTCGGCCTGTACGCCTCGGGCATCCTCAGCGCCCTGGCGGTGTCGTTCGTCATTCGCAAGGTGTTCTGGCGGGGGGCGGTCGAGCCCTTCATGATGGAGCTGCCGGCCTACAAGACGCCCGACATGAAGAGCGTGCTGTTCAATCTGTGGCTCCGGGCGCGCATCTTCCTGGAGCGGGCTGCGCGGATCATCCTGCCGCTGATGATCCTGGTCTGGGCCCTGGCGACCTTCCCCTATCCGCCCGAAGGCGCGACCGCGCCGGCCATCGACTACAGCTTCGCCGGCATGATCGGCCACGCGCTTGAGCCCATCTTCGCCCCCATCGGCTTCAACTGGCAGATGGTCATCGCCCTGGTGCCCGGGATGGCCGCGCGCGAGGTCGCCGTGGCCGCCCTGGGCACCGTCTACGCCGTGGCCGATCCGGAAAGCGCGACCAGCCTGCTGGGCGCCACCCTGGCGGCCCAGTGGTCACTGGCCACCGGTCTGGCCTTCCTGGCCTGGTATGTCTTCGCGCCCCAGTGCGTGGCGACGCTGGGCGTGGTCAAGCGCGAGCTGAACTCGTGGAAATGGATGTGGGTCATGGTGGCCTACATGTTCGGCCTGGCCTATCTGGCCGCCTTCGTCGTCTACCGGATCGCGGTCGCCCTGGGCGGCGGCTGACAGGCAGCGGTGGTGCCGGCTGCAGGAATCGAACCCGCGACATCCAGTTTACAAAACTGGCGCTCTACCAACTGAGCTAAGCCGGCCGCCGCCCGGACGGGCCGCCCTTATGCTGGCGCGGCATGAAGGACGTCAAGACGGCCGGTTCGGACCGGGCTGACCGGCGACAGCCGGAGAGCGCATTTCTCTATCGTCGGACGGCGGATCAGGCCGCGGGGCAGGTGCGCGCGACGTAGGCGGCGTGCGACGGCATGACCGCGACGCATTTCCGGATGACTTCTTCCACGCCGCCGAGGAAGGTCAGAAGCTCGGCCCCGGACTTCATGTCGACCAGCGGGTCCCAGGCGCGCGGGATCACGCCCTGGCCGAGAAAGACCTGGATCCAGCTTTCTTCAGCGAACAGCTCCTCGTCCTCGCGAAAGATCCGTCCATTGGCCCGGAACAGATCGATCTTGCGCTGGAGCGTGTCCGGGACCTCCATGTCGCGGCAGTAGCGCCAGAACGGCGTGTCGTCCCGCTCTGTCGCCTTGTAGTGGAGGATGATGAAGTCGCGGATTCGCTCGTATTCGAAGTCGCTCTGACGATTGAACTCGGTGATCGTCGCCGGATCGAAGCTCGCGTCGGGCAGCAGACGCACCAGGCGAATGATCGCTGACTGGATCAGGTGGATGCTGGTCGATTCCAACGGTTCGAGGAAGCCGCTGGCCAGGCCGATCGCCACGCAGTTCCGGTTCCAGATCTGCTTGCGCTTGCCCGTGACGAAACGGAGTCGGTTGGGTTCTGCGAGCTGCTCGCCATCCAGATTGGAAAGCAGGAGCCGCTCGGCCTCGCCGTCGTCCATGTGTTGGCTGGAATAGACGTGGCCGTTGCCGGTGCGATGCTGCAGCGGGATGCGCCATTGCCAGCCTGCGGGCCGCGCCGTCGACCGGGTATAGGGGGTGAAGGGCTCGATCCGGGCGCAAGGAACGGCCATGGCGCGATCGCAGGGAAGCCAGTGGGTCCAGTCCTCATAGCCGGTCTTCATCGCCTGCTCGATGATCAGGCCGCGGAAGCCGGAGCAATCGATGAACAGGTCGGCCTCGATCACTTCGCCATCGTCCATGGTCACGGACTGGACGAAGCCGTCCTCACCCCGCAGCGCTACATCGGCGACCTTGCCCTCGCGCCGCCTGACGCCCGACGCTTCCGCCAGGCCGCGCAGATATCCGGAATACAGCGCTGCGTCGAAGTGAAAGGCGTGGGCGATATGGCCTAGCGGCGAGTCCGCCATCTTTGGATCGGCCCGCATGAATTTGTTCTCGAGCGCGGCTGCGGTGTTGATCGAATAGTTGGCGAAGTCCGAGGCGGCTCCCTGGGCGTTCAATTTGAGCCAGTACTGGTGGCAGCGCAGCCATTCCAGATCCCGGCCGATGACGCCAAACCCGTGGATATAGCTTGAGCCCTGCTTCCACCAATCGACGAACTGGATGCCCAGTTTGAAGCTGCCCTGGGTCCGCTGCATGAACTCGTTTTCGTCGAGCCCCAGCAGTTCATTGTACTTCTTTATCGCCGGGATCGTCGCCTCGCCGACGCCGATGATTCCTATGGCCTCGGATTCGATCAGGGTGATCTCATAGAGGCCCTTGAACAGCCTGGACATCAGGGTAGCCGACATCCAGCCCGCCGTGCCGCCGCCGACGATCAGAATCCGCTTGAGCTGCTGCATGGTTCCGGGTCCGCGTTACGGAGCGGAGACTTCGCAGGCCGCAGGCGTGGCAGGCAAGGGCAGTTGGCCGACCGGGCGGGCGGCGGCATAGCTGAGGCCATAGCCTCGCGCGAACTGGACGATGTCTCCCGGGGCCTCACCTGTGCTGCAGGCCGATCCGGGCCAGACGAACGACAAGCGACCGGAAAAGTCGTAGCGGCCCCCCGTCAGGACGTCGGCCAGCCCCGCCCCTTCGGTGCCGGGCAGGAAGGCGGCGACAAAGGCGTCTGACAGGTTGATCAGGTCGTTGGCGTAGGCGGGCCGGCCCGAATAAAGCACGGACACGACCGGCACGCCCTTGCCTGAGACGGCGCGCAGGACAGCGAGATCGGCGGGATACATCGTGCTGTGCTGGACCGGCGTCGGGAAGCGGACGTCGCCATTGAACTCGGCATAGGGCGTCTCGCCCAGGACGGCGACGACCGTATCGAAGTCCGCGACGTTCACGCCGGAACCGTCGGCGGAGTAGGTCACATTGGCTTCGCCCAGCGCCTGCCGCAGCGCGCCCAGCAAGGTCGAGCCGGTGGCGAAGTCGGCGTTGCTGTTCTCGGTGCCCTGCCAGGTCAGCGACCAGCCGCCGGTCTGGTTGGACAGGCTGTCGGCGCTGGCTCCCACGACCAGAATCCGGCGGCCGCGGGCGAGCGGCAGGGCCTGGTTGTCGTTCTTGAGCAGGACGACGGATTTGCGCACAGCCTCGCGGGCCAGGGCGCCGGCGTCCAGGGCCGCGGCTCGTCCAGTGAAGGAGCTGGCCGAGGCTGGATGATCAAACAGGCCCGAACGCATTTTCACGCGCAGGATACGGGTCACCGCGTCATCGATGCGCGATTCCGCAATCCGGCCCTCGCGCACGTCGGTCGCGGTATTGGCGATGAACGCGCGCCAATCCTCGGGGACCATGATGATGTCGATGCCGGCATTCACCGCCTGGGCGCAGCGATCCTTGGCGCAGCCCGGCACCTGTTCGATACCGTTCCAGTCGGACACGACCAGGCCGTCGAAACCGAGGCGGTTCTTCAGCACATCGGTGATCAGTTCGCGATTGCCGTGCATCTTGCCGTAGTCGCGTCCGGTCGAGACGTCGTTCCAACTGCTGTAGGATACCATCACCGTCTGCACGCCCGCGTCCAGGGCGGCGTAGTAGCCGGCGGCCTCCTGTGCGATCAGCTGTTCGCGAGTGTCGCGGTTCTCGCCCTGGTCGACGCCGTTGAAGGTGCCGCCGTCGCCCAGATAGTGTTTGGCCGTCGCCAGCACGTCGCCGTCCCCCGAAATTTCTCCCTGCAGCCCTTTCACCATGGCCGTGGCGTAGCGGGCGACCAGGGCGGGGTCGCTGGACCAGCTTTCGTAGGTGCGGCCCCACCGGCGGTTCTGGCCGACCGCCAGCGTGGGAGCGAAAGCCCAGGTGATGCCGGTGGCGCGGACCTGCTGCGCGGTCGCGCGACCGATGCGCTCGATCAGCTCCGGATCATGGGCGGCGCCGAGGCCGATGTTGTGAGGAAAGATGGTCGCGCCAGCGACGTTGTTGTGCCCATGCACCGCGTCCGTGCCCCACAGCAGGGGGATCTGCGTCGGCATATCGGTGGACAGGGCGGCCCGGGCGAAGCTGTCCGCCAGGGCGCTCCAGTCCGCTACGGTCGCGTGCTTGTTCATCGAGGGCCAGGCGCCGCCGCCGTTCAGCACTGAGCCGATGTAGTACTGACGCACCTCGTCCGGCGTGATGTACCGCACGTCGGGCTGGGTCATCTGCCCGATCTTCTGCTCCAGCGTCATGCCGGCGACGATCACAGCGATACGCCGCTCCAGCGCCGCGTCCGGCGCCGTCGGCGACCGAAGCGCGGGCCATTCCGCCACAGCGGGGGAAACGGGATGGCTCGCGGGCATCGGTGCGCAGGCGGCCAACAGCAGCAGCGAGGCGCAGAGCTTCAGTCGGAGGCAGGTCATGCGTCTACTCATTACTCATGCTGGAGATTGGCCCCGGGAGGGCCGTGAAGTCGCCCTGCGCCCCGGACTCGTCCTAGAACCGGTAGTTGATGCCGAACAGGAACTGGCGCCCGTACTCCTCATAGGTCTCCGGGAGCGTCCCGCCATCGGCCGTGGTGGTGCCGCCTGTGTCCAGACCCAGACGGGTGCGATACGGCGAGTTCGTCAGGTTGTTGACCTGGAACAGCAGCCCCAGCCCTTCGAGCTGCCCTGACTGGAAGGTGTAGCCGATCTGGGCGTCGACCTGCTCGTCGTCGAGGATTTCAGTGTAGCCGCGCGTCGCGAACAGCTGGACCACCTCGCCCTTGAAGGCTTCGCGGAAGCGCTTGCTGATCCGCGCCTGGAAGCCGTTGCGCTCGTAATAGCCGGTGAGGTTGTAGACCATGCCCGACAGACCCGGGATTCGCACTTCATCCCCGTTCGGGCTGGGATTGAGATCGGACTCGGTGAACGAGATGCTGCCGGTCATCCCGAAGCCGTCCAGCGGCTCCCAGATAGTGCCGAAGTTGAGCGCGCCGCTGACCTCGAGCCCCTGGACCACGCCACCGTCCCCATTGGCCGGCAAGGTGATCTGGCCGATCGGGCTGATGACCATTCCCGCAAGAGCCGAGGCGGTGCTGGGCAGGGGAATTCCGGAGAAGTCGAAAGTTCCGGTCTGCTGGTAGATGTAGGTCTCAAGCTCCTTGTAGAAGGCGGCGATCGAGAAGTAGGTCGTGGAGTCCACGTACCATTCGTAGGCGAGATCGTAGGCGTCGGCCCGCCACGGCTCGAGCTCGGGATTGCCGCCGCTGGCCGACCATGGATTGACGGTCTGACCCGGCGTGCACGGCTGGCCGGTGCAAACCAGCGCGTCGAAGCTGGGCGTCACATTGGCCCGCATCTCGTCCATACGGGGACGCGCCATCGTCTTGGACGCGGCAAAGCGAAGGCGGTGGCCGCCGCCGAGATCATAGATCAGGTTCAGGCTGGGCAGAATATCCGTGTAATCGGCGCCCTTGGTGATCGACGTCGGCACGATCGGCTGCCCTTGCTCGAGGGCATTGATGACGACACCTGTCGATTCCTGCTCCTGCTGGACGATCTGCAGGCCGATGTTGCCGCGGAAGCGTCCGCCCTCGAAGTCCGCCTTGGCGAAGAAGGTCGTGACCTTCTCCTCGATATCCCAGTTCTTGTCGAAATAGTTGGCGTCCAGGATCGGGGCGCGGTCGTAGTAGACATCCAGCGCACGGGTCAGGTCCACCGACAGCACCTCGCCGAAGCCGCCGAAGCCCAGCGATGTCGGGCTGGCCAGATACTGCGGATCGACCAGCACCTGCTGGCGCCCGTTCTTCAGGAACAGGTCGAAGTCGTCGACGCGTTTCATCTTGTCGCGGTTGGCGAAGTTCACGCCGGCCGAGACCCTGGTGAAGAAGCCGTCAAGGTCGCGTTCGGCGTTCAGGTCGACGGCGAAGATGTTTTCCTCGACGTGCGGGAAACGGATCGCGCCGTCGTGGCCCCAGCCGCCCCAGGGCGCCCGGTCGCCCAGCGAGACCTGGTTGGCGTCTGCATAGTTCAGACCTTCCGAATAGGTCGGATAACCGTCGTCGTTCACCTCGAAGGTGATGGTGTCGAGGGTGCGGCCCACGTTCGGGGTTCCCGGCGTGACGCCGCCTGCGCCGAGACCATAGCCGGCGTAGGTCTCCAGGATCTGCTCGTCGCGGGTGTTGCTCGAGTAGGAAAGATCGGCCCGAACCCGGGTCCGGTCGTCGATCTGATATTCGTTGTTCAGCCCGACGGAGAACAGCTCGTCTTCACGGGTGTTGAAGTCGTTGCGAATGATCGGCACGCCGCCGTTCAGGGTGCCGCTGCGGGCGAAGGTCGAGCCGCCGCGATCTTCTGTCTGGACGTCGGTGAACGTCGCGTTGTCAGCCCAGCCGTTCGAGAACCACTGCGCCCCGCGGGTCGTCTCTTCCTGGTCGAACTTCGAATAGTAGAGATCCAGAATGCTGTGCAGGCGATCGTTCGGGCGCCATTCGGCGATGGCGATGAAGGCGTCGCGGGTGTTGAGACGGGAGGTGGCGAACAGCTCCTGGCCATTCAGGATCAGCGCGTCGTCGGCGCTGTCGGGCGTGACCGCGAACCCGAAGGCCTCATAGCCATAGGCCTTGTAGTGCTGGTTCTGCGAGGGCGAGTCGAGATGGGCGTAGCCGAGGGCCAGACCGAATGTCCCGTCGGCGAACTGGTCGATATAGCTGATCGAGGCGCGGCCGCCGTAGTTGCGGACGTCGTCATTGAGGGCGTCGCCCTCAATGAGTTCGCCACGGACATTGACCGCGATGGCGCGCTCCCGGAACGTCAGGGGCCGCACGGTGCGCAGGTCGGCCGTGCCCGAAAGGCCCATGCCCGAGATTTCGGCGTCGGGCGTCTTGTAGATCACGACGCTGGCCAGAAGTTCCGATGGATACTGGTCGAACTCCACCGAGCGGTTGTCGCCGGAGCTGGCCTGTTGCCGGCCGTTGAGCAGGGTGGTGGTGAAGTCGGGGGCAAGGCCGCGGATCGAGATCACCTGGGCGCGGCCATTGACGCGCTGCGCGGCGAGGCCCGGCAGGCGGGCGATCGATTCCGCGATCGAAACGTCCGGCAGCTTGCCAATGTCCTCGGCCGAGATCGCCTCGACGAGGGAGGTTTCGTCACGCTTGATGGTGATCGAATCCGCGATCCCGCGCCGGATGCCGGTGACGATGACTTCATCGAGCTGGGTCGCGTCCGGATCCTGCGGCGTCTGGGCATCCTGGGCCAGAACCGCGCCGGGCAGGGCGATGGCCAGCGCCGCCACTGACGACATCAGGGACAATTTCGTCCTCGACATGGATCCCGACGAACGAACGCCTGCAAAATCGCTGCGCATGTAGACCCCTCGTGTTTCCCCGCCGACCCTGTGGCCGGTCGTCCCTTTTATTTTTCAGCGCCCTGCCGCGATCTTTTCAGATCGTGATTGGAAGCGCTTCCAATTGCTATCCGAATTGAGCGTCCGCTGCAATCCCGATCACTGTTCCCCGAATTCGCCCCCTATCGGGGCCGGCGCCAGACGTAGGTGGCAGCGGTTCTGGCAGGCAGGACAGCCGATGCGCGCCGATCTCCGTCGCGGATGCCGAACGATACGGACGAGGCCGCCTCGTTCAGGACAATCAGCACGCGCTCGCCGTCCGGATTGAGGAAGGCGACGCCCTGAAGGCCCTCGGGTTCAACTGACGCAATGCGGCGCGCGCCCGGCCGCACGAAGCGGCTCGCGTGCCCGAAGGCATAGTATTCCTGGTTCCGCTCTATCGCCCCGGTGCGGCTGTCGATGGTCACCACGCCGCGGCAATCGCCGCAGCCGCCAGCGTGCGGTCCGTGATTTTCGTCGAGGGCGAGATTCCACATCAGAACCCCGCGCGCCCAGTGATCGGTGGCGCCGATGATCAGGGCCTTCATCGTCCAGCTGAAGCTGTCCGAGAAGTCGGCCGCCCAGTTCCCGCCCGAACATTCGGTGAAGAAGACATCCTTGTCCGGATGAACGTCGCGCACCTGGCTCTGGGCCGCTACCTCGCCGCCGTAGCAATGCCAGGCGACGCCGGCGACCTGGGTGTTGGCGACCGGATCGGCGAGCACGCCGAGCGGCTGTTCGGGATGATCCCAGTTGTGATCCCAGTCGAGGATCCGCGTCCGGATTCCCGCGGACCGGAACGTCGGGCCCAGGTTCCGGCCGATGAACTCCGCGCGCCCCGTCGGCGCCCAGCGCATGCCGGGATAGCTGTCAGGCTCGAAATCGGGCTCGTTCTGGATGCTCAGATAATCGGTGGGCACGCCATGGCCGGCCGCCGAGCGAACGTAGCGGGTCAGATAGTCCGCATAGGTTCCGTAGTGCTCGGGCTTGAGCTGGCCCTGGATCATCGAACCCGTGGTCTTCATCCAGCCCGGCGCGCTCCACGGCGACGCCATGACCTTGAGATCCGGATTAACCGCAAGCGCCTGCCGTACGGTGGGAAAGACATATTCCTCCATCCGGGCGGTGGAGAAGCTTCGCAGCTCAGGATCGGCCGTGTCGGCCAGGCTGTAGTGGTCCAGTGAAAAGTCCGACGCCCCGATGGTGACCCGGGTGAAGCTGAAGCCCAGACCGCCGTCTTCGCGGCCAAACAGTTCGCGGATCAGGGCGTCTCTGCCGGCCGACGTCAGTTTCGTCTGAATCAGCCAGGCCGAGGCGTCCGTGATCGCGGCGCCGAAGCCGACCATCGACTGATGCTGCTGGTCGGCGTCGACCACGAGGACCGGGCCGTCGGCGGCATCGGCAGGCTGAAAGATGAGGGAAGGCTGTTCACTCAGCAGCCGGGTGCGATCACCCGAGGTCATCCAGACGCGTGCGGTTTGGGCGGATTCGGACTGCGGGGCGGTCGCGCATCCGCTGAGGAACAGAATCGCCATTGCGACGCCGATAGCCGCCCGCCGCCCCGGTGTTGAAACCGTCATCAAGATGCCCTCCCTGCGAGGATACGCCTCCGTTCATCGGAAGTCGCTTCGGAACGCTTTCTGGAAGCGCTTCCAATAAGCGTCCCCACGGGGGGCTTCTGTCAAGCCTCGGCGACCGCCAGACGAGGCAGAAGGCGTCCCGCCGAGCCCCGGGGAACCACGGCGTGGGGCAGGGTGATGAAGCTCCAGGCCGACCCCGCGCCGCTTCCACCAAGGCGGCGGTTGAGGGCCAGAACGGCCTCCCGGCCCATGTCCTTCAGAGGCTGATGAACGGTCGTCAGCGGCGGCCAGACGATCTGCGACACCGGCGTGTCGTCAAATCCGGTGATGGACAGTTGGTTCGGCAAATCCAGGCCTCGGCCGTGCGCCACCGACAGGGCTCCGGCGGCCATGTCGTCATTGGCGCAGATCAGGGCCGTCGGCGGGTTCGGCATGTCCAGCAGCCGCGCGGCCAGCAGGCTGCCCGAGCGGAAGGTGAAGTCGCCGCGCGCCATCTCGACATCGTCGGGATCGAGCCCATGCTCGCGCAGGGCCCGCTTCAGGCCGTCCAGGCGCTGCTCGGCGGAGAGGTGGCCCTCGATGCCGCTGACGAAGGCGAACCGGCGGTGACCCAGCTGCAGCAGATGCTCGGCGATATCGTGGCCGCCGGCCTCGTCGTCGATGCCCACGCCGTCCGCGGCCGCCCGGCCCGGACCGCCGGGAGAAATGGTCACGACTTCGCATCCGCGGGCGCGGATCTCCTCGATCAGGATCACATCGTCGGCAAAGGGCGGAGTCAGGATCAGGCCGCGGCATCCCTGGGCGGTCATGAGCTCCAGCACCTGCTGGCGCCGGTCGGGACTTTGCTGGGGGACGTGACGGGTGAGCAGCTGATAGCCAATGGCGAGACACTCGCGCAGAGCGCCCAGTTCCAGCGCGGATGCGTAGAAGGAGTTGGGCTCCGCCTCGAGGTCCGACGCCAGGATCAGGGCCAGCATGCCGCCGCCGCCGCCGGCCAATGAACGCGCCTGCGGATTGACGCGATAGTTCAGCGACTCGACCGAGGCCAGCACCCGGCGGCGAACTTCGTCGCGGACGTTGGGGCCGCCGTTCAGGACGCGTGAAACCGTGGTGCGGCCCACGCCCGAGTGACGCGCGACGTCATCTATGGTCGGTTTTCTGGCCGTCAAATTCCGCTCCCTCGCGACTGCGACGACGATGGGCCTGCGTCCGCCGGCTTTCAATAGCTCGACGGCGCCGGCGTCGCGACGTCATATGCCGCCATGATCGACGACGCCTGCGAGATCCCCCCGCCGTCCCGCCGCTCGAGATGGTTCATCCTCGGATACGGCGCCGCCCAGACCGGCGCCTTCGTCTGCTTCATTCCGTTGCTGACCCTGCTCCTTCCGGAAAAGGCGAGCATGATCGGCGGGGCCGACAAGGCGATGCTGCTGAGTGTTGCGGCCATGCTGGGCGGCGCGACGGCCGCCGTGGCCAATCTGGTGTTCGGGGCCCTGAGCGACCGGACCCGCAGCCGTTTCGGCCGCCGCCGGCCCTGGATCCTGATCGGCGTGGCGATGGCGGCGACGAGCCTCACCCTGCTCGCCCTCGCCCGGACCCCGGTCCAGCTGATGCTGGGGGTGATCCTTTTCCAGGTCGCGGTGAACGCCTTCTATGCGCCGCTGACGGCGCTCGTACCCGACATGGTCCCCGATACGCAGAAGGGGCTGATCTCGGCCTGGGCGGGCGCTGCCCTGCCGTTGGCCAATCTGTTCACCGTGCTGGCGGTGAGCCGACTGGCCGGATCGACCGGCGCCCAGTTCGCGGTCGTGGCCCTCGCGGCCGGGGTTTTGATCCTGCCGTTCGCCCTCAGACTGCGCGAGCCGCCGCCGGGTCGACCGGCCCCGTTCCATCTCTCCCTGACAGCCTTGCGCGAGCGCCGCTTCCGCGCACTGTTCATCTCTCGCCTGCTCGTCGAGAGCGCCGTGGCGATCAACACGCTCTACCTCCTGTACTGGGCTCAGGGACTGCGGACCGGATCGACGCCGGCCGGCTGGTCGGCGCTCGACGTCTTCGGCGTGCTGCTTCTCGTTTCGACCCTGGCGGCGACCGTCAGCGGTTTCGCGGCTGGAACCCTTTCGGACCGTTGGCGAAGGAGGCGCGTCTTCGTTGTCGCGGGATGCGCGGGCATGGCCTTGGCCTTCGCCCTGATGGTCGGCTGGCCGACGTGGACGGGTCTGCTGACAGCCCAGCTGCTGTTTGGCGCGAGCCATGGCGTTCACGCCGTCACCGTGGCCGCCATGACGGCCGAGAGCCTGCCGGACGGGACGCGCGCCGGTCGGGACCTGGGTGTGATGAATATGGCCGTCGCCGCGCCGCAGAGTCTGGCGCCCGCCGGCGCGGCCATGCTTCTCGCCCTCGGGCTGCCGCTCTCCGCCGTCTTTGTCGCGGCCGGTCTGGCGGCGATTGCCGGCGCGCTGGTGCTGGCCTCGGATCGGACGGTTGTCCAACTGCCGGCGTGGCTATCATGAAGATGACGCGTGAAGAGCCCCTGCCAGCAAGTCGTCGCCGAAGGTTGCGGATCCGGGAGGGTCGCCCTGACGTACGAGGACGAGATTCCGTGACGGAACCACCAGCAGCGCCTGGCCGCCTGTCCCCAGGGCCGCCACGGTATCGCGCGGCGCGGAGGGGAACCGGAGGCTGCGGCCCTGCCCAGAGGCGTCCGCGCCCGGTCGAGCGTTCGACCACCACAGCAGACCGTACGACGGGTTCAGATCCTGCGACGGGGTGAGGAGGGTCCGAAGCGTCTCCGCACCGATCAGCCTGCGACCCTTCCACACGCCGCCGCCCAGGACCAACGTCCCGAACCGGGCCAGATCCCGAGCCGTGGACGCGGCGCTGTAGTAGTTGGTCACAGACCCCCGTTCGCCCGATCCCTGTGAGGTGATCCAGCGCGTGTCATCCATGCCGAGTGGAGCGAACAGGCGAGGCCGGGTCCAGGCCTCGATCGTCTGACCGACGGCTCGCGACAGGACATGGAACAGCAGGTGATAGGCGGCGGTGTTGTAGGCCCAGCGAGCGCCCGGCGGGTCGCGCAGCGGCGCAGCCGCGTTGGTCGCGAACTGGTCGCCGACGACGCCCCTCAGCGCCAGACCCGTGTCGTCCAGGCCGGAGGTCATGCTCATCAGATGGCGCAGGGTGATTCCCGCGCGGGCGTCGGTCCGCCAGGTCGGAATGAAATCGGCCGCCGCCTGATCAAGGCCAGCGATCGCTCCATCGTCGATGGCCATGGCGATCAGTACGGCGACGATGCTTTTCGCCACAGAGGCGACTTCGCGCGGCCGGTCCGGACTCCATCCGGGGGCGTAGCGTTCCGCCAGAACCTCTCCGCTCCGACTGACCAGAATGCTGGTGCTCGCCCGGGCCATGGCGAGGTCGAGGACCGCCTCAAGGTTCGGTTGGAACCCGTCCGGTGCGGGGCCGGTCGCGCAGCCGGCGGCCGCGGCGGCTGCTCCGCCGAGGACGGCGCGGCGAGACGGATCGAAGCGCGTTTCGCCCATGGGCGTCAGGCGACGGCCGCGGCGCGCGCCTCGGCGCTGGCGACCTCGCGCTCGGCCTGGGTGAAGCCATAGTCGGGTACAATCGAGCCCGCCTGATCCGAGATCGTCTCCCAGGCCGCCCGAAGGCGCTCGCCCGCCCCGGGGCCGCCGCCGATGTATTCGCCCGGCGTCAGGGTGACGTAGGCGCGTGCGAAATGGCCGGCGCCGGCGCAGACGATGGCGCGCGTCGGCGCGTTCTCGACCACCAAAGGAAGAAGCGCCGGGCTGACCAGCGCCGGGTCAAGCTGGCTCAGGCTCGCCTCCGAAAGCACGCCCGCCGTCATCTGCGTGGCGGCGGTCGGCGCCAGGCAATTCACACGGACTCCATACTTCTCGCCCTCGATGGCCAGGGTCTGCATCAGGCCGATCAGCGCCATCTTGGCGGCGCCGTAGTTGGCCTGTCCGAAATTGCCGTACAGTCCCGAGGAGGAGGTCGTCATCACAATGCGGCCGTAGCGCTGCCCGCGCATGATCTCCCAAACCGCCTTGGAGCAGACGACGGCGCCCATCAGGTGGACGTCCATCACCAGCCGGAAATCGTCCAGGCTCATCTTGGCGAAGCTCCTGTCGCGCAGGATGCCGGCGTTGTTGATCAGAATGTCGATGCGGCTCCAGGTCCGGAGCGTATGCTCCACCATGGCCTGGACAGCGGACTCGTCCGTCACCGAGCCGGCGATGGCAATGGCGAGGCCTCCCGCGGCGACGATCTCGGCGGCGACGGCGTCAGCCGCTTCCTGGGCCAGGTCATTGACCGCCACCCGGGCGCCCTGACGGGCCAGATACAGGGCGTGCTGACGCCCCAGCCCGCCGCCGGCGCCCGTCACAATCGCAACACGCCCTTCAAGCGTCATGCCGTCTCTCCGATTTCCGCCTGTTTGCCCGATCCGGACCGCGCCTGGCGCGACGCGCCCGGGGCGGACTTGCAGATGCTCATGAAGCCCGCGGCCATGAAGGTGGCCATCCGGTCCTTCACGGCGCCGAAGTCGTCGGAGTCGCAAAGTCCTCCGGACAGCCGGTTGATCCGGCCGGTGCGCGCCAGCGTCAACATCAGGGCGCCGGTGACGAAGTGATAGCCCCAGAAGATGTCCTCCTCGGCGCAGTCGGGCAGGGCTTTCTTGAGAAGATCGATCAGCCGCAGGACCACCGGGTCGAAATGCAGATCCATCAACTCGGCGCCGTAGGGCGTGTTCGAGACCTGCGCGCCAAGGGCGCCGTAGTTTTTCCAGTTTTCTCCGCCCTGGCTGTAGAGGTCCAGGTCGGTATCCAGGAAGGCGCGCAGAGCGCCTTCCACCGTGGGTTCGCCCCCGCTGGCGGCTTCGTAGTCGTCCAGCGCCTTCATGCGCAGACTGCTCGTCACCTCAGCACGACGCGCGATCACGGCGTCGAACAGCTTCTTCTTGTCGGTGAAATAGTAGTTGAGCAGGGTGTGATGAACGCCGACGCGCAGGGCGACGTCCTTGAGGGTCACGCCATAAAGGCCGTGGATCGAGAACAGATACTCGGCCGCGTCGAGAATCTGCTCCATCTTGTCGGCGCGCTGCTCGACCTTGGTCCGGCGACGGCGCGGTTTGGCGACCTCGGTCGCTTCGCCCCGCGCCTTCGGGGCCTCAATGTCGGACCTCTGTTCAGCAACCGCCATAGTCAACTCTCAAACGCATCTTGTCGATCTTGCCGGTGGACGCCAGGGGCATCTGCTGCAAGCGGATAACTTCGTCGGGAATCCACCACGGGGCCACCCGGCCGCGCAATGGCGCCAGGATGTCTTCGTCGCTGGCGTCCCGGGTCTCACGCGTCTGTATCACCAGAACGGGACGTTCTCCCCATTTCGGGTCCGGCCGGCCGATCACGGCGGCGAGGGAGACCGAGGGGTGTTCGTTGACCACGGCCTCGATCTCGGCCGGATTGATCCATTCGCCGCCCGACTTGATCAGATCCTTGGCCCGGCCCGTGATGACCAGGTCTCCGCCCTTGTCGATTCTGGCCAGGTCTCCGGTGGCGAACCAGCCGTCCGCATCCGTCGCGCTCTCGCGCTCGCCGAAATAGCGTTCGATGACCGAGGCGCCGCGCACTCGCAGATGTCCCTCGACGCCACGCTGCTCGGGCAGGGGCTGACCGTCCGCATCGGTCAGCAGCAGGTCGACGCCCATGGCCGGGCGACCCGAGACCTGGGCCGATCGCGCAGGGTCGAACGGCCGGGCGCAGGTTCCCAGCGGCGACAATTCGGTCATGCCCCAACTGGTCTGGACGGCCACGCCCAGCCGCTGCTCGATGCGCTCCATCAGCACCGGCGACAGGGGCGCGCCCCCGACGACGACCCGCTTCAGCGTCGGAGTCTCCCCGCCATTTGCGTCGAGGTGTTCGACCAGCCCCAGCCAGACCGTGGCGATTCCGACGCCGACCGTCACGGCTTCGGCGTTGATCAATCTGGCGAGGCTGGCTCCATCGAGGTGCCGGCCGGGCAAGACCAGCCTGGCGCCCGCCCCCGGCACGGCGAACGGCAGGCCCCAGGCGTTGGCGTGGAACATCGGCACGGCGGTAAGAACGCTGTCCGCCGCCGTGATCGCCATGACGTCCGCCTGCATCTGACGCAGGGTGTGCAGGAAGCTGGAGCGGTGAGTGTAGGTCACACCCTTGGGCGCGCCCGTGGTCCCGGACGTGAAGCACAGACCGCAGGGCGTGGTTTCGGGAAAGTCGCCCCAGACCACGCCGTCGGCTGTTTCGGCCATCAGCGACTCGAGCCGCGCGGCGCGGGGCTCATCGGCCGCGCCCTCCGCCGCGTCGATGACCAGAATCCGCTCAAGCGAAGGCGTACGCCCGGCGATCCTGCGCGCAAGGGGCGCCAGATCGCCGCTGACGATCAGGATGAAGGCCTCGGACTGGGTCACCATGTCGGCCAGTTGTCCCTCGGTCAGGCGGGGATTCAACGTATGACACACCGCTCCCATGCCCATGACGCCGTACCAGACCTCCACATGCGCCTGGGTGTTCCAGGCCAGGGTGGCGACGCGACGGCCGGGCCTCACTCCCAGGCTCGCGAGCGCTGACGAAACCCGGCGACTGCGCTCCCTCAGTTCGCGATAGGCGACCCGCCCTGTCGAACCATCGTCCCGCGCCGTCACCACCTCTGCGTTCGGGCTCCACCTGGCGGCGTGGTCGAGGAACTTGTCGAGGGTCAGCGCATAGGGCTGCATTTCCCCATCGATCATCGGCAGGCCGGGGAGGCAGGAGGAAGGGAAGGCGAGAGGACGCCGAAGTTCCAGTTCCAGGGAATCGAGCCCGCCACCCGCCGCCGGCAGACGACAGCCTCGCGCAGCTCGAACATGCCCGGCATCAGACGCGCGCGGACCACCGGCCCTTGCTCGAAAGCCATATAGGCGCGCACCCGGCCATAGGCAGGCCAGTCCGGTTGGCCCGCCGCAGTCGGCGCGCCGGCGCGAGCGAATGAGGCCCAGTACGACATCATGGCGGCGGACAGCCCGCGTTCGACGGGCGTGTCCGGAACGGCGGGCCAGCGCGGCGGGGCGCGGTCGGCCGTGCCGAAGACGTACGGAATTTCCGCGGCGTGGAAGGCGTGCAGATCCGCCTCATCGGCCGTCGGATAGCCGTGGTTGAAGAAGTAGAGGAAGGCCGGCTGGCCAAGCGCGGTCTGGCGGCGCGCCAGGCGTTCGGCGGTCCAGCCGTAAAGGGCGTCCCGCGGCGTCGCGAGAACGCTCGCGGCGATGTCGCTGGAGGGGTAGAGGGCGAGGAAGGCGTCGGCGAGATCGCCATATCGGCTGCGGATCGCCTCTTCATAGGCGGCGGCGTCCGCGGGCGGGGGCGCCGCAAGGAAGCGCAACGAACGGATCTCGCCTTCGTTGAATCCGGCCAGCAACGGCACCGGCGCCTGCTGTCCCCGGTCGAAGATCTCCACCAGCTGCTCGGGCAGGATCTGACCGTCGATCGTGCCCCACGGCGCATACCCGGCCGCGAGCGACCGCGTGGTCAGGTCCTGGGCGTCCATGGCGCGCAGGTCGGCCAGGTTCGTCAGACCCAGCTGGGCCTGCAGCCAGATGCCGACCGTCTCCGCCGGGTGGTCGCCGTAGCGACGCGAGCGGAGCTCCGGCGTCGAGATCATGTAGGCGCTCTGGGCGATGGCCCGATCAAACAGGCCGCGCGCCTGCGGCGAGGCCATCAGATACATGACGCTGAGAGCGCCCGCGGATTCTCCGGCGATGGTGACATTGTCGGGGTCGCCCCCGAAGGCGGCGATGTTGGCCTCAACCCAGCGCAAGGCGGCGATCTGGTCCAGAAGGCCGTAGTTCCCGGAGGTGTCCTGGCGCGATTCCGCGCTGAGTTCCGGATGGGCCAGATAGCCCAGGACGCCCAGACGGTAGTTGATCGACACGACGACAATGCCTTGGGACGCGGCCATCCGCGCGCCGTCGTACATCGCCTCGCTGCCGGCGCCGGTGGTGAGGGCGCCGCCGTGGATCCAGACGAGAACCGGCGCCTCGCCCGCGCCCTCAGGCGCCCAGATGTTGAGCGACAGGCAGTCCTCGCCCATCGTCGGCGGTTCGGCGGCGGCGTAGATGCTGGTCCCGCGCGCGACCGGCTGGTGACAGGCGGGGCCGAACCGGGTCGCTTCCCGGGTCTCGCTCCAGCGCGGCATCTGCGCGGGCGGCCGCCAGCGGCGCCAGCCCGTGGGCGGCAGGGCATAGGGCACGCCGCGGAAGATGCTGACCCCATCGACGGCCTCGCCCCGGATGAGGCCCGCCGGCGCATCGACTACGGGCTGGGCCTGCCCCGTGGTCGGGGACAGGATGCAGGCTGCGGCCAGAAGTGCGGCGACCCCGATGACGAAGCGCTTCATGACAGGGCCTCCTTCTCCACCTGTTTGCGGATCGTTCGGGCCAGACCGAGGAACATCAGGATCGCCAACCCGTAGAACGGCAGCAGGGTATAGAGCGCGATCTGCAGCGAATTGTCGGGGAAGCTGGCCCGGAAGAAGTCGCTGGCGGCCCCCAGGTAGGTCGGACCCAGACCCAGGCCGATCAGGTTCATCACCAGCAGCAGCAGGGCGCCCGACAGTACGCGCTGATCGGGGCGGACCTCCTCCTGGACCATGGTGATGGCCGGCGAGAGGTAGAAATAATTCAACCCCATCGGCAGGACCAGGAAGATGAGCGCGAGTTGCCAGCTCGGAGCCCAGACGAAGGCCGCGAAAAAGGGCGCGGCGATCGCCAGGCCGGCGGCCGGCAGCCAGGCGTAGGCGGTCTTCGAGCGTCGGCTCAGACGGTCGATGAGCCAGCCCGACACGAACATCCCCGCGCTGACGCCGACCCCCACCAACAGAGCGTACCAAAGCGCCACCTCTTGCAGGGTCATGCCCTTCTCCCGCATCAGAAACAGGGTGGCGAAGTTGAGCAGGGCGTAGGTGATGAACTGGGTCGCGCCACAGGCCAGGGCCATGCCGCGCAGGACCGGATTGGCGAAATACATCCGGCAGGTGGACAGGAAGCCCGCCCGAGGGATCGGCGCCGCGTCCGCCGGCGGATGGGTTTCGAGCTTCTGATCCAGACTGCCCTTCTTCGGCTCGCGCACGAACAGCCAGACAATCACGGCGGTGACCACGCCGACCACGCCGACCCAGATAAAGGCGTCCCGCCAGGAATAGGCCGCGGCGATCGAGGCGCCGAAGGCCACGCCCAGCGCCGAGCCGATCGGCGGGCCCAGGTTGAACAGGCTCAGCGCCGTGCCCCGCGTGCCCGAGGGGAAATAGTCCGAGATGATGGCGTAGGAGGGCGGCACGCCGCCGGCCTCGCCAATGCCTACCGCCATGCGCGAGGCGGCCAGTTGAGGATAGCTGGCGGACAGGCCGCAGGCGGCGGTCGCCGCGCTCCACAGGGCGCAGGAGAACGCCAGGACCTTCACCCGGTTGGTCCGGTCCGCCAGCCAGCCGACAGGGATCGCCAGGATGCAGTAGAACAGCGCGAAATACAGGCCGCTGATCATCCCCAGCTGTCCGTCCGTGACGCCGAGGTCATCCTGGATCGGCTTGGCGAGGATCGAAAGCAGCTGCCGGTCCAGGAAATTCAGGACATAGACGAAGCAGAGGACGGCCAGGACGAACCAGGCCTGGGCCCCGGGGCGCGCGGGAGGCGCGTCCCAGGGTTCAGCGCGAACAGGCGCCGGCACGTCAGTACTCATAACCAACGCGCACGCCGATGGTCCGCGGCCGCAGCCGGCCGTAGCGGCCGTCAAGGAAGGCCTCGGGGTGGATGTAGTTCACCGAGTGGTCGTCGAACACGTTTTCCACATAGGCCGCCACCGTGAACTGGTCGAAGGCCAGGGCGAGGTTGGCGTTGACGAAGGTGTAGGCGTCGGTGTCGTCATAGGTCACCAGCGGCACCAGGGGCTTGCCCGGCGTGTTCGGGAAGCTGTTCGGGAAACTGCCCACATGGGACACGGCGACCGAGGCGTTGGCGAGCATCCCCGCCGTCGGCTGCCACTCGTAGTTGACCCGCAGCGAGCCCTGGGCTTCCGGGCCGGCCAGTCGGGCGTCAAGCACGGCGCCGGAGATGGCCGCCTCCGCCGGCGTCAGGTCGTCGACCTTGGCCTCGTTGAAGCCGGCGGTCAGGGCCACGGTCCAGCCGTCCGCCGGAATGGCGACGACCGACATTTCCACGCCCTTGCTGGTCGCGCCACCGATGTTGGTGGCGAACTGCACCGAGTCCGAGACGCGGTTGGCCTGGACCTGGATGTCATTCCAGTCGATCCAGTACACGGCGGCGTCGGCCACCAGGCGCCCGCCGAACCACCGCCCCTTCACCCCGACCTCATAGTTTGTCAGGTTATCGGACGAGGCGCCGTCCGGGATGATGATGTCGGTCGGGTCGAGCGCGCTGACAGCGCCGGCGCGGGCGTTCACGATCGGCGGCCGGAAGCCCGTGGACACCGCCGCATAGGTGGTCACCGACGGCGTCGGACGCCAGGACAGGCTGAGGCGATGCGAGAGACCGCTTTCCTCGGCCTTGACCCCCGTCACCGGCGGCACCGCGGTGATGGCGAGGGGACCCGGGGTGGGGAAGTTCAGGATCGTCGCCCAGTAGGCGCGCGTCAGATAGTCGGAGTTGTAGCCGCCCGGCTCGGTGAAGCCTTGGGCGTCGGTCGTGCCGTAACGCAGGCCGCCGGTAATCCACAGGTCCGGCGTGAACCGGTATGTCAGCTGACCGAAGGCCGCGACCTCATGGGCGATGAAGTGTGAGCCGAACCGCAGATAATATTCGTCCGAAAGCCCGGTGAAGCCTTGGGCCGCCATGAATTCTTCGCTGCCGCGATAGTTGTAGTCTACGTCCCGGCGCTTGCGGAAATAGAAGCCGCCCAGCGACCAGTCGAAGCTGCCGCCCGGATCCGACACCAGCCTCACCTCCTGAACGAAGGTGTCGTCATAGGCGTCCGCGTCGAGCGCGAAGGGGAAGGCCTGGGCGTAAGTCCCCGCGAGGTCGACGTAGAACAGGCCCGTATAGTCGGACTGGGTCGTCGAACTGGTCAGCTGGGCCCCGTCGAACTGGTATTCGAGGGTCACATTGTAGTTGGCCATGTCGCTCTGGAAGAGGTCGGGCCGATCGGTCAGGCGGACGTATTCGCCCCGGGTCGGATTGGTCAGCGAGGAGTCGTGCGGATTGCTGATCTCCTTCGAATACATCAGGCGGGCGGAGAATCGGTCGTTGGGCTCCCACAGCAGGATGGCCCGGCCGCCGTACTGAACCAGGGAGTTGGAGTTCTCGATTCCCGTCCCCACGTTGTCGACCCAGCCTTCTTCATGGCGGGAGAAAGCGACGACGCGCAGGGCCAGCTCGTCCTTGATCAGCGGAACGTTGACCATGCCGTTGTACCGCTGACGCAGGCCGCCTTCCTCCATGGTTCCGAGGTCGACCAGGGCCGAGGCGTCGAAGGCGGCGGGATTCGGATCGTGCGTCAGGATGCGCAGGGCGCCGGCCAGCGAACCGGACCCGAACAGCGTCCCCTGCGGTCCGCGCAGAAACTCGATCCGCTCCACATCGAAGAGGCTGGGATCGAGAATGGTGGAGTTGCCGTTCGACGAGATCGGCAGTTCGTCGAGGTAGATGGCGACGGTGCTCTGCAGATTGGCGCCATAGCCGTTGGTGCCGATGCCCCGGGCGGTGAAGTTGTTGAAGTTGGCCGAGGCCCGGTTCAGCACCACGCCCGGCGTCGCCGTGGCCAGACCGTCGTAGTTGACGATGCCGCGCTCGTTGAGATCTTCCTGCGACAGGGTCGTGATGCTGAGCGGCACGTCCTGCAAACGTTCCTCACGCCGGGTGGCGGTGACGATGACCTCGTCGAGCGTCGCGGCCTCCCTGTCCTGGCGTTCAGGCTGCGCTGCGGACGCAGGCCGCTGTTCCTGGGCCTGAGCCGGAGCCATGGCCACCGTCTGCGCAATCGCGCAGGCGGAAGCGAGCAATATCGCCTTCATATGGTTTCCCTCCCACTGCGCCGATCATGACGTCGGCGCTTGGGACGAAGAGGGACACGCGCGGCTACGGTTGTCAACATTCGCTATCGCGTGCGTGAATATCTTGGTCGTGAGCGACAGGCGCCATCTGTGCTTCGGGCACAGCGTTGGCCCTGTTTAGCCAAAAACATCTGCCGGCGGGCAATCCAACGCCCGACAGATCGACAAGATCGCCTTGATCCCGACATTGCGCTCACCGCGCTCTATCCCCCGATGTAGTTCCGGTGGAGGCCGGAACGGTCGGCGAGATCTTCCTGGCTCAGCCCAGCCTTCAACCGTAACGCCCTGAGGCGCGCGCCGATGTCTCGAACCTCCGGGTCAACTTTCACCTCCCGACTTGCGGCGCAGCCGCTTGCCGAACTGCACTCTCAGTGTGATGTTGATGGAGGCGTATGTGGTCGTTCGGCCGCCTGGCCGGGGAGGGGACTTTCCTGTCGGACGAGATCGCCGAAGAGGTGATGGCGCTGGTCGCGCTGGACCTCATGTCTCGGGCCTTGCGGGTAGGAATGACCAGAACCAGTCAGATCGCGCTCCGTCACGTCGTCCTGGCCTGGATGAAACAACGGCGCTCGGGTGAGTCTGAGCCGAGGCTGGTCACCGTGCGGCCGGATGACCTGGCGACGCTCAACGGCCAGCGCCTCAAGCTGATGAATCAGCGGCATTCTATGCCCCCGTATTTACCCCGCACATACAGCGGATCGAGAACGACCGCTGCGAGCGAGGACGAACGGTTCATCCCGAGGGTTCACTGACTTAAGGGAAAAATTCGACTGGACAGGACGGCTGCGAACGCTTGCGAACAGCCCGGTGGCGGAGAGGGTGGGATTCGAACCCACGGTGCCCGCAAAGGCACGCCGCATTTCGAGTGCGGTACATTCGACCACTCTGCCACCTCTCCGCGGGGCCGTAGGACGCTTGGTCGAGCGAGCGGCTTCTCTAATGGGCGACGGCCTGCGCCGCAAGCGGCGTATCGAGAAATCGCGTCAGCGCTGGGCGGGAAGCGGCAGGCCCAGGGCTTCGCCGGCGGACAGGTCGCCGTCGATGACGCGAAACAGTTCGGCCGGACGTCCGCCGGTGGCGGCCGACAGGCGGCCTGTGGGTTCGACCAGGCCCGTGCGTTCGACGCCGCGGCGGAAATTCTGCTTGTGCAGCGACAGGCCGGCGACGGCCTCGGCCGCGGTCTGAAGTTCGGACAAGGTGAAGGTCGCGGGCATCAGGTCGAAGAGGACGGGGCGGTATTTCAGCTTGCTGCGCAGGCGGCCCAGGCCGGTGGCGAGGATGCGGCGGTGGTCCGAGGCCATGGCGCGGCCGGGGGCGCCGGCGGGGACCGGGCGTTCCTGGTCCCGCGCAGCCTCGGCGACCAGACCCGCCTCGTAGAGCAGTTCGTAGCGGTCCAGCACCTGGCCCTCGTTCCAGCGGTGGGCGGGGGTGGTGGCGAACAGGGTTTCGACCCGGGCCTATCGGCGGGGATCGGCGTCGGCCCAGGCCTGCAGCTCGGCGATCAGCGGCCCGACGCAGGCGGGAGCGCCATCGCGGCGGTCCTCCCAGGGGAAGATTTCGAGCACCGGAGTCCAGCGGGCTTCGGCCTGGGGCGCGTCGGCGGCGTCGGCGGTGAGGGCCAGATAGCCGACCGAGACCTCACGATGGCGCTCCGGCCCCGGGGTGGCCCGGGGACTGGCGCGGCCGAGGTCGCCGAAGGTGTAGAGCTGTTCGACGAAGCCGAGGCGGAAGCCGGTCTGGGCGGTGACGAAGTCGCGCAGGGCCCGCTCGAAGGTGCGGTCGCGGGCGGGATCGAAGGGGCCGAAGGGCAGGGCGGCCGCGCCGTCCTCTCCCGTGGTGGTCAGGACGCAGGCCTTGCGGTCGCGGAGCGCGATGACGACGGCCGACAGGCCGATGCGGACGCCCTGTTCGCCCGGACCCGCCATGCCTATTCCGTATGCCAGGCGTCGGGGGCGGGGACGACGCCGGTCGCCTCGGCGAGGACGCGGTAGCGTTCGAGGTAGCGCTGCTGCGCCACCGGGGCGGGCAGGGGGTCGATGATCAGGTCGTAGCCCGCGGGCGGAGCGCCGAAGAGGGTCAGGCCCTCCTTCCGGCTGAAGCCCGCCAGCTGGGTGGCTTCGAAGAAGGCGCAGGCGACGTCGGCCTTCTTGATGAGGGTCTTGATCTCGACCGGGTTCTTCGGCGGCAGGCCGAAGCGGAGGTGGATGGCGGCTTCCAGCCGGGCCTCGAAGGCCTTGTAGTTGACGCCCAGCGCCGCCTTGAAGGGCGAGATCATGTCGCCGATGACGTATTCCGAGGCGTCGTGGAGCAGGGCGGCCAGCCGCCATTTCGGCTCGAGCCCCGGCCTGATGTGGGCGGCGATCTCCTCGACGACGCAGGAGTGCTGGGCGACCGAGAAGGCGTGTTCGCCGACGGTCTGGCCGTTCCAGCGGGCGACGCGGGCCAGGCCATGGGCGATGTCCTCGATCTCGATGTCGAAGGGCGAGGGATCGAGCAGATCGAGGCGGCGGCCGGACAGCATGCGCTGCCAGGCGCGGGGTTGCTTCGCTGAGGGGCGGGGGGCTGAAG
>NZ_DATMYH010000113.1:0-14773 GCF_035561115.1 Brevundimonas sp.
GCTTCAGCCTTCGCCGGAGCAGCCTTGGCTTCAGCCTTCGGAGCCTCGGCAGCCGGCGCGGCGGCGGCGCCTTCGGTGACCACGCCCAGCACGGCGCCGGGGGTCACGGTCTCGCCGTCGGGGGCCTTGATCTCGGACAGGACGCCGTCGGACGGCGAGACGACCTCCAGCGAGACCTTGTCGGTTTCCAGCTCGACCAGGACCTCGTCCTTCTTCACGGCGTCGCCGGCCTTCTTCGTCCACTTGCCGATGGTGGCTTCGGTGACGGATTCGCCGAGGGCGGGGGTCAGGATGTCGGCCATGGGACGGGCTCTCTCAGGTTCGTTCGTTTGTCATCCCGGAAACCGCAAGACGGCTGTCCGGGGCGGGATCAGGCGAAGGCGTCGGTCAGGAAGGCGTCGAGTTCTTTCAGGTGCCGGCTCATCAGGCCCGCGGCGGTCGAGGCCGAGGCCGGACGGCCCACATAGCGCGCCCGTTTCGACTTCACGGAAAGCTTCTCCAGCGTCAGTTCGATCCACGGATCGACGAAGGTCCAGCCGCCCATGTTCTTGGGCTCTTCCTGGCACCAGACCAGTTCGGCGTTGGGGAAACGGGCCAGTTCGGTCATCAGCGACTTCATCGGCCACGGATAGAATTGCTCGAGCCGCATCAGATAGACGTCGTCGACCTGGTCGCGTTCGCGCCGCTCCAGCAGGTCGTAATAGACCTTGCCCGAGCACAGCACGACGCGGCGGACAGCCTTGTCCGCGACGATCGAAATCCCCGAAACCTCGGGCCGCGTCTGGGCGTCGTCATGCAGCACGCGGTGGAACGAGCTGCCCTCGGCCATGTCGGCGAGGGTCGAGACCGCCTTCTTGTGCCGCAGCAGGCTCTTGGGCGTCATGATGATCAGCGGCTTGCGGAACGGCCGGTGCATCTGGCGGCGCAGGATGTGGAAATAGTTGGCCGGGGTCGAGCAGTTGGCGACCTGGATATTGTCCTCGGCGCACTGCTGCAGGAACCGCTCGAGCCGGGCTGAGGAGTGTTCCGGTCCCTGACCCTCGTAGCCGTGCGGCAGCAGCATGGTCAGGCCGCACATGCGCAGCCATTTGCGTTCGCCCGAGGTGATGAACTGGTCGATCACGACCTGGGCCCCGTTCACGAAGTCGCCGAACTGCGCCTCCCACATGACCAGGGTGTTGGGGTCGGTCAGGGCGTAGCCGTATTCGAAGCCCAGCACCGCCTCTTCCGACAGGGCGGAATCGATCACCTCGAACTCGGCCTGGCCCTCGCGCAGATTGTTGAGCGGGACATAGCGGGCCTCGGTCGTCTGATCGACGATGCCCGAGTGGCGCTGGGAGAAGGTGCCGCGCACCGAATCCTGGCCCGACAGCCGGACCGGGAAGCCCTCGTCCAGCAGCGAGCCGAAGGCCAGGCTTTCGGCTGTGGCCCAGTCGATGTTCCGGCCCGTCGTGATCATCTCGCGCCGGCCATCGATGACGCGTTTCAGCGTCTTGTGCATGTCGACGTCATTGGGAATGGTCGTCAGGCGGTGACCGAGGTCGGCCAGTTTCGCCGCCGGGACCGAGGTCTCGCCGCGGCGCTCGTCGCCCTCGGGCAGGCCGATGCCCTGCCACTGACCGTCCATCCAGTCGGCCTTCCTGGCCTCGAAGGCCTTGCCGGCGTCGAATTCGGCGTCGAGGAAGGCCTCGAACCGGGCGACCTCGGCATCGACGGCGGCCTGGGTGATGACGCCTTCCCGGATCAGCCGCCCGGCGTAGATCTCGCGCGTCGACGGCAGGGCGCGGATCTTCGAATACATCAGCGGCTGGGTGAAGGTCGGATCGTCGCCCTCGTTGTGGCCGAAGCGGCGGTAGCAGAACATGTCCACCACCACGTCCTTGTGGAATTTCTGCCGGAACTCGGTGGCCACCTTGGCGGCGAAGACCACGGCCTCCGGATCGTCGCCGTTGACGTGGAAGATCGGCGCCTGGACCATCAGGGCCACGTCCGACGGATAGGGCGAGCTGCGCGAGTTGCGCGGGCTGGTGGTGAAGCCGATCTGGTTGTTGACGACGAAATGCATCGTCCCGCCGGTGCGGTAACCCTTCAGCCCCATCAGGGCGAAGCATTCGGCCACCACGCCCTGGCCGGCGAAGGCCGCGTCGCCATGGATCAGCAGGGGCATGACCTTCGACCGGTCCAGCGCCAGCTGTTCGCCGGGATCGCCGGCCTTGGCCGCATTGGCCTCGCGGATGTCGAAGGCCTGTTTCGCCCGCGCCTTGCCCAGCACCACCGGATTGACGATCTCGAGGTGCGACGGGTTGGCGGTCAGCGACAGGTGGACGGTGTTGCCGTCGAACTCGCGGTCCGACGAGGCGCCCATGTGGTATTTGACGTCGCCCGAGCCCTCGATGTCCGAGGGCACCGTCGAGCCGCCCTGGAACTCGTGGAAGATGGCGCGATAGGGCTTGCCCATCACCGCCGCCAGGGTGTTCAGCCGCCCGCGGTGGGCCATGCCGAACACCACCTCGTCGACGCCCAGGGCGCCGCCGCGCTTGATGATCTGCTCCAGCGCCGGGACCATGGCCTCGCCGCCGTCCAGGCCGAACCGCTTGGTGCCGGGGAAGCGTTTGTGCAGGAAGCGTTCGAAGCCCTCGGCCTCGATCAGCTTGTTCAGGATGGCCAGCTTGCCTTCGCGGGTGAAGGCGTTCTGCTCGAACTTGTCCGGGCCCTCGAAGCGCGCCTGCAGCCAGGATTTCTCCTCCGGCTCGGCGATGTGCATGAACTGGATGCCGATATTGCCGCAATAGGTGCGGCGCAGGATGGCCAGCACCTCGCGGATGCTGCCGGTCTGCAGGCCCAGCACGCCGTCCAGATAGATGGGACGGTCCAGGTCGGCTTCGCTGAAGCCGTAGAATTCGGGCGTCAGTTCGGGATTGTTGGTCGCCTGCTCGATGCCCAGCGGGTCCAGCGTCGCCTGCAGGTGGCCGCGGACGCGATAGCTGCGGATCAGCATCAGGGCGCGGATCGAATCATGGGCCGCGGCGCGGATCGCCTCGGCCGGGACGGCGGGGGTCGAGGCGGCGGCAGCGGGGGCAGGCGCGGCGCCCGGCCTCTTCGGGTCCGGCTTCGGCGCCGGCCAGCGGCCGTCGAACACCCCGGTCGCCTCTGTGGGCTCCTGGGTGACAGAACGGCCCCAGGACCCGGCGGCGCCTGACGCGCGCACGCTGTCGGCGTTGTCCCGCAGCTGATCGAAGAAGGCGCGCCACTCTGCGGAGACGGAGGCCGGATCGGCGGCCCATTTCCCGTGCAGGTCCTCGATGAACGAGGCGTTCGAGCCATACAGGAAGCTGGTCTCGGCAAAGACCTGGTTCAGCCGACCGGCATCGTCCGCCATCGTATCGTCACGTCCCTTGGCGGTCGCGCGCACCCCTGCGCGGAACCGGCGCCGCTGATATAGGCGCTGTTTCCTTATGGGTCATGACCGAATGGGGGCGAAAGGGTCGAAATTCGCTCAATTCGGGTGAAATTCGTACGTTAGTTGTCCCGGTGCCGGGACACGACGCGACCTCTTTTCCGACCGTCATCCTCGGGCTTGACCCGAGGATGAGACCGTCCGGTGCGCCGTCGCGGCAGCACTGGCGCGGTCGCGGGGGCCGCCCCGCACGCACAGCCCGCCCTTGCCTCTGATCCTCGGGTCAAGCCCGAGGATGACGGCCGGAAAGGAGAGGCGACGGCGGGGAGGAGCGGCGCCGTCAGCCCTTGAGGACCTCCACGAGCGTCGCGCCCAGCCGCGCGGGCGACGGCGAAACGCGGATGCCCGCCGCCTCCATGGCCGCGATCTTGGACTCCGCGTCGCCCTTGCCGCCCGAGACGACCGCGCCGGCGTGGCCCATGGTGCGGCCCTTGGGGGCGGTGCGGCCGGCGATGAAGCCGACCATCGGCTTGCTGCGGCCCTTCTTCGCCTCGTCGATCAGGAACTGGGCCGCGTCCTCCTCGGCCCCGCCGCCGATCTCGCCGATCATGACGATCGACTGTGTCTCGGGGTCGGCCAGGAACAGCTCCAGCACGTCGATGAATTCGGTGCCCTTGACCGGGTCGCCGCCGATGCCGACGGCCGTGGTCTGGCCGAGGCCCTCGTTGGTGGTCTGGAACACCGCCTCATAGGTCAGGGTGCCCGAGCGCGAGACGATGCCGACATTGCCCTTCTTGAAGATGGAGCCGGGCATGATGCCGATCTTGCACTCTTCCGGGGTCAGGATGCCGGGGCAGTTGGGGCCCAGCAGGCGGGACTTCGACCGGTCCAGCCGCGCCTTGACGCGCACCATGTCCAGCACCGGAATGCCCTCGGTGATGCAGGTGATGAAGGGCACCTCGGCCTCGATGGCCTCGAGGATGGCGTCGGCGGCGCCCGCCGGCGGCACATAGATCACCGAGGCGGTCGCGCCGGTGGCCTCCTTCGCCTCGGCGACCGAGGCGTAGATCGGCAGGCTCTCGCCCTCCGACCCGTGCCAGATCTCGCCGCCCTTCTTGGGGTGCACGCCCCCGACCATCTGCGTGCCGTAGTAGCGCAGCGCCTGTTCCGTGTGGAAGCCGCCGGTCTTGCCGGTCAGGCCCTGGACGATGATCCGGGTGTTGCGGTCGACGAGAATGGACATTTCAAAGGTATCCGGAAGGCGAAAGGAGTGGGCGCGCGCGACGGGTCAGTCGAGGCGGGGCAGGAAGTAGATCAGGGTTGAACCGGGCCCCGAGCGATCGAGGCCCACCATTTGCATCTGGCCTGTCTCGGCCATGGCGAGGAACTCCGCATCCGTGAGGCTTCGGGCCGGGGCGCGCCCCTCGGGCATCTGAAGCCAGGCATAGGCCTCGGTTCCGCCGCTGCGGACGGGGGCAAAGCCCATCCGTTCGCGCAGTACGGTGTTCAGGGCGCGATGGTCGGTCGGCCGGGCGCTGACGCCGCAGAAGTCCATTACCAAGGTTTCGCCGCCGACCCGACGGGTCATCTTGCCGGTCATGACGAAGCTGATGTCCGTGGCGTTGCTGCGCATGAAGCCGGTCGTTTCCGAGCTGTTGCGCATCCGGGGCACCATGCCCGCCGGTACGGGAGAGAAGCCGGCCTCGGCCGCAAGGGCGGCGGCGCGGGCCCGGTCGCCCTGTGCGGCCACGCAGACCTGGTTCAGGGTCGCGATCAGGTCGATCGGAGGGGCGACTTCCTGAGCCGATCCGTTCGGCGGGCCGGCGAGCGCCGAGATCAGGGCAGTGACGAGGAGGAACATCGCTCAACGCCCCGGAAAGTGGTTGAAGGAAAGTTCAAGAACGCCGGGCGTGGGAAGGTAGGTGGCGTGGATCGTGTCGTCATCGGCCAGACGCCAGCCGCTGACCACCATGCCGGGAGGGCCACCCTGATAGCCGCTTGTGTCTAGGGGTTGCGGCGCGTTCTGCCTGGAAATCAAATCCGAAACAGAGCTCCTCCATGAGTCGGCGTCCGTCCGGAATTCAACGCTGCAGATGATCTGCTCGTCCGATTGGCGCGACACTCCGTCGGCGTCCTCAGGCTCGGACCGCGCGGGAAAATGCGACAGGCGCACCTCGCCCTGGGCCGAACGGAACCCGGTGATCCAGTCCCGGTGCAGCTCCGGGCGTTCCGGATAACGGAGGGCGGGCCAGCCCTTCGCCAAGGCCCAGGCTTCGAAGGCCGCACGGTCGCCCGGCGAGTCAAGGCAAGTGCTCTGGAACACCGCGACAGCGTCGCCAGGGTCGGATTGCATCGCCGCAGCGGGCGAGGCCGAGATCAGCATCACCAGAGCGAACAGCATCAGCCGACCGCGGCCACGATCTTCTGGGCGGCGTCGTCGAGGTCGTCGGCGCTGGTGATAGCCAGGCCGCTCTCGTTCAGGATCTTCTTGCCCAGCTCGACATTGGTGCCCTCCAGACGCACCACCAGCGGCACCTTCAGGCCCACTTCCTTGACCGCCGCGACCACGCCCTCGGCGATGACGTCGCAGCGCATGATGCCGCCGAAGATGTTGACCAGGATGCCCTGCACGGCCGGGTCGGCGGTGATGATCTTGAACGCCGCCGCGACCTTCTCCTTGGACGCGCCGCCGCCGACGTCGCAGAAATTGGCCGGCTCCTTGCCGTACAGCTTGATGATGTCCATCGTCGCCATGGCCAGGCCGGCGCCGTTGACCATGCAGCCGATGTTGCCGTCCAGCGCCACATAGGCGAGGTCCCATTCCGAGGCCTCGATCTCCTTGGCGTCTTCCTCGGTCTCGTCGCGCAGCGCCTTGATGTCCTCGTGGCGGAACAGGGCGTTGCCGTCGAAGCTGACCTTGGCGTCCAGCACCCGCAGATGGCCGTCGGTCATGACGATCAGCGGATTGACCTCCAGCATCGACATGTCGGTGTCGACGAAGGCCTTGTAGAGGATCGGGAACAGGGTCTTGCCGTCCTCGGCCGCGGCGCCGTCCAGCTTGAAGGCGGCGTTGATCTTCGCCACGTCGTCGGCGGTGACGCCGGCTTCCGGGTCGATGACGATGGTCTGGATCTTCTCGGGCGTGTCATGGGCGACGGCCTCGATGTCCATGCCGCCCTCGGTCGAGACGACGAAGGCGATGCGGCCGTACTGGCGGTCGACCAGCAGCGAGCAGTACAGCTCGCGGTCGATGTCGGCCCCGTCCTCGATATAGAGGCGGTTGACCTGTTTGCCGGCGGGGCCGGTCTGGGCGGTGACGAGGGTATTGCCCAGCATCTCGCGGGCGTTCGCGACCACCTCCTCGATGGAACGGGCCAGGCGGACGCCGCCCTTGGCGTCGGGGCCCAGTTCCTTGAACTTGCCCTTGCCGCGGCCGCCGGCGTGGATCTGTGACTTCACGACATACAGGGGTCCGGGCAGCTGCTTCGCCGCCGCTTCGGCCTGATCGGCCGAGGTGATGGCCACGCCGGCCGCGACCGGTGCGCCGAAGCCCTTCAGGACCTGCTTGGCCTGATACTCGTGAATGTTCATGGATGCCGCCTTCGGGGGAGAGTCGGCGTGCTTATAGGACCCGCGCCTTCGCAGGTGCAACCGGGGGCGGGTTGAAGTCCTGTTCGGCTGGCCGAAATGGTCGAAATCCCCGCACCTGGACTGGTCGAAATCGCCGCGAACTAGTCGACCCAGTCCCGCTTCAGCGTCCGCGAGGCCCCGATCAGCAGGACCGAGGCCAGCAGATAGAAGCCCATGCCGGTGTAGATGGCCCAGCGCAGGCTCTCCTCGCCGAAGCGGGGGGCCAGCAGGTCGCTCATCCAGCCGAAATAATAGAAGCCGACGGCGATGCCGAGCAGGTTGTTGATCAGCAGGAACAGGGCCGAGGCGGTCGAGCGCATGGGGGCCGGGACCAGATGCTGGATCGAGGCGGTGATCGGCCCCAGCCAGGCCAGGTTCAGCCCGGTGGGGATCAGGAAGATCAGGAAGGCCAGGACCAGCTGCTGGGCGTTGCTGCCGCCGCCCGGGATGACGAGGCCGATCAGCCATGGCGAGTTCATCGCCAGGATGAACATCGGCGCCGAGATCAGGAAGGCGATGGCCGGGGTCAGGGGATAGGCCCCCTTGCCGCGCTTCGACAGCCTGTCGGCGATGGCGCCGCCCAGCCAGATGCCCAGCGTCCCGCCGATCAGGGCGATGCCGGCGTAGTACCAGCTGGTCTGGGACAGGTTCAGGCCGAAGCTGCGCATGAAGAACAGGGGCAGCCAGCCCGCGACGCCGTAGCCGCACACCGAGGACGAGGCCGCGCCCAGCGCCAGCAGCCAGAAGCTCGGCTTGGGGATGACCGCCGAGGCGGTGCGGCGCGCGATCGTCAGCGATATGCCGATGACCATGGCCAGCAGGCCGCCGAAGGCGAAGACCAGCGGATTGCCCAGCGTCAGGCCGGCGAAATGGATCAGGGCCGCGAGGGTCAGGGCGCCGGCGCCGATCCCCAGCATGATGAGGGCCGCGATCGCGCCCGTCTTGCCCGACCCGACCACCGGCGCGGCGGCGATGACCGCCAGCTCGGCCTCGGTCTTGGCCGTGTCGGTCCCGCCCCGCGTGGGGTTGCGCACCGTGAACAGAAGCACCGGCGCCAGCAGCAGGCCCAGCAGGCCGACCACGATGAAGGCCATGCGCCAGCCGTAGGTCGCGGCCAGCAGGCCTCCGACCAGGGTGCCCGCGGCCGTGCCCAGCGGAATGCCGAAGGCGAAGCCGGCCAGGGCCCGCGCCCGCTGGTGCGGCGGGAAATAGTCGGCGACGAGGGAATAGGCCGGGGCCACGCCGCCCGCCTCGCCCACGCCGACGCCCATGCGGAACAGGAACAACTGGGTGAAGGATCCGGCCGCGCCGCACAGGGCGGTGAAGGCGCTCCACACGGCCAGGGCGCCGGTCATGATCCAGACCCGGCTGAAGCGGTCGGCCAGCCAGGCCAGGGGAATGGCCAGGGTCGAATAGACGCTGGCGAAGGCGATGCCGCCCAGCAGGCCGAACTGGCTGTCGGACAGGCCGAACTCCGCCTTCAGGGGGGCCGCCAGGATGCCGATGATCTGCCGGTCCAGGAAGTTCAGCATATAAACCAGGATCAGGATCGCCAGGACGTAGAAGCGATATCCGGGCCGAACGGCGGGCGCGGCGGCGTCCGTGGCGGTCATGGCGTTTCCCTCGACTTGGTCTTCTTGTCAGCTGGACGGTAGCGGCGCTTTCGGGCGACGCCAAAGAAAAAGGGCGGCGGCTCAGGAGAACCGCCGCCCGTGATCAGATGCGATCAGGCTTCATCAGTCCTGACGGATCAGAACTTGACCTGCACCGAGGCGGTGATCGTCCGCGGCGGGCCGTAGTAGCCGATCAGCGAGTTGTTGAACGCCGCGCCCGGGAAGTTGTAGCCGCCGACGCGGTATTCCTTGTTGTTCAGGTTCTTGCCGTACACGCCCACGGTGAAGCGGTCGGTCGGGTCCGTCCAGACGACCGACAGATCCACCAGGGCATAGGCGTCCTGGTCCAGGATCGGGTTCGGGAACTCGAACTGGCTGTAGTCGTCGCGGTAGCTGACCGACGGCGTCACCGTCAGCTCGCCGCCGTCCATTTCGCCGCGCCATGTCACGCCGAAATAGCCCGTGTATTTCGGCGCGTTCTGCAGAACGACCTGGCTGGAGATGTCCTCGAAGGAGGCGGTGGCCAGGTTGTAACGCAGGAATTCGTCGAACTGCGAATCCAGGTAGCCGAGGGCCAGGTTGGCGGTCAGGGAGTCGCTGACGACCAGCTGGGCCTCGAATTCGGCGCCGGTGAAGGTCGAGGAGCCGACGTTGTCGACGAAGCTGGCGATGCCGGTGGTGACGCCGCCGACCACGATCGGAACCTGGGTCGTGACCTGCTGGTCCTGGTACTCGTTGTGGAACACTGCGGAGCTGAAGAACAGGCGGCGGTCGAACATCGAGCCTTTCAGGCCCAGTTCGAAGGAATCGACCGTCTCGGGGTCGTAACCGTCGACCGTCTGCGGTGTCGAAGTGGCGTCGCCGCGCATGTCGAAGCCGCCCGATTTGAAGCCTTGCGAGAAGGATGCATAGCCGGTGATTTCGTCGGAGAAATCATACGACAGCGAGACCTTGGGCGTGAACTGGTCGAACGACCGGCTGCGGGTGTAGTTGGTGCGCGCCGCGCCCAGGGTGGGCCGGGCCGTACCGCCCAGCAGCGGGCTGCGCGTGGCGCCGAGGTAGTTGGCGCGGAACACCTGGCCGGTCTTTTCGTCCTGCGTATAGCGGGCGCCGAGGCCCAGGTGCAGCCGGTCGGTGATGTCGAAATTGATGTCGGTGAAGGCGGCGTAGCTCTGCGTCTCGACCGAGCCCTGCGTGCCGATCACGATCCCCAGATTGCCCGCGATCGTATCGAAGGCGCCCGAGGCCGTGCCGTCCAGATAGAAGACGCCGGCCACGCCCTGGATCCGGTCGTAGTCGAACAGGAACTGGAACTCCTGGGTGAACTGGTCATCCGAATAGACGGCTGGAATATCCAGCGTCGGCGCCGGAGTGTTGTCGAAGTCGATGACCGTGTCCGTGTCGCCGTCCCGGTACGCGCTGATCGACTTGAAGGTCCAGTGGTCGTTGACGTCCATCTGGACCGTCAGCGCCAGGCCCTGATTCTCCACGGAGTTGCTGTCGCCGATGCCGGCATAGGTGTCGTAGACACTGGCGGGCACGCCTGCGCCCGGGCCGACCCCCGCGACTTCGCGGTGGCCGTGGCGGGGGTTGGAATTGTCCTCGACCCGGTCATAGGCCAGGCGGACCATCATGTCCTGGCGCGGCTCCCATTCCAGGCTCAGCCGGCCCGCCAGGACGTCCTTGTCATAGACGTCGGCGCCGGTGTTCAGATTCGTGCCGTAGCCGTCGCGGTCATAGCTGGCGATGGCGCCGCCGATGCGGAAGGTGTCCGACAGCGGGATGCTGCCCGAGGCCAGCAGGTCGATCTGGTTGTAGCTGCCGTAGGCGCCCTTCAGCGTCAGTTCGGGCTCATCCGACAGGCGGGCCGTGACGTATTTGATCGCGCCGCCGATGGTGTTGCGGCCGTACAGCGAACCCTGGGGACCGCGCAGGACCTCGATGCGCTGGATGTCGAAGATGTCGAGCACCGCGCCCTGGGGGCGGGCGACGTAGACGTCGTCGACATACAGGCCGACGCCGGGCTCGAAGCCCCACAGCGGATCCTGCTGGCCGACGCCGCGGATGAAGGAGATCAGGGTCGAGTTCGAGCCGCGGGCGACCTGGACGGTCGCGTTCGGCGTCTGCTGCTGCAGCGCGGTGATGTCGGAAGCGCCCGTTTCCTCGAGGCGTTCAGCGCCGAGGCTGGAGACCGCGACCGGAACGTCCTTCAGCGATTCCTCGCGCCGGCGGGCGGTGACGACGACGTCGTCCAGGGCGGATGCGCCTTCCTGGGGCGTGGCGTCCTGGGCCATGGCGAAGGTGGAGAGCGCGCTCCATGCGGCGCCGGCGAGCAAGACGGTCTTTACGTAGCGATTCATGAGTAGCCCCAATCCAGTGATTTCCAGCCCGAGACGCTTTTATTCAGCGTTCAATGATTTTCGCGGAACGTAATCGTTTTCGGCCGCCTGTCAAACGGCGCAGCTTCCCGGACGTCAGGGGCCGTCGACCTGTGGCGCCGTTGCACAGGCGGGGGAATGCGGCCTAGCTTCGCCGCATGACCAAGCTCGATGCGCCGACCGCCAGACGCGGACGTCCCCCGAAAGCCAAGGCGGCCGGTTCGGCCGATACGCGCGACCTGATCCTGGACGCCGCGGAGGATCTGTTCTCGAAGCATGGATTCTATGGCGTCACGATCCGCGAGGTGGCGCGGGAGGCCGGCGTCGATACCGCGCTGGTGCACTACTATTTCGGGGCCAAGCGGGGCCTGTTCGACGCGGTGTTCCTGCGCCGGGCCGAGGTCTGGAACAACGAGCGGGTCGATGCGGTCAACCGCTACGCCCGCGACGCCGGCGAAGGCGGAATGACGCTGGAGGGGTTGCTGGAAGCCTTCCTGAGGCCGCCGTTCCAGTGGTCGCTGAAGGGCGGACCCGGCTGGAAGCACTACTCCGCCCTGGTGGCCCAGACCAACGCCAACCCGACCTTCGGCGGAGAGACCATGGCCCGCTATTTCGACCCCGCGATCCGGCGATTGATCGAGCTGATCAAACAGATCATGCCCGAGGCGCGGGAGGTGGATCTGTACTGGGCCTATCACAACCTGTCCGGAGCCCTGACCCTGACCCTGGGCGAGACGGGACGGCTCGACCGGCTGTCCGGCGGCCTGTGCCGGTCGGGCGATCTGGAGAGCGCCTGCGATTATATGGTGCGGTTCGCGGCGGCCGGGTTCCGGGCGGTGTGCGGGCCCCGCGAAGACTGACCTCGGCCGTCGGGCGGGGCCCCGGCGAAACGCGATGCCCGCTTCATTCCGGGTCCGTTTCGTGGTCTCAAGGGCGGATCGCCAGAGCACGGCGCGAGGGGGCCGTCCAGCATGAGCGCGACCGAGACCGGGTCCCATGTGGTGCGCATCGCCATCGACAAGCGGTTGTTGCGCGGGATCGTTGTCGCCTTGGCCGGCGGGGTGCTCCTGGCCTTGACCGGGGCGTTTGGCATGCACGACGTGTCGCTGGGATTCCGGCTGGCGTATTGGTCGCCGGTCATGCTCATGGGCGCCCTGTGGGGCCATCTGTGCTCGCGGCTGGTGGAACGGCGCCTGGACATCGACGCGCGGCCGTGGCTGTCGGTGGCGGCCCTGACGCTGGTGATATCCGGGCCTCTTGCGGTCATGGTCTGGGCCGTTACGGGCTGGTTCTTCGATGACGACCGGTCGGTGACGCTGTCGCGACTGCCGGACTTCCTCGGCCCGGTGCTGGTGGTGACCGGGACGCTGAGCGCGCTGAACGTCTTTCTGGGGCGGACGCCGGTGCAGACCCATGCGGCGGCGGCGGGCGACAGGCCGGCCCGCTTCCTCGACCGGCTGCCGTTCAAGCTGAGGGGGTCGGTCATCCGGGCCGTCCAGTCCGAAGACCACTATCTGCGCATCCATACCGACCGGGGCTCCGACCTGATCCTGATGCGGCTGTCCGACGCCCTGACCGAGCTGGAGGGGCTGGAAGGGGCGCAGACGCACCGAAGCTGGTGGGTGGCGAAGGACGCCGTGCGCGGGGTGAGCCGGGGCGACGGGCGGGCGACCCTGACGCTGGAAGGCGGGCTGGAGGCGCCGGTGAGCCGCCGGTACGCCAAGGCCCTGCGCGAGGCCGGCTGGTATTAGGCATCCTTTGGGGCCTACCGCGCTTCGCGCTACTCGAGGCCGTCTCCCCATTCCCTACCCCGCCCAGATCCCGTGGAAGCCGGCGGGCAGGGCCACGTCGGCGCGCCAGGTGGCGACCGGGCCGTCGGCGACGCGGGCGGCGTCGAAGGCGTGCAGCTCGGTGACGCCCTCGCGCAGGTTGATCGAGGGCGCGATCAGCCAGGCGTCGGTTTCGTCCGGGCCGCGGGGCACGATGACGGCCTCCTCCATGATCTGCGTGTCGCCGAAGTTGAAATAGTCGGACCGGCCGCTGTCCCAGTCCCAGGTCGCAAGGCCGGTGGGCAGGGGACGGTCGGGGCGTTCGCCTGCGACGTGGACGGTCAGGCGGCGAGGCCGGCCGGCGCGACGGGGGTCGCTCTTGGGGAACTCGGCGGTGACGCCGCTGGTCGCCAGCTCGGCGCGGCCGTCCGTGTGCAGGGTGACCAGTTTCAGCACGGCGTGTTCGCCGGGCACGGACCCCCGCTGTTCGACCAGCACGCGGGCGCCCTCGATGGCGAAGGCGACATCCTTGCCGGCGGCGACGTCGAAGCGGATCGTCCCCGACGCATCCTCCCAGGCGTCGCCGAGGTGGAAATAGCTGAAGGCCGGCAGGTCGAAGATGCGGCGGCGCGACAGGTCGGCCTTGTCGACGACCATGATCTGGGTGCCGAGCTCGGGCTTCCAGGCGAACTGGCTGGCGTAGGGCATGCCGCGGTGGTCGAAGACCCAGGGCTGGAGCACCAGGATCAGGTGCCGGGCCGTGGCGGTGAAGTCATGCATGAAGCTGGCGCGGGGCAGGTCGATGAGCTGGGCCGCGTTCAGGCTGCGGTCGGCGTTCAGGCGCCAGACGATGGCCTTGCCGCCGTTCAGGCCAATGTTCCAGATCGTGCCGTCGGGATCGTAGCGGGGGTGGGCCTGGAAGGGCATGCCCTTGAGGTCGTCGCGCAGGGTGACGAAGCGCCGGGTGGACAGGTCCGAGGCCGACATGGCCATGGGCGAGCCGCCTTCCCACAGGGCCCAGACCTCGTCGCCGGCCAGCATGACGGCGGTGTTGGCGGCGTTGACGTCGTCATTGGAGCCGACGCGGGCGCGGGCGTCGCCGGCGGTGCCGAAGCCGGGCGAGACGACGGCGCCGATCTGGCTCTCCCAGCGACGCTTGGGCGTGTCGGCGAAGCGGGCGTCGAGGGTGACCTGGCCGTCGTTGACGCGGAAGGCCCGCATCAGGCCGTCCCCGTCGAACCAGTGGGTGGCCGAGCCGCCCGGGCGGCGGAACTTCGCAGGGCCGTTGCGGAACAGGGTCCCGGTCAGGCCCGCCGGGGCGCGGCCGTGGACGAGGCGCATGGCCCGGGGCGCGACGTCGGTCTCGAGGTCGGCGGTGGCCAGGGCCCAGTCGGCGGAGGCCTGCATGGCGGCCATGGCGCGGACGGTCTCGGGCGTCACCACGGCGGCGGAGAGGGCGGCGGCGCCCATCAGGAAGTTGCGGCGGGAGGCGATCATCGGATTCTCTCTTTGTTGGGCCTATCGCGCTTGGCGCTGCTTGAGGCCCGGCCCTATCGGATCGTGATGGTCTGGGCGGTCTCGCCCGAGACGGGGAAGCGGGCGCGGGCCCAGCGGGCGGGACCCATGTTGCCGACGGCGTTGTTGGAGAAGGCGTAGGGCTCGACGGGGATGCCGAAGGGGTTCTTGTCCATCTCGCCATTGCCGTTGACGTCGTGGAAGGCCTTCACGGCGTAGTCGCCTGCGGCCAGGTTCTCGAACCGGGCGACCACGGGGCCCGAGGCGGGGACGGCCAGGTTGGCGACGGCGGGACCGCCCTCGTAGGCGACCTCCGAATTGTACAGGCCGATCATGACCGAGCCGGTCCGGGCGCCGGTTTCGAAGGTCAGGACCAGGCTGGAATCGGCGGGGCCGGTCCGGGTGGTCAGGAGCAGCAGGGCGGCGGCGAGGGCGATCATGGGGCGGGTCCATTGAAGAGAGCCCGACGAC
>NZ_DATMYH010000114.1:0-5155 GCF_035561115.1 Brevundimonas sp.
CCGTCCGATCTTGTGCGCGCCCTCGCCGTCGCAGATCGCCCCCGCCCCCGGCGGCACGGCCAGCGCCGGCGGCAGCACGAGCCAGGGCTCGGCGCCGGTCAGGCTTGAGGAGGAGGGGAGGGTGGAGACGGGCACCGGCCCTAGATAGTCGCTCCCGCTGCGAAACGGAACGGGAACATCAGGTCACAGGGCGTTGACCGGAAACTTCAGGAAGCGCTTGCCCGAAGCCTCGGGCGGCGGCAGGTCCCCGGCCCGGATATTCACCTGCAGCGACGGCAGGATCAGCCGCGGCACGGCCAGGCCGGCGTCGCGCGCGGTGCGGCGGGCGACGAAATCCGCCTCCTCCACCCCGCCGCCAATGTGGATGTTGGCCCGACGCTCCTCGGCCACCGTCGTCTCCCAGGCGAAATCCTTGCGGCCGGTCTCGGGGATGTAGTCGTGACCGACGAACATCCGGGTCTCGTCCGGCAGGGCCAGCAGGCGCTGGATCGAGCGGTAGAGCGTGGCCGCGTCGCCGCCGGGGAAGTCCGTGCGGGCGGTGCCGTAGTCGGGCATGAACAGGGTGTCGCCGACGAACACCGCGTCGCCGATGTGATAGCTGACGCAGGCGGGCGTGTGGCCGGGCGTGTGGATCACCTCCGCCTCCAGTCCGGCGATGGCGAAGCGGTCGCCGTCGTCGAACAGGTCGTTGAACACGGCGCCGTCGGGCGTCAGGTCGTCCGTCTCGAACAGGTCGGCGAAGGTCTTCTGCACCTCGGTGATGCGCCGGCCGACGCCGATCCGCGCCCCGGTCTTCTCGCGGATGTAGTGCGCCGCCGACAGGTGGTCGGCGTGGGCGTGGGTCTCCAGCACCCGCTCGATGCGCAATCCCTGTTCGGCGGCGGCCGCCAGGATGGCGTCGGCGCTGCCGGTCGAGGTCCTCACCGTCGCCGCGTCGTAATCCAGCACCGGATCGATGACGACGGCCACGCCGGCGGCGGGGTCGCTGACCAGATAGCTGATGGTGTTGGTGGCCTTGTCGAGGAAGGCCTGGACGGTCGGCTTCATGGCCTGGCTCCTGAACTGTCGCCGCTTTATATATTAGACATTGCTAATTTAGCAAGTGCGAATATATAGGGCGGCATGAACGGTATGACCCACATCGATCTCGCGCGGTTCGAGGCCAGTGCGACGCAGGCTGCAACGCTTCTCAAGGCCTTGTCCAACGAGAAGCGGCTGATGATCCTGTGCCGGCTCGGGGACGGGGAACTCCAGGCCGGCGCGCTCTGCCCGCTGGTCGGCCTGTCCCAGTCGGCCCTGTCGCAGCACCTGGCCGTTCTGCGCGAGGAGGGCCTCGTCGCGACCCGCCGCGAGGGTCAGGCCATCTTCTATCACATCGCCGACCCGGCCGTGGTGCGCGTCATCGCCACCCTGGCCGCCATCTTCAACCCGCACTCCCCGGAGCAAGAGTCATGACGTCCGTCCTCACCCCCCTGTCGCCCCATCAGGTCGCCGACCGCATCAGGAGCGGCCGCGCCGTCGTCGTCGATATCCGCGAGCCCGCCGAGTTCGCCGCCGAGCATCTGCCCGGGGCGGTCTCGGCTCCGTTGTCGACCTTCGGACAGGCCGATCTCGCTATCCAGCCGGGCTGCGAGGTGATCTTCATGTGCCGCAGCGGCGCCCGCACGGGCGCGCATTGCGACCGCCTGGCCTCGCGCATCGAAGGCGCCGCCTGCGTGCTCCATGGCGGGCTGAACGGCTGGAAGGCGGCCGGCCTGCCCGTGACCGTATCGTCAGCGGACCGGTTCCGGACGGCCTGAGCCCATGGACCCGATGCTGTGGGCCTGGGGCGCCGCGGCGCTCAGCGGAGCGATCGTCGGCCTGTTCCTCGCCGTGTTCGGCGGTGGGGGGTCGGTGCTGGCCGCGCCGCTGCTGCTCTACTTCGTCGGGATCGCCGATCCGCACGTGGCCATCGGCACCTCCGCAGCGGGCGTGGCTCTGAACGCCATGACAGGCCTGACCGGCCACGCCCGCGCCGGCCGGGTCAAATGGCCCTGCGCGGCGCTCTTCGCCGCTACGGGCGTGCTGGGCGCCCTGGCCGGCTCCACCCTCGCCAAACAGGTCGACGGCCAGAGCCTCCTGCTGTTCTTCGCCCTCGCCATGGTGCTGATCGCCCTGTCGATGCTGCGCAAGCCCCGCAACGAGGGCGACGCCACGGTGCGCCTCGACCGCCGCCTCATCCTGCGGCTGGCGCCGATCGGTCTCGGGGCGGGCTTCGCCGCCGGCTTCTTCGGCATCGGCGGCGGCTTCCTGATCGTGCCAGGCCTGATGGCGGCCACCGGCATGACCCTGATGCACGCCCAGGCCTCGTCCCTGCTCAGCGTGGCGGTGTTCGGCGCCTCGACCTCGGCCAACTATGCGGTCTCCGGCCTTGTCGACTGGCCGACCGTCCTGGCCATGGTGGTCGGCGGCGCCGCCGGGACAGCCGCCGGCCTTCCCGTCGCCCGCCGGCTCGGCGAGCGGGCCGCGCTGGGTCGTCGCCTGTTCGCCGGCCTGATCATCCTGGTCGCCATCTATGTCGCCATTCGTGCGCTCACCGGGTGAAACGGAACGGGAACATGCTATAGGCGGATGGTGACGCCGCCGCCCGTTCCCGCAACGCTTCCACCGCTGTTCGCCGACTGGTTCGCCAGCCGCGGCTGGGCCCCGCGTCGCCACCAGCTGGAGATGGTCGCGGCCGCCGAAGCCGGATCGCACGCCCTGCTGGTCGCTCCCACCGGCGGCGGCAAGACCCTGGCCGGTTTCCTGCCGTCGCTGGTCGAACTGGCCGAGCGCGGCCCCCGACCGGCGACCGGCCCGGGCAGCGGCGTGCACACCCTCTATCTGTCGCCGCTGAAGGCGCTGACGACGGATGTCGAGCGCAATCTGATGACGCCGATCCGCGAGATCGGGCTGAACATCCATGTCGAGAGCCGCACCGGGGATACAAAACAGTCGAAGAAGGCGCGGCAGCGGGAGTTTCCGCCCGACATCCTGCTGACCACGCCCGAGCAGCTGGCCCTGTTCTGCGCCTGGGACGGGGCGCGGTCGTATTTCGCTGACCTGAAATGCGTGGTGCTGGACGAGGTGCACGCGATCTGGAGCGGCAAGCGGGGGGATCTGCTGTCGCTCGGGCTGGGGCGGCTGCAACAGTTCGCGCCGGGGATGCGGCGGGTGGCGCTGTCTGCGACGGTGGACGATCCGGAGATGATCGCCGACTGGCTGAGGCCGGGCGGGGTGCGCGCGGTCGACCCCTCCACCGCTTCGCGGTCCCCCTCCCCATTGCATGGGGAGGAGACGGATGGGCGTCGCGTCTCCTCCCTGTCGCGAAGCGATGGGGAGGGGGACCATGCGAAGCATGGTGGAGGGGTCGAGGCCGCCGTCACCATCGTCCGCGGCGATCCCGGCGCGCCGCCCGTCGTCGACGTCCTCGTCAGCGAAGGCCACGTCCCCTGGGCGGGACACACCGGCCAGCACGCCATTCCGGAGGTCTATGAGGCCATCAAGCGCGCCGGGATGAGCCTGATCTTCGTCAACACCCGCTGGCAGGCCGAGTTCGTGTTCCAGCAGCTGTGGTCGATCAATGACGACAGCCTGCCCATCGGCCTGCACCACGGCTCGCTGGCGGCGGAGCAGAGGCGCAAGGTCGAGGCGGCCATGGCGCGCGGCGACCTGCGCGCCGTCGTCTGCACCTCGACCCTCGACCTCGGCATCGACTGGGGCGACGTCGATCTGGTGATCCAGCTGGCGGCGCCCAAGGGGGCCTCGCGGCTGGTGCAGCGCATCGGCCGGGCCAACCACCGGCTGGACGAGCCCTCGCGGGCCCTGATGGTGCCCGCCAGCCGGTTCGAGATGCTGGAATGCCAGGCCGCGCGCGAAGCGGTGGCCGAGAACGCCTTCGACTGGGAGCCGGTGCATACGGGGACGCTGGACACCCTGGCCCAGCACGTCATGGGCTGCGCCTGTTCCGAGCCCTTCGCCATGAATGATCTGTATGCGGAGGTTACGGGCTGCGGCCCCTATCGCGACCTGACTTACGAGCAGTTCGAGGAGGTGGTCGATCTGGTCGCCACCGGCGGCTACGCCCTGCGCACCTATGAACGGTTCGCGCGGATCGTCCGCACACGCGACGGCAAATGGAAGGTGCGGAACGCCGCAACGGCGCAGCGGCACCGGATGAACGTCGGGGCCATCGTCGCGGCGGCGACGCTGAACGTGCGCATCGCCTCGCGCCGCGGCGGGGCGGCGAAACAGCTGATCGGCGGACGCAAGGTGGGCGAGGCCGAGGAGAGCTATTTCGAACAGATGACGCCGGGCGACACCTTCGTCTTCGCTGGTCAGGTATGGGCGTTTCAGGGGATCAACGGTATGGACGCCCTCGTCACCCACGCCCAGGACAGGGACCCGAAGATCCCCTCGTGGGGCGGGTCGAAATTCCCCATGTCGACCTCGCTGGCCGACCGGGTGCGGGCCATGATCCAGGACCGCGACCACTGGCGGGTCCTGCCGCCCGACGTGCAGGAATGGCTGGAGCTGCAGGAGGACCGGTCGGTCATTCCCGATGCGAAGACCATGCTGGTCGAGACGTTTCCGAGGGGCAGCCGGCATTTCCTCGTCGCCTATCCGTTCGAGGGCGGGCTGGCGCACGGGACGCTGTGCATGCTGCTGACGCGGCGGCTGGACCGGCTGGGGATCGGGCCGCTGGGCTTCGTCTGCACCGACTATTCGCTGGCCATCTGGTCGATCAAGCCGATGGACGGGCTGGATCTGGACCGGCTGTTCGGGCCCGACATGCTGGGCGACGATCTGGAGAGCTGGCTGGAAGAGAGCTTTATGATGAAGCGCACCTTCCGCAATTGCGCCCTGATCTCGGGCTTGATCGAGCGGCGCCAGCCGGGGACCGAGAAGACCGGCCGGCAGGTGACCTTCTCGACCGACCTGATCTACGACGTGCTGCGCCGCCACCAACCCGATCACCTGCTGCTGAAGACCGCCCGCGCCGATGCGGCGGCGGGCCTGCTGGACGTGGCGCGGCTGGGGCAGATGCTGGCGCGCATCCAGGGCCAGATCCGGCATGTGAGGATGGAGCGGCCGTCGCCCTTCTGCGTCCCCGTGCTGGTGCAGATCGGGCGCGAGC
>NZ_DATMYH010000115.1:0-6320 GCF_035561115.1 Brevundimonas sp.
CGCCGCCACCAGAAGGTGATCGAGGAGGCCCCCGCCCCCGGCATGGACGCCGCCACCCGCAAGGCCGTCACCGACGCCGCCGTCCGCGCCGCCCGCGCCGTGAACTACGAAGGGGCCGGCACCATCGAATTCATCGCCGACGCCTCGGACGGGCTCAAGGCGGACCGCATCTGGTTCATGGAGATGAACACCCGGCTGCAGGTCGAACACCCGGTCACCGAGGCCGTCACCGGCGTCGATCTGGTCGAATGGCAGTTCCGCGTCGCCGCCGGCGAGCCCATCCCGCTGAAGCAGGACGACATCCCCCTGCAGGGTTGGGCCATGGAGGCCCGGCTCTACGCCGAGGACCCGGCCCACGGCTTCCTGCCGAGCATCGGCAAGCTGGAGCATTTCGTGATGCCGGAGGGCGTCCGCGTCGACACGGGCGTCGAGGAAGGCGGCGAGGTCAGCCAGTTCTATGACCCGATGATCGCCAAACTGATCGTGCACGAAGAGACGCGCGTGGAAGCCGCCGCCGCCCTGGCGATCGCGGCCAGCGAGGTCGAGGTCTGGCCGGTGAAGACCAACGCGGGCTTTCTGGTCCGCTGTCTTGAGCATCCGCGCTTCGTCGAAGGCGACGTCGACACCGGCTTCATTGGCGCTGAGGAGGCGACTCTTGTTCCTTCCCCGGCCAGCGATCTCCCGCTCGCCGCCGCCTTGGGTTGGAAGATCGAGGACTTCGTTGACGCGGCTTACAAGAACGATCTCTGGGGGCCTTCTCCCGAACACCTTTTCGGATTCCGGCTCAACGGCGAAAGCCGACCGGCGCGCCTGAAGTTTCGACAGGATGGTACGCTGCGCGAGGCGGAAGTCCGCGTGATGGAACAGGGCGGAAATTGGAATTTTGAATACGCGGTGGATGGGGCTCCGCTCGACTACAGCGGCCTGCAATCAGGAGAGACCCTGCCGACGACGCACGGCGAGGGCGTGATCCGGACATTCCGCAACGGCGATGTCTCGGTGTTCGACTTCAGCCCCGTCGGCGGAACCTCAATGGGAGGCCCCGCCTCCGACGGCTCCCTTCGCGCGCCCATGCCGGGCAAGATCGTCGCCACGCCGGCCAGTGCCGGCGACACGGTGACCCGGGGCCAGCCCGTCGTGGTGCTCGAAGCCATGAAGATGGAGCACGCCCTCGTCGCGCCCTTCGACGGCGTGGTGGGCGAGGTCGGCGTCGCGGTGGGAGATCAGGTCACGGACGGGACCGTGCTGGCGACCGTCATCGCCAACGACTGACGCCCCCCCCCGGCCGTCACCCTCGGGCTTGACCCGAGGATGACGGGTCAGGCTGGTCGGGCCGCCAGCCCCACCCCGCCCACCGGCGTCGTCACCTGCGCGTCGTCGAACGTCGCGATCAGCGGCATCCCGCGCCGGATCGCTTCCTTGACCTCGGGAACCTGCAACGAGGCGCGGTGCGACGCTTCGTCGGTCCAGACCTCGGTGACCCAGATGGCGGTCTCGTCCGCCGGGTCGTGGGCGACGATGTAGCTGAGGCAGCCCGGCATGGTCCCGAGACTTTCCAGCAGGATCGCCGTCAGGGCGTCCCTCCGGGCTGGAAGGGCCGTCATCTTGCCGATCAGTCCGTACATCGAAACCTCCGCCCCCCTGGCGCGGACCGGCGGCGCGAGACCCAGGCTGGCCAGACCGGCCACCCCCGCCATCGCTGTCCGCCGAGTCACCCGCATGGGGGAAATCTACGACGGATGCCCGGCGGAGTCTCCCGCCCCACGCGGATGATGCTAAAGCCGGCCCATGCCTCTCCACATGATCAAGCTGTGCGTCGGCGTCGCGAAGGTCGAGACGCTGGAACGCCGCGCCGCCAAGGGCCAATGGCTGACGGTCAACACCCGGATGACGCCCAAACGAGCCGCGGAGCTCGAGGACGGCGGTTCGCTGTTCTGGGTCATGAAGGGTTCGGTCACCTGCCGTATGCCGATCCTCGACATCACCACGAAGGGCGAGGGCAGGACGTCCCATTGCCTGATCAAACTGTCCCCGGAAGTGATCCGCACCGCGCCCCAGGCCCGCCGGCCCTTCCAGGGCTGGCGCTATCTGGAGCCGAAGGACGCGCCCATGGACCTGTCGACCCTGGACGCCGGCGACGTGCCGCCCGAACTGGCGAAGCAGCTGCGGGAGATGGGGGCGTGGTGAAAGAGGCAACAGGCAGCAGGCAACAGATGACGAACAAGCCGCCGGTCGCCGTTGATCTACCGCTGCCTGTCGCCTGTTGCCTGACCCCCTCGCCACACACCTCCGACTCCGCCTAACGTTCCTGAATGCCCGCTCCGCGCTCCGACCGGCTCGAAGACGCTCTCCACCGCATCTTCGAGGGCGGCAAGAACACGCGCGCCAGCTGGTTCGCCCTGACCGGCGGCGAAGTCCTGTTCGCTGAAGGCGACAACGCCGACACCCTGTATCTGCTCCGCAGCGGCCGCCTCGGCGTGTTCCGCCGCGATTCCGACGAGGATCGCCCGCCCCAGTTCGTCGGCGTCATCCGGCCCGGAGAGCCGGCCGGCGAGATGGCCATGCTGGCCGGCACCGTCCACACCGCCGACGTCGTCGCCCTGCGCGACTGCGAGGTTCTGGCCCTGCCCCGGGACGCCTTCTTCGAGGCCGCCCGCACCGAGCCCGACCTGATGGTCGAGCTGTCCCGCCTCATGATCCAGCGCGCGCGGGACCGCCGCTCCGGCGGCGGCGAGCCCAGCGTGTTCGGCTTCATCTCCGCCCGTCCTCGTCCCATCCGCGCCTTCATCGAGCGGATCGCGGCGGCGATCGAGGCCGACGGCTTCACCTGCCAGGTCATCGACCACTCGGCCCTCGCCTCGGCGGCCGACTGGTTCAGCCGGGTCGAGGACGCCCACGACTTCGTCCTGTATGTCGCTGAACAGGACGAGCCGGCCTGGGCCGCCCTGTGCGCCCGTCAGGTCGACCGGGTGTTCGTGGTCGGCAACGGCATTCTGGCGCCGCCCAACCGGCCCATGCCGCACGCCGGCGTGCTGGACGCCCAGCGGCGCACCGACCTGATCCTGCTGCGCGACCCGCGCATGTCGCGGCCCGCCAACACCTCCGTCTGGCTCGACGCCGTCCAGCCCGGCCGCTGGTTCCAGTGTGTCGAGGGGGACCAGGCCGATGCCGACCGGATGGCGAGGGTCGTGACCGGTACGGCGGTGGGCGTGGTCATGTCGGGCGGCGGCGCCCGGGCCTATTCCCACATCGGGGCCTTGCGGGCGCTGCACGAAGCCGGCGTCCCGATCGACTTCGTCGGCGGATCCTCCATGGGCGCCGTGATCGCCGCCGGACCCGCGCTCGGCTGGACGCAGGAGGAGCTTGAGGTCCGCATCCGCAAGGCCTTCGTCGAAAGCGACCCCTTGTCCGACCTGGCCTTCCCCATGCTGGCCATGACGCGGGCGCACAAGGTCGATCGGCTGTTGCAGGACGCCTATGGCGACATCGATCTGGCCGATCTCGTCCGACCCTTCTTCGCCGTCTCGACCAATCTGACCAGCGGCAAGATCGAAGTGCACCGGCGCGGGCTGATGCGCCGGGCCATCCGGGCCTCCATCGCCATCCCGGGTCTTCTGCCGCCGATCGTCATCGACGGCCAGGTTCTGGTCGACGGCGCGGTGCTGAAGAATCTGCCGACCGATGTCATGCGTCAGATGCATGGCGGCCCGATCATCGGTGTCGACATGTCCGAGGCGCGCGGCGTCGATGCGGCCCTGATCGAACACCCGCCGTCAATCTGGCGGCTGATCGCCACCGGCGCCTGGCGTCGCGGCCCGCCCATCGTCTCCATCCTGATGCGGTCGGCGACCCTGACCACGGACGCGGATATCGAGAGCTCGCGCGCCGCGACCGACGTCCTGATCCAGCCCAGGCCGGACGGCCTCGACATCCGTGACTGGAAGGGGTTCGACGCCGGCGTCGCGGCTGGCTACAGCGCCACGCGGGACGTTCTGTCCACACTGGACGGGCCGGTGACCGGCCTGCGCCGGCGCCGCTCCATCAGCGACGACGCGCCGCCAGGAACAGGCGGGGAAACGGCAACAGGGTCGCCCCGTCCGGACGTGGCGGAAACGCTTCGGCGAGGCGCGCGCCGAGGGCGGAAAGAAAAGCTGCGCCCATAGCCGGGTCCTCCGCCAGCGCCGACAGGTAAGGCCGCAGGGCCGTGCCCTTCATCCACTCCAGAACCGCGTCCGCGCCGCCCAGCACATGCAGATAGCGCGTCGACCAGATGTCGATGTCGCCGCAGTCCCGGGCCAGCAGGTCGTAATAGGCCTCGGCGCCCAGCAGGGGCGCGATGGTCCCGACTCCGGCCAGCCGGCCGGCCCAGGGCCCGTCTTGCGCGGTCTCGCGCATGAGCGTGTGATGAGGCGTCTCATGCGCCATCGGCATCTGCACGGCGATCACGCCGCCCGGCGTCAGGGCCCGGGTCAGCCGTGGAAACAGCGCCGCATGGTCAGGGATCCATTGCAGCGAGGCGTTGGCGAAGATCAGGTCGGCCGGAACATCGGGGCGCCAGAGCGCCAGATCGCCCTGCCGCCAGTCGATATCCGGTCCCGCGGAACGCGCCCGCTCCAGCATGGCCGCGCTGGAATCGAGCCCGTGGACGGCGGAGTGGGGATGGCGGCGCCTGAGCTGAATCGCATGCTGACCCGCGCCGCAACCCAGGTCCCAGATCTCACGCGGCGCCAGGTCCCGCGGAAGGCGCGCCAGCAAATCCTGGGCGGCGCGGTCGCGCTCGGCCTCGAACCGTAGATACTGCGAGGGATCCCAGCCCGTTTCGGGCCGCGGGCGGGACGTGTCGGTCATACCGGAAACGCCCTCCGCCACGGTGAGGATGGTACCGCCTCTCAGGCTTGAACTGAGGACCTCCGGTTCCACAAACCGGCGCTCTAACCAACTGAGCTAAGGCGGCGCAATCAGCGCGAGGGCGGTATCTACCGGGACAGTCCCGCCCGATCAAGCGACCGGGCGGGATTATTCACCGTCGGACGCGTCAGGCCCAGCCGCGGCTGGCGATATACTGCTCCAGCGCCGCGATGCGGGTGGAGTCGGACGGGTGGGTCGATGCGAACTCGGGGTTGGAGCCCTGGCGCTGCTGCGCCATCAGGCGCCACAGGGCCACGGCCTCGGACGGCTTGTAGCCCGCGCGCTGCAGATAATCGACGCCGAGGCGATCCGCCTCCAGTTCGTGATTGCGCGAGAACGGCAGCAGGAAGCCCAGCTGGGCCCCGAGTCCGCCTATGGCGCCGGCGGCGCGGGCATAGTCGCCGGCCGCGCTCTGGACCCCGCTCAGACCAATGCTGGTGAGGGCCGTGGTGGAATAGCGCTCGGCCGCATGGCGGGCGACCACATGCCCGACCTCATGACCCAGCACGGTGGCGAGCTGGTCGTCGTTGCGGACAAGGGCCAGCAGGCCCGTGGTCACGCCGATCTTTCCCGAGGGCAGGACGAAGGCGTTGGGGCTGTCGCTGACGAACAGGGCGTATTCCCATCGGCGGTCGGTCAGACCGGCGGCCTCGACGATCTTGTCGCCCACCCGGCGGATGCGCGCGTTGCCCGCGGCGTCGGACGATAGGCGCTGGGTGCGCAGGGCCTCGGCCCAGGCCGCATCGGACTGCTGCGTCAGGGCGCTGTCGTCGACGATCAGCAACTGATTGCGACCCAACGTCTCATTGTAGGCGCAGCCGCCGAGGGCGGCGATGGAACAGGCCGCCAGGGCGGCGGTGAGAAATCTCATGAAGCGTCTCCCGAACAGCCCCGCCATAATGTCCGGCGTCGGGAAAGGCTCCCGGCCAATGAAAAACGCCCCGGAGGCGGACCCCCGGGGCGTTCGTTCAGTGTGTGTCGTGCGGACGTCAGTCGGCCGCGCGATACCGCTGGGTCCACTCGACCCGTGCGCCGACAGCCGCACCGTCCACCGTACGAGGCGAAACGCGCGATCTGCGGGCTGCGGCCAGAGCCGCCTGGCCGAAGCCGGCGCCGGCGGGATCTTCCGACCGGACCTGACAATCCGTCAGGCTGCCGTTCGGCTGCACCGCACAGCTCACGCGAACCGTGCCGGACTCGATGCCCCGCGACAGGGCGCGTTCCGGGAACTCGCCGGCGACCTGACGGGCCCAGCTCGGGTTCGTGATCACCGACGGCCGCGGCGGAGCCGGCGGAGCCGGCGGCGGCGGCGGTCCGGGGACGATGACGGGCGGACCCGTGTATTCGACCCTGTCCTCCTTCTTGACCGGTTCGATCGGCAACGTCACCGGAGGCGGCGGAGCGTTCGGAAC
>NZ_DATMYH010000116.1:0-13620 GCF_035561115.1 Brevundimonas sp.
CCCCCAGCGCGGTCCGGTTCCGCCACCGGCCGCCCGAGGGCGACCTGCGGCGTCCCGCAACGATCACACCCCGCCGCACGCGATGGCCCTGGCGCCAGACGCCCTCCCCCGCGACGGGATGCAAATAGTATGGGGCCGCCCAGGCCGGTGCTGATGATTCAGTTCGGGAAAAGCGGAAGAGATTGAAGAGGCGGGATATTTTCCCGCCAACCCGACTATGTATCCCGCGAGTAGCGTCATCCGTCTCCTCCCTGTTCGCGCAGCGAATGGGGAGGGGGACCCCGAAGGGGTGGAGGGGTATCTTTCCGAAGCCCGTGCGGTCGGCGCCCCTCCACCGCTTCGCGGTCCCCCTCCCCATCGGCTTCGCCGACAGGGAGGAGACGGGAGTCACAGCACCGTCTTCAGCACCGGACGGAGATTCACCGCCCCATCCCGGAAATCCTTCCACGGATCGGGCTTCTTCAGCAGGGCGGCGGCGTCGTGGAGGGTGTAGGCGCGGGGGTCGAGGCCGGTCTTCACCTGGGCCCAGGACAGGGGGAAGGCGATCCCGGCGCCGGGGCGGGCGCGCGGCGACCAGGGGGCGACGGCCGTGGCCATGCGGCCGTTGCGCAGATAGTCGAGGAAGATCTTTCCGCCCCGCGCCTTCTTGGCGATGGTGGTGGTGAAATGGTCCGGATCGGCGGCGCGGACACGTTCCGAGATCGCCTTGGCGAAGGCCTTGCACTGGTCCCATTCGATGCGGCTTTTCGCGTCGGCCCTGATCGGCGCGACGACGTGCAGCCCCTTGCCGCCCGTGGTCTTGACGAAGGGGTTCAGGCCCAGGGATGCCAGCTCCTTCCTGACCGTTTTCGCCGCGGCGATGACGTCGGCGAAGTCGAGACCCTCGTCGGGGTCGAGGTCGAAGGTGATCTGGTCCGGCGTTTCGGGGTCGCCCGGCTTGCAGCCCCAGGGATGCAGTTCCAGCCCGCCCGACTGGCCGATGGCGACCAGGCCGCCGACGTCGACGACGCCGACATAGGGTTTGCGCTCCTTGACGTCGATCAGCTTCAGCCGCGGGTTGGAGCCCGGCATGGCGTGGCGCTGGAAGAATTTCTCGCCCGTGATCCCCTCGGGCGCGCGGATGATCGAGACGGGCCGGTCGGCGACGTGGGGCAGGATGCGTTCCGCCGCCATCTCATAGTAGCGGACGAGGTCGGCCTTGGTCAGGGCGGCTTTCCCGTCGGCGGCGGGCCACAGGATGCGGTCGGGGTTGGAGATGGTCACCCCGGCGACGACCAGCTTGCCCTTGCCCGTTCCCCCGCCGGGGGCGCGGCGCTCTCCCGGCATGGCCAGAACCGTCGTGCGGGAGTGACGGCCGGGTTCCTTCGCAGGATCGGACGGCGTGTGGGGGGCCTCGGTCACCTCGGCCGGCGGCTTGTCCTCGCGCAGGCCCTTGAAGGCCGCCTGGCGCAACGAGCCGGTGTCGGTGTAGCCGCCGTGCTCGACCTCGGCGACGAGGACGGGTTTGACCCAGTGGATGGTCATGCCGCCGGCGCGCGACTTCCTCGGCGCCGACTTGCCGACGAAGGGGCTCCTGTCGGTTTCGGCGGCCCTGAGTTTTGGCAGCAGGGTCTTGAGCAGGGTCTGGTTGTAGCCGGTGCCGACGCGGCCGAGGTGGCGCAGGCCGCCGCCCTCCTTCGCGTCCTCGTCCTGCACCCCGACGATCAGGGAGCGGAAGCGGTCGCCCTCGGAGGTCCAGCCGCCGATGACCACCTCGTCGCCGCCGCGGCATTTGGACTTCAGCCAGGTGGTCGAGCGACCGGCCTGATAGGGGGCGTCCAGCTTCTTGGAGATGACGCCCTCGAGGTCCATGCGGCAGGCGCTGTCGAGGATGGCCTGGCCGGTGGTGGCGAAATGGTCGACGTAGCGGATGCGCGCGCGGGCGGCTTTCGGAATGCGGTCGATGAAGGCCTGCAGCCGGGCCTTGCGGTGCGACAGCGGCAGTTTGCGCAGGTCCTCGGGCCCTTCGAACAGCAGGTCGAAGGCGAAATAGACCAGGTCGCCGGTCTTGCCGGCCGAGATGGCGGCCTGCAGGGCCGAGAAGTCGGGCATGTGGTTTTCGGCCAGGGCGCAGAGCTCGCCGTCGACGACGGCGTCGGGCCAGCGGGCGGCGTCGGCGGCCAGCTCGGGGAATTTGTCCGACCAGTCGAGGCCCTTGCGGGTGCGCACCGTGCCCCGGCCACCGCCCGACGCGACCTGGAGCCGGTAGCCGTCGAACTTGATTTCGTGCGCCCAGCCGGTCCCGTGCGGGGGATAGTCGGCGATCCTGCACAGCTGGATGGGCACGAAGGCATGGGGTCTGGAGGCGTGGCTGGTCACGGCGGCCCGGGCCTCCGGCTTCGGCGGCGCGGCGCGGGCGGTCTTCTTCGGCGAACCCCACTGCTTCCGGCCCTCGGCGATCTCGGCGAGGCTGCGTCCGGTCGCGATGGAGGCGTCGATCTGCATGTTGGCGTCGCCCTCTCCGGGGACGGCGAATTCGTCCTTCTCCTTGATCAGCAGCCAGTTGTTGCGTTTCGACGGCTTGCCGCGGTCGGAACGCAGTCGGATCAGGGCCCATTTTCCTTTCAGCCGCTCGCCGTGCAGGACCATCTTGATCTGGCCTTTGGCGAAGGCCGCGTCGAGGTCGGGCTCCTGCGGCTCCCAGGTTCCGCGGTCCCACATCTGCACCGTACCGGCGCCGTAGTTTCCGGCGGGGATGGTCCCCTCGAACGTTCCGTAGTCGAGCGGATGGTCCTCGACCTCGACGGCGAGGCGTTTGACCAGGGTGTCGCGGGACGGGGCCTTGGTCACGGCCCAGGACTTGAGCACGCCGTCCAGTTCGATGCGGAAGTCGTAGTGCAGGCGCGTCGCGGCGTGACGCTGGATCAGATAGGTCAGGGCGGTGGATTTCGCCTTGCCCTTGCGGCCGGACGGCTCGGGGGTGTCCGCGAAATTGCGTTTCGCCTGATAGGTTTTCAGTTCGCCGTGCGCCGCCATGGCTGACTCAACGCCGGTTGGCCGGGAGCGTTGCCGGTGAAGAGTGCTAGTGAGCGAGAGGTGAGCCGATGCGGCGACAGTGACTTGCTCACCCCTTGCTCACCAGCACTCCTCGCCAGCCGGCAGACGCGTTCCTTTACGGCCTACTGATGGATCGTCTCGCCGTGCTGGGTGTAGTCGAGGCCCTCGATCTCCTCCTCTTTAGCCACCCGCAGGCCGGTGGTGAATTTGCAGATCATCAGGATGAGGAAGGTGCCGATCCCGCTCCAGGCGATGACCGCGGCCAGGCCGATGGCCTGGTTGAGCAGATTGGCGTTGGCGGCGGCGGGGTTGATGGCGGCGGTGGCCAGGACGCCGGTCAGCAGGGCGCCGACGACGCCGCCGACGCCGTGCACGCCGAAGGCGTCGAGGCTGTCGTCATATTTGAAGGCGCGCTTGAGCCAGACGGCGCCCGCGTAGCAGGCCGGGCCGGAGAGAATGCCGATGATGAAGGCCCCCTTGGGATCGACGAGGCCGGCGGCGGGGGTGATGCCGACGAGGCCGGCGACGATGCCGGACAGCAGGCCCAGAAGGGTCGGGCGTTTGTGGTCGATCCACTCCACGGCGGTCCAGCCGATGGCGGCGGCGGCGGCGGCGAGGATGGTGTTGAGGGCGGCGACCGCGGCGATGCCGTCGGCGGCCCAGGCCGAGCCGGCGTTGAAGCCCAGCCAGCCGACGAACAGCAGGCCCGTGCCGATGGCGGTGAAGGCCAGGTTGTGCGGCGCCATATTGTCCCGGCCGTGGCCGTGGCGCGGACCCAGGACGAGGGCGCAGACGAGGCCCGCGACGCCCGCATTGACGTGGACCACCGCGCCGCCGGCGAAGTCGAGCACGCCGAGCGATCCCATCCAGCCGCCGCCCCAGACCTGATGACAGATCGGGACGTAGACCAGCAGGTGCCACAGGAAGAAGAACAGGATGGAGGCGGAAAATTTGATCCGCTCGGCGAAGGCCCCGGCGATCAGGGCCGGGGTGATGATGGCGAAGGTCAGCTGGTAGGCGATCCACAGGAACTCGGGCAGGCCGGGCGCGAGGCTGTGCGCGGTCGAGGGGGTGACGCCGTTCAGGAAGGCCGCCTGCAGGCCGCCGATGAAGCCGTTGGTCGAAGGCGCGCTGGAGCCGAAGGACAGGCTGTAGCCGACGGCGAACCACAGGACGGTGACGATGGCCAGGGCGGCGGTGGAATGGGCGATGGTGGCGATGACGTTCTTGCGCCGCACCATGCCGCCGTAGAACAGGGCCAGACCCGGCAGGGTCATCAGCAGGACCAGGGCCGTCGAGGTCAGGATCCAGGCCGACGACGCCTCGTTCAGCCCCAGCGGCGCCTGATGGGCCAGCAGCGCAGGCGCGGGCGCGGCGGCGAGGGCCGGTGCAGCGCCCAGGATCGAAATCGCGACCACGAGAAAGGCAAGAAGGCGGGCAGTCATGCGCGGGATCCGTCCGGGAGGTCAGAAAGGCTCGGCCCGAACCGCGTTCGACGCCGCGGAAACAGATAGGAGTGCATTGCAGCGCACAAGGCAAATCATTTCGTGTGCGGCGCAATATTCTCCGGCAGCGCTGCGCCGGCCGGGGGTTGAGTCGTGTCTTGCGGCACGAACTGACCGTCGATCATCGCGATTGCGGTATCATTACACAGTTGCAATGATTCACGTATTGCGCGCGAAGGCTGTCCGGGTGTCATTTCCCTTCGCCATTCGCCGCTGTCGCGGTTTCAGGGGGATACACCATGCGCAACGTCCGTCGCCTCGCCTTGCTCGGAGGGGTCGCCACGACCCTGCTGTTCGCCGCGGCCGTCCAGGCCGAAAGCGCCGCGCCGGCGTCCGCTCCGCCGGCCGCCGTCGCCGTGACGCAGGAGCGTCTGGCGCCCCTGCCGGACGTGGACATCCCCTTCACCAAATTCGTTCTGAACAACGGCCTGACCGTGATCGTCCACGAGGATCACAAGGTCCCGATCGTGGCCGTGAACATCTGGTACCACGTCGGCTCCAAGAACGAGCCGCAGGGCCGGTCGGGCTTCGCCCACCTGTTCGAGCACCTGATGTTCAACGGCTCGGAGAACTACAACACCGACTTCTTCAAGGGCACGGAGCTGCTGGGCGCCACGGATCAGAACGGCACCACCAACACCGACCGCACCAACTATTTCCAGAATGTCCCGACCTCGGCCCTCGACTCGATCCTGTGGCTGGAGAGCGACCGGATGGGCCACCTGCTGGGCGCGATCGACCAGGCGCGCCTCGATGAACAGCGCGGCGTGGTCCAGAACGAGAAGCGCCAGGGCGAGAACCAGCCCTATGGCCGCGTCTGGAACGCCATCACGGCCGCGACCTATCCGGACGACCATCCGTACGGCCACACCGTCATCGGCTCGATGGACGATCTGAACGCGGCCGACCTGCCGACCGTGCAGCAGTGGTTCCGCGACTACTATGGCCCGGCCAACGCCACCATCGTCCTGGCCGGCGACATCACGCCCGAGCAGGCCCGCGAGAAGATCGAGCGCTATTTCGGCGACATCCCGCCCGGACCTCCGGTCACCCAGCCGGTGCAGATGGTGGCCCGGATGACCGGCGAACTGCGCGAGACGATGTACGACCGGGTCGGCCAGCCGCGCCTGTACAAGGTGTGGAACACGCCGCGGGCCGGTTCGGCCGATTCGGACCATCTCGGCATGCTGGCTCAGGTGTTGAGCTCGGGTCGCAACTCGCGGCTCTACAAGCGGCTGGTGTTCGACGACCAGATCGCCACCCAGGTGGCGGCCTTCAACTCGGAAAGCGAGATCGGCAGCCAGTTCCTGGTGATGGTCACGGCCAAGCCGGGTCAGGATCTGGCCCGGATCGAGGCGATCGTCGACGAGGAGATGGCCCGGCTGCTGCGCGACGGCCCGACGGCCTCCGAGCTGGAGCGCGCACGCACCAGCGTCGGCGCCGGCTTCGTTCGGGGCCTTGAGCGGATCGGCGGCTTCGGCGGCAAGTCCGACATCCTCGCCGAGAGCGAGGTGTTCCATGGCGATCCGGGCGCATGGCGCGCCTCCTATCAGCGCATCGTCGCGGCCCGGCCAGCGGATCTGACCCAGGTCGGCCGCGAATGGCTGACGGACGGCAGCTATTCCCTGCAGGTCCTGCCCTTCCCCGACTATGCGGCCCAGGCCACGGACGTCGACCGCTCGGCCGGGGTTCCGCCGGCGACCGAGGCGGCGCAGGCGGTGTTCCCGACCATTGAACGCGCCCAGCTGAGCAACGGGATGAAGGTCATGTTCGTGCAGCGCGCGAGCGTGCCCACGGTCAGCATGAATCTGATCCTCGACGCCGGGGCGGTGGTCGACGAGGACGGCCGCGCGGGTCTGGCGCAGCTGACGCCGCAGGTGATGACCAACGGCACCGACGATCTCGACGCCCTCGAGATCAGCGACCGTCTGCAGCTGCTCGGCGCCACCCTCGGCGCGGGATCGGGGACCAACTCCACCAGCGTCGCCATGACGGCCCTGTCCTCGCGGCTGGACCCGTCGCTGGACCTGTATGCGGACGTCATCCTGAACCCCGCTTTCCGGCCCGAGGATTTCGATCGGGCCCGGGCTTTGCAGGTCGCCGGCATCCAGCAGGCCAACCGGAACCCCGGCGCCATCGCGCGGCGGGTCCTGAACGCCGAGATGTACGGGCCCGGCAATCCATACGGACGTCCGGCCAGCGGGACCGAGACCACGGTCGCGACCCTGACCCCGGCCGACGCCCAAGCCTGGCATGAGACCTGGTTCCGGCCAGACAACGCCACCCTGGTCGTGGTCGGCGACACCACCCTGGCCGAGCTGACGCCGAAGCTGGAGCGCGCCTTCGCCGGTTGGCGGGCGCCGGCGACCCCGCTGCCGGCCCGGCCTGGTCCGGCCGACGCGCCTGAGTCGTCGGGCCAGCCGCGCATCCTGATCGTGGACCGCGCGGGACCGCAGTCGACCATTCTGGCCGGTCGCGTCGTTCCGGCCTTCGATCCGGCCACGGAGGCGGCGATCGACACGATGAACACCGCCCTGGGCGGCGCCTTCACCAGCCGGATCAACATGAACCTGCGCGAGGACAAGGGCTGGTCCTACGGCGCCGGCGGCGGCGTGCCCTATGGCCGGGGCGAGCGGATCTATTCCGTCAGCGCCGGGGTCCAGTCCGACAAGACGGCCGAGAGCCTGGCCGAGCTGCGCCGGGAACTGACCGAGGTTGTGGGTTCGCGCCCGCTGACCGAGGAAGAGATCCGGGCGGCCCGGTCCAACATGGTGCTGGGTCTGGGCGGCAACTGGGAAACCAACGCCGCCATCGCCGGCGAGCTGCAGAACATGGTCGTCTGGGGCGTGCCGGAAAATTACTATGACACCTATGCCGGAACGGTCGGTTCCATGACCGCGGCCCAGGCGGCCGTGGCGGCCCAGGCCGTCGTCGGTTCCGGGCCCACGACCTGGGTGGTGGTCGGCGACCGGGCGGCGATCGAGCCGAAGATCCGGGCGCTCGGGTTCGCCGACGTGCAGGTGGTCGATATCCACGGCCGTCCGGTCCAGTAGGGCCAGCAGATCGGTCGAACGGACGGAAAGGGGGCGGGGCCGGCGACGGTCCCGCCTTTTTCGCGGGTCAGACCCGGTAGAAGTCGCGGTACCAGTCGACGAACCGTTGGACGCCGATGTCGATGGGGGTCGAGGGCGAATAGCCGAGCGCGGCCCGCGTTTCCGACACGTCCGCCTCGGTGCGGGTCACGTCGCCGTCCTGCACCGGCATGAGATTGAGCTCGGCCTTGCGGCCCAGCGCCTCTTCCAGGACGGCGATATAGCGCATCAGCGGTTCCCGGCGGCCGGCACCGAGATTGAGGATGCGCCACGGCGCAACGCCGGAGGTGGAGGGGTTCGGCGCCTCGGCCCTCCAGGCTGGATCGACGGCGGCGGGACGGTCGAGGGCGGCGACGACGCCGTCGACGATATCGTCGATGAAGGTGAAGTCCCGCTCCATCTCGCCATGGCCATAGACGTCGATCGGCCGGCCTTCGAGGATGGCCCGGGTGAATTTGAACAGCGCCATGTCCGGGCGTCCCCACGGTCCGTAGACGGTGAAGAAGCGCAGCCCGGTCGAGGGGAAGCGGAACAGGTGGGAATAGGAATGGGCCATCGCCTCGTTGGCGATCTTGGTCGCGGCGTAGACGGTCAGCGGATGGGCGACGCCCTGTTTGACCGAGAAGGGCAGGGCGCCGTTGGCGCCGAAGGCGGAACTGGTCGAGGCGAAGACCAGATGTTCGGCCTTCACCGCGCGGGCGCCCTCGAGCACGGTCAGGAAGCCGACGACGTTGGAGTCGATATAGGTCTCGGGCGCCTCGAGACTGTAGCGCACCCCGGCCTGGGCGCCGAGATGGACGATGCGGCGCGGCGCCTCGGCGGCGAACAGGGCGGCCATGCCGGGGCGGTCGGCAAGGTTGAGCGTATGGTGGCGATAGCCGGGCTGAACCAGCAGCCGGTCGAGGCGGGCCTGTTTCAGCGCCGGGTCGTAGTAGCTGTTCAGATTATCGACGCCGATCACCGTCTCGCCGCGCGCCAGCAGGCGGTTGGAGACATGGAAGCCGATGAAGCCGGCCGAGCCGGTGACGAGGACGGGGCCCTGGGTCATGGGCCTTGGTTAGCCCCGCTTGCGCCAACCCGCCACCCCCAAGCCCGGGGGTGACGGCTTCCGGAATGGACTATCGTGCGTAGCGCTCCTCCACCGGCGCATAGCGGTCCCACACCGCGCGATCGGCCAGCGAGCGCAGCAGCTTGACGTATTCGGCGTGGGTCCAGGCCAGGGGGGTGGCGGAGTTGGTGCCCTGGCCGGGCCGATAGCCGTGCGGCGTCGCATCGCCGACGGCGTCCCAGACCTGTTCCGGCAACAGCAGACCGTCGTTGGCGAAGGACTCCATGCCGCGCACATATGTCTGGCGGATGGCGTTCAGCTGCGTCGCGTTCCACGCCTGATCGGCGGATGGATGGGCCAGAAGGGCGGCCAGCTCGTAGTGGCCGCGTTCGCCGGTGAAGATGGGCCAGACCCGGCCGCGCTGGCCCGGCGTCATGCCGCCTACGCCGTAGGCGCCGCCGGTTTCGGTGTTCTCGCCATAGCCGTCGTTGCCGTAGCGGCGGAAGCCGGGGACGCCGTTCAGGTCGTAGCGGACGCGGAACCGGGCCTCGCGGGTCTGGTCGTCGTACTCGGGCAGGCTGGCGGTGATCGAGGGGGCGTCGGCGGCGCGGACGCCGTAGCGCACCAGTTCGAGGAAGCCGCCGTCGATGATGCGGTCCTCGGGCATGGCGGGCTGGCCGTTGTTCTCGCCCAGCGGCAGTTTGTCGTTGGGGTCCTCGTTGCGGCTCAGGCGCAGGAAGTAGCGGCCATCGCCGTATTCGCCGGCGGTGGTGAACATCCGCGCCTCGATCTTCGCGGCGTAGTCGTCGGCGGCGGCCTGATAGCGGGCGGCGGAGGCCGGATCGCCCGAGGTGCGGGCGATGTCGGCGGCGACGGTCAGGCCCGTGATGACGGCGGCGGTGGTCGAGGGGGAATAGCCCTCCTGCTCTTCCCAGCGTTCCTGCTGGGTCCAGGGCGGGGCGATCTGGCGGTCGTTCCACAGGAGGCCGGCCTTGCCGCCGTCGACGAGGAAGTCGGCGGCGGGTTTGATCATCCGCGTGTACATGGCCGCCAGTTCGGCGTCGTCGATGCGGCCGGCCTTCCACAGCTTCCAGCCCAGCATGATCGGCATGGCGGTCTGGTCGAGCTGGACCCCGACCCATTCGATCTGGCCGTCGACGTGGGTCTTCTGCAGGAACCAGCCGGTCGCGCCGGTATTGCCCGGCGTGTCGGCGCGGACCTGGACCTGGGGCAGGTAGCGGAAGGCGGCGACCGGCGTCTCGGCGTCGCCCAGGGCCATCAGGGCCATGGCCACCTGATAGAAGTCGCGCGGCCAGACGGCCTTGTAGCCGGTCGAGGATTCGGTGGCGTCGACGGTGTCGCCCCACGGATTGGACAGGGAGGCGATCAGGGCGCCGGCGTGTGTCCGATCCTCCTGCACCTTCAGCATCAGGGCCGAGGCGAAGGCCAGTTTGCCGCCGTCGGTGGACTGTTCCGCGATGCGGGGCAGGTCGGTCAGGGAGGCGATGTAGTCTTCCCAGCCGATGCGATCGTCCTCGCCGTTGAAGCGGGCGAGGACCTCGTCGAGGCCGGCGGCCACGGTCCGGTTGGCGGCGCTGCTGGCGGCCGTCCGGGTGGAGCCGAAGCCGATGACGAAGTCGCGGCTCAGGGACTGACCCGGTTCCAGCCCTGGCAGGCCGCCGGTCAGCATGATGGCGCCCGTCCCGGCTCCGGTGGTTCCGTAGGCGTTGTCCAGTCGACCGTCGGCCAGATCGGTCAGGCCGTCCGAGACGCCGACGAAGCCCACGCTGGCGGTCTCGAACGGCCAGGTCGGCCGAAGCGCCAGATGGACGTCGCCTTCGGAGGCGTAGAGCGCCCCCTGTCCGGCCTCGCCGGAATCGCCGACGCCCGTATTGGCCATGTGGGGCTCGAGCAGGACGTAGGGGGTGATCCCGCCGTTCAGGGCCCGGACCGTCGTGCGGACCACCAGCGACTGGCTGTCCGGATCGGTGAAGACGCGCTTCTCGATCTCGTAGCGGCCCTGCCGGTCGGTGGTGACGACGCGGTAGGCCGGCGACAGCGGACGCCCCTGTTCGTCCGTGTGCAGATATTCCGTGCGGCTGGTGGTGTCGGTCCCCTCGACGGACAGGCCCGTGTCGGTGACGACGGCGAAGCGCAGCTGCTTGATCTGGGCCTCGTGGATCAGGCCGTACATGGTCTCGGTCAGGACGCCGTCGGCGAGGGAGAACCAGACGCGGCTGACGGTCCCGGTGCGGCCGCCGTCGCGGTACTGGCCATCGACATAGGCCTCGTACGAGGCGCCGGCGCCGGTCTTGGCGGCGTTGACCCAGGTCGGCCTGTCGCCGGGCGCGCCGGGGGCGACGGAGACGATCTCCGGGGCCGGGTCCGGCGCCGTCGGGGCGCCGCCGTCGGGCGACAGGCTCTCGAAGGTCGAACAGCCGCCGGTGGCGATCAGGGCGGCTCCGAGGAGAAGCGGGGACAGGCGCATGGCGGAACTCGTCAGGCTGGGGGAAGCAGGAAGGTGAGGGGGGCGTCGAGACGCTGGTTCCAGCTCTTCTCGTTGTGCTCCGCGCCGGGGAAGACCAGCGAGCGGAAGCGGTCGGGCGGCCAGCCGGCGGCGCGGATGGCGGCGTCGATGCGGGTTTGAAAGACGGCGTAGAACTGGTCGAGGGTTTCGTCGCCGCGATCGAAATAGAGGCGGTGCGCGCCGGGCGGCGGCAGGTCGGCGCGGACCACGCCGGTCCAGGCTTCGGTGAGCCGGTCGCGCCAGGCGGCGAGGGCCGCCGGCTCCGTCAGCTGTTCGATGCGGATGGGCCAGTGGGTCGAGACGCAGCCGGCGGCTCCGAAGACGCCGGGATGTTTCATCAGCGCGTAGAGAGAGATCAGGCCGCCCATGCTGCTGCCCATGATCACCGTGTCGTCGCGGTCCGGGCGGGTGCGGTAGGCGCCGTCGATGAACGGCTTCAGCTCCTCGACCAGGAAGCGGACATAGCCATCGGACAGGGGCTCGCCGCCGTAGATGGCCTGGACGTCGGTGCGCATGTCGTCGGGCAGGGCGCGGATGAGGTTGGCGGGAATGTATTCGCGCAGGCGCAGCGGCGTGTTGTGGATCCCGACGACGATGGGGGGGCGGATCTGACCGTCGCCGCCGAGCCGGGCGACGTGCTCGTCCACGCCCCATTCGGCGCCGTAAGGCGCGCGGGCTGCGTCGAACAGGTTCTGGCCGTCGTGCATGTAGAGGACGGGATGGCGGGCGTCCGAGGCGTCGTAGCCAGGCGGCAGCCAGACGGTGACGTCGCGCGGCTGGACATGGGCCGAGGGCATGGCCGGGTGTTCGACCAGCCGGCCCCGGGTCGGGGCGTCCGCGCGGGCCGGCCCCGCAAGGGGGAGGGCGGACAGACCCGCCAGCAGGGCGCGGCGGTCGAGCCTCATGCCGTCTCCGGCCCCTGTGTCGTCTCCGGTACGAGCAGGCTGGCGCCGGCGGCGATCAGGAAGCTGGCCGCGCCGAGGACCAGGGCCCAGATGGGGTCGCCGCCGAAGACGGCCTTGAGCACGGCCCCGAGGATGGTGGCGGCGACCAGCTGGGGCACCACGATGAAGATGTTGAAGACCCCCATGTAGACGCCCATCTTCCGGCCCGGCACGGCGTTCGACAGGATGGCGTAGGGCATCGACACGATCGAGGCCCAGGCGAAGCCGACGCCGATCATCGGCAGCCACAGCAGGGCCGGGTCGCGGATCAGGAAGACGCCGAGGAAGCCGGCGGCGCCGAGGGTCAGGTTGACCGCGTGGGCCCCGCGCAGGCCGATCCTGTGGGCGACGACCGGGATGAGGAAGGCGGCCAGGGCGGCGACGCCGTTGTAGACGCCCATCAGCACCCCGACCCAGTTGGCCCCCTCGCCATAGCCGGCCGAGGTCGGATCGGGCGAGGCGTAGTGCACGGCGGTGACGGCCGGGGTCATGTAGATCCACATGGAGAACAGGGCGAACCAGCTGAAGAACTGGACCACGGCGAGGCCCTGCATGGTCTTCGGCATGGCGAAGATGTCGCCCATGATGTCGGTCAGGGCGTTGGAGCGTCCCGCCGCCGCGAGCGCCCCCGCGGTCATCTGCATCAGGCCGAAGGCGAGGACGAAGCCGGCGAGAACGTAGAGCTCCTTCTGCAGGTCGAAGGCGCCCACTGCGCCGACGCCCAGGGCGCCGGCGAAGGCCCAGAGCAGACCCCCCGTGTACCAGGCCGTTCGCGACCGGGCGACGGCGGGCGCGTGGCCGGCATCGCGGGCGGACTCGAAGGCGTCGATCTGTTCGGGGCTGTATTCGCGGGTGGTGAAGACGGTCCACAGCACGGCGGCCAGCAGGGCGGCGGCGCCGACATAGAAGGAGATCCGCACCGCCATCGGCACCACGCCCTCGGGCGCGGTCGAGGCGACGTCGAACCACTCGGTCAGAATCCACGGCAGGCAGGAGGCGAACACCGCCCCGGCCCCGATGAAGAAGCTCTGCATGGCGTAGCCGGCGGTGCGCTGCTCCTCGGGCAGGTTGTCGCCGACGAAGGCGCGGAACGGCTCCATGGTGATGTTGATCGAGGCGTCCATGATCCACAGCATCGACGCGGCCATCCAGAGCCAGGGCGAGTGCGGCATGACCACCAGCGCCAGGGTGGTGAGGATCGCTCCGACCAGGAAATAGGGCCGCCGCCGGCCCAGCCGGGTCCAGGTGCGGTCGCTGAAATAGCCGATCACCGGCTGGACCAGCAGGCCGGTCAGGGGCGCGGCGATCCACAGGATGGCGAGGCTGTCGACCTCGGCGCCCAGGGTCTGGAAGATGCGGCTGGTGTTGGCGTTCTGCAGGCCGAAACCGATCTGGATGCCGAAGAAGCCGACGCACATGTTCCAGATCGCCCAGCCGCTGAGGCGGGGACGGACGGACAGGGGCGGGG
>NZ_DATMYH010000117.1:0-14477 GCF_035561115.1 Brevundimonas sp.
CGAAGGTGCATGCCGAGGGCTCGGGCTGGGGCTATGGCCGGGAGCTGTTCGCCGCCTTCCGGCATGTCGTTTCGACCGCCGAGGAAGGCGCTTCGGTCTGTTTCGCCCCGCCCGTCGGCGCCCCGGCCCAGGTCGACACGCCGCCCGACAACAACGTCGTCGACCGCGCGGTCGACGCATGACCCTCCCTCAAGCAGAGAGCCGCCGCGCGGCGAAAGACAGGGAAAAAAGGATGTTCCGATGACCATCGCCTGGGACAAGACCCTGCTCGTCGGCGACGTCGGCGGCACCAACGCCCGCTTCGCCCTGGCCCATATGGTCGAGGGGAAGCCGGTGCTCGAACACCATGAGAGCTTCCCCGCCGAGACCTATCCCACCTTCCTCAGCGGGGTGAAGGCCTTCATCGACGGCTGCGAGATCAAACCCACCGGCGGCGTCATCGCCGTGGCGGGGCCGGTCACCGACGGCGAGATCGACCTGACCAACTCCCCATGGCGTGTCTCCGAAGCCGAGCTGCAGACGCTGGGCCTGAAACCTGTGCGCCTGATCAACGACTTCGAGGCGCTGGCCTGGGGCGCGCCCGTGGTGCCGGAGGACATGCTGGCCTCGCTGGGCGGCCCCGCCGAGGGCGAGCCGCACACCGCCATCGCCGTGCTCGGCCCCGGCACCGGATTCGGCGTCTCGGCCCTGGCCCGCGACATCCATGGCAATGAGATCGCCATGCCGTCCGAGGGCGGCCACGCCTGTTTCGCCCCCGGCGACCCCGTCGAGGACGAGATCCTGCGCATCCTGCGCCGCCGCTACGACCGGGTCTCGATCGAGCGGCTGATCTGCGGTCCCGGCCTGCTGAACATGCACCGCGCCCTGGCCGAGATCGACGGCCGCGAAAGCCATATCGACGACCCGGCCCAGATCACCACCGAGGCGCTCGAAAACCCCAAAAGCCATTGCGGCGCCACCCTGGCCCGCTTCTGCGCCATCCTGGGCGCCGTGGCGGGCGACATCGCCCTGACCACCGGGGCGCGCGGCGGGGTCTACATCGCCGGCGGCATCGCCCCGCGCATCCTGCCCTTCCTCAAGGCCAGCCCCTTCCGCGAGCGGTTCGAGCGCAAGGGCCGGTTCCAGGACTATATGGCCGCCATTCCGACCCATGTGATCCTGCACAAGCATGCCGCCCTGCTGGGGGCCGCCCGCGTGGCCTTCGCCGGAGAAAACTGACGGTCCAACACTTTTTTCTCACGGACCCGTGAACCCAAGCGGCGCGGCAGAGTTATCCGGTTTCCACTCTGGAAGGATATCCTCATGCGTAAACTGATCATCGCCTCGGCCGCCATCTTCGCCCTCGCCGGCGTCGCCGCCTGCGAGAGCCAGGCCGACAAGACCGCCGAAGTCCAGGCCGACGCCCTGGAAGAGCAAGCCGCCGCCGCTCCGACCGAAGCCGCCGAAACGGCCCTCAACGAAAAGGCCGACCAGATCGAGCAGCAAGCCGGCAACGCCGACGGCGGCGCGACGACCGCCAACACCCCGAACACCTCGCCGTCGACGGCGAACCCGGGCCAGTAAGGCCCGGACGCCGGGGCCTTCATGACCCCCGGCGGCCTTCGGAAGAGTCAGCCCCCGTCGCGCGAGCGGCGGGGGTTTTCCGTTGGAGCGACCCCCGGTTTCAACGGTAAGAACAGCTCCGCCGCCGTTCCTTGCCCTGGTTCGTCAAGGAAGAAGCGCTGGCAGTAGATGGGAAAGTCGCGCATCTCCTCGCCGCTGGCCGGCAGCCAGTCGCGATACAGGTAGAGGGCCGCGGGCTCCAGGTTATGGGTGTCGCCGCTCACGCGCAGCACCGCGGCGCGTCCGCCGGGAATCTCGCCGGCCCTGACGGTCCCGTCACTGGCGTCGATCCGCTGATCGGGGCCGACCCCTACGCAAAGATCCATGCTGTAGTCGGCGGGATCGGCGGGACGCCGCTCGGAATGCCAGATGTTGAAGGTCGGGTTGGTTTTCGGCGAAAGCCCGGCGGCTTTGCGCCAGGCTATGAACCGCTGGATCGTAGCGTCCAGGGTTTCTGGATCGCCTCGGTGTTCGAAGATGGCCACGCGGGTCGGGGCCACCTCGCGGATGGACACCTGATCGGCGGTGAAGGTCGTCTGCATGATCTTGCTCCTGGCTATGTCGAGAGGCCTGAAGGCCTGAAGCCACGGAACCCAGTCGGGCGATTTCCGGAAACTCGACGGCGACTGCCGGAACCTTTGGCGAAAGGCGCGGGCGAAGGCGTCGGGCGTCTCGTAGCCGGCGTCCAGGGCGATGTCGGTCACGCTCTGCCCCTGCCCGTCGGCCAGCCGTTTCGAGGCCCGCCGCATGCGGGCCAGCTGGACATAGCGATGCAGGGACACCCCGAAGGTCGCCTTGAACTGCCGGTGGAAATGGAATTTGGAAAACGCCGCGACGCTGCTCACCGCGTCCAGATCCAGATCGCCGTCCAGATGCCGGTCGATATGATCCAGCACCCTCTGCATCCGGGCATGGTAATGGTCGAGCGCCGCCGTCATCGTCCTCATCCGTTGTGGCGGTCCCGATATGACTGGTGGGGCTCCCGCGCGCTCGACCGATCTTGCGGTTCAGTCCCTCTTCGGCGGCCACGGGATGAAGGCGCTGGTGCGCCGCACATAGTCCTCGTAGCCGGGTTTGGTCCTGGCGGTCGCCTTCTCCGTGATCCCGATCCCCGACCAGCGCGTCAGGGTGAAGGTCAGGAACGCCGGCCCGAGGACCGCCCACATTCCCGGCCCCGTCTCCGCGGCGATCAGGTACAGCCCCCACCAGACGCAGGCGTCGCCGAAATAGTTCGGATGCCGGGTCCAGCGCCACAGGCCTGTGTCCAGCACCTCGCCCTTGTTGGCGGGGTCCCTCTTGAACGCCGCCAGCTGGGCGTCGCCGATGCTTTCGAACCCGATGCCGATCACCGCCAGCACCGCCCCCGTCCAGCCGATCCAGCCCACGGTCGGCGTGAAGGCGACCTGACCCAGCTGCACGGGCAGGGCTGTCAGCCAGGCCAGCGCGCCCTGCGGCAGGAAGACGAACAGCAGCGCTGTCTTGCCGAACGCCCAGCCCTTCGCCTTCTCCTGGTTTCCGATCAGTTCGACATAGCGGCCATCAGCGCCGTTGCGCCGCCAGCGGCTCAGCAAATGCCAGCCCAGCCGGATCGCCCAGACGCCCACCAGCCAGACCAGCAGCCATTTTCGCGTCGGATCACCGTCCGTGCGCGGAAAGGTCGCCAGCGCCAGCATCAGCATGCCCAGCGGCCAGACGCCGTCCACGAAGCTGACGTCCTTCAGCCGCAACGCGACCAGCCACAGCCCCAGCATCACCGCGACGATCAGGGCCAGGTTCAGGCCCAGCAGGACGGCGATCTCGGTCAGACTCATGGTTCAGGAACGGCCCTGCTCTGGCTACGGACGCAGGGTCAGTCGACGCACAGGGTGGCTTCGGCCTTGCCGTCCTCGACGCGGGTGAAACAGCCGAAGCGGTTGCTGTCGGCCTGACAGACCCCGGCCACCGCCGCGCCTTCCGCCGGACGCGCCGTGACATCGGCCGTGCGGCATTCGCCGGCGCACTGGTCGCTGTCGGTGCAGCGCTTGCCGGCGTCGGCGTAGCGGATCACGCACTGCATCGTCTGCATCCGTCCGACCGGCTGCATCGTCCCGTTGCGGGCGATGCAGTCCGCCGCCGCCTGGCTTTCCGGGACCGCCACAGGCGCCGGCTCATTGCCGAAGCCGTAGTCGCCCTTTTCCGGCACGGGTTGGCAGGCGGCGGCCAGCAACAGGGCCGCGATTGTCACAAGGCGCTTCATTCCACATGTCCCTTCTGGAACCCGGTCCAGACGTCGTCATAGTCGAGCTGCATCGTCGGGGTGGTTTGCGCCCATTCCGTGGTCCGGATCGGCATCCGGGTCTCGAACATGAAGGCCAGGGTGTCGCTGATCTTCACCGGCTTGAGGTCGGCGGCGACCGCCTTGTCGTAGCTGGCCTGATCCGGCCCATGCCCGCTCATGCAATTGTGCAGGGACGCGCCGCCGGGCGCGAAGCCGCCCTCCTTGGCGTCATATTCGCCGGTCACCAGTCCCATGAATTCGCTCATGACGTTCCGGTGGAACCACGGCGGCCGGAACGTGTCCTCGGCCACCATCCAGCGCGGCGGGAAGATGACGAAATCGCAGTTGGCCGTCCCGGGCGTGTCGCTGGGCGAGGTCAGGACCGTGAAGATCGACGGATCCGGATGGTCGTAGCTGACCGTTCCGATCGTGTTGAACCTGGCCGTGTCGTATTTGCAGGGCGCGTTGTTGCCGTGCCAGGCCACGACGTCCAGCGGACTGTGGTCGAAGGTGGTGGCGTACAGCCGGCCGCCGAATTTCTGCACGCACTGGGTCGGCCGGTCGATGTCCTCGAACGCCGCCACCGGCGTCAGGAAGTCCCGCGGATTGGCCAGGCCGTTCGAACCGATCGGCCCCAGGTCCGGCAGGCGGAAGGCCGCGCCGTAGTTCTCGCAGACATAACCCCGGATCGGCCCGCTGCATTCGACGCGGAACCGCACCCCCCGCGGAATGACGACGATCTCGCCGGGCCGGGCGTCGATTCGTCCCATCTCCGTGACAAACACCTGATCTCCCGACTGCGGGACAAACAGCAACTCCCCGTCGGCGCAGTAGAAGACGCGATCCACCATGGAGGTGTTGGCGGCGTACAGATGGATGCCGACGCCCGACAGCGCCTCGGCGTCGCCGGTTCCGCCATAGGTGACCAGTCCCTCGACCCAGTCGGTCGGCGCGTCCGGGATCGGCAGCGGGTCCCAGCGCATCCGGTTCGGCGAGGGCGGCGCTTCGTGGAACGGCCCCGACCGCACCCGGCCCTGGGCGAAGGGCTGATAGGCCGGATGCTGGGCGCTGGGCCGCAGCCGGTACAGCCACGATCGGCGGTTCTCGGACCGCGGCGCCGTAAACGCCGTCCCCGACAGCTGTTCCGCATACAGCCCCATCGGCGTCCGCTGCGGCGAGTTCCGCCCCTCGGGCAGGGCGCCGGGCGCGGCCTCGGTCGCGAAATGATTGCCGAATCCGCTCAGATACTGGGGCGCGTTGGTTCGCGTCATGGTGCGTGTTCTCCCGTGGGAGAGGTTTAGGGCGCCCGCCGCCCGACGGCTAGAACCCCTGGCTCCTCGCCATCCGTTCCTGATGGAAGCCCGTGTCGCCCAGCAGTTCGTTCAGCACCCGCACCCGCTTCATGAACAGGCCGACGTCGAACTCGTCGGTCATGCCGACGCCGCCATGCATCTGCACCGCCTCCTGCACCGCCAGTTCGGCGACGCGTCCGGCCTTGGCCTTGGCCACCGACACGACCAGGCCCGCGTCCTCGCGCCCGGCGTCCAGCGCGTTCAGCGCCCCCGCCGTCGCCGCCCGCGCGATCTCGATCTCGCTGAACAGATGCGCCGCCCGGTGCTGCAGCGCCTGGAACTCACCGATCAGTTTGCCGAACTGCTTGCGCGTCCGCAGATACGCCAGCGTCGTCTGGAAGGCCTGATCGCCCGCCCCGTTCAGCGAGGCCGCCGCGCAAGCCCGGCCGAGGTTCAACGCGCCCTCCAGCAGCGTCTCGCCGCCGTCCACCGCGCCTATGACGGCGTCCGCATCGACCTCGACATCGGTCAACGTCACCCGCGCGGCGTTGTGGGCATCGACCATCACCGTCCGTTCAATCTCGACCCCCGCCGTCTCCGGATCGACGAGGAACAGCGTCAGGCCCGCCTCCGTCCGCGCCGCCACGATCAGGGCGTCCGCCACGTGACCGTCCAGCACGAACCCCTTGGCGCCGTTCAGCCGGAAGCCGTTGCCGGACCGTTCCGCCGTCGTCGCGATCCTCGCCGGCGCATGCTTGGGGCCCTCGTCCACCGCCAGCGACACGATGGCCTCGCCCGCCGCGATCCGCGGCAGCCACGCCGCCTGCTGTTCCGCCGACCCGCCCTTCAGCACCGTCGCCGACAGCACGCCCGACCCGAGGAAGGGCGACGGCGTCAGCGTCCGCCCCAGCGCCTCGGCGATGACCCCGGCCTCGACCGCGCCCAGACCCGAGCCGCCGTGTTCCTCCGGGATGATCACGCCCGCGAACCCCATCTCTCCGAACGCCCGCCAGAGGTCGCGCGACACGCCGTCGGCATCCCGGCTGTCGCGGAGTTTGCGCAGGTGGGCGATCGGGGCCTGCTCGTTGAGGAAGCCGTTGGCGGCTTCCTTCAGCATGGTCTGCTCTTCGGTCAGGATCAGGGGCATCGCTTCCTCAGAGGCCGGTCGGAGGGGAGTTGAGCATGGGGCGGAGGATCTCGAACAGGCCCCACTGGACGAGAAGCACGAGGCTTCCGAAAGACGCCAGCGGAAGAGGCGCGGGCGCCCGGCGCCGCAGCCCTCTCAGGGTCAGTACGTTCACCGCCGGCAGAATGATGATCAGCGCCCAGACCCAGACCGCCACGCTTGAAGAGAACAGGTAATGTCCGAAATAGAATCCCGTGGCGGCGACGAGCAGCGATGTCAGCAGACTGCCCGGGATCACCAATGCGGAAATCGCAAGGGCCAATCCATTCAAGAATCGAGGCGCCGTCATGGTCACGCCCCCGGCAGCTGCAGCAGGTGTTTGGCGATAATGTTCAGCTGGATCTCGCTGGTCCCGCCCTCGATCGAATTGGCCTTGGTCCGCAGCCAGTCGCGCGCCGCCGCCCCGTGGCGCGAACGGTCGCTTTCCCACTCCAGCGCGTCCGATCCGCCCGCGGCCATCAGCAGCTCATGCCGCCGCTTGTTCAGTTCGGACCCATAGTATTTCAGCATCGAGGCGATGGCCGGATGGGCCTGCCCGGCCTTCACCTGATCCCCGGTCCGCTCCATGGCCAGACGGAAGGCGGCGGCGTCGACTTCCAGTTCCGCGATCCGTGCACGGAGCATAGGCTCGTCCAGCCGCCCGTCGTCGTCGAGCCCGATCGAGCCGGTCGCCACCTGGCCCAGCGGACGACCGCCCCCGACCTCGCCCATGGCGCCGATCATGGTCCGCTCGTGCGCCAGCAGATGCTTGGCCACGTCCCAGCCGCGGTTCAGCGTTCCGACGAGGTTCTCCTTCTCCACCCGCACGTCGTCGAAGAAGGTCTCGCAGAACGGGCTCTTGCCGGAAATCAGGGTAATCGGCCGGGTCGACACGCCCTTCGTCGCCATGTCGAACAACACGAAGGAAATGCCCAGATGTTTGGGCGCCTCCGGGTCGGTCCGGACCAGGCAGAAGATCCAGTCGGCCTTGTCCGCATACGACGTCCAGACCTTCTGGCCGTTGACGATCCAGTGGTCGCCCCCGCCTCCAGGAATTGGGTCCTCGGCCCGCGTCTGGATCGCCGCCAGGTCGGAGCCTGCGCCAGGTTCGGAATAGCCCTGGCACCAGCGGATCTCGCCGCGCACGATCCCGGGCAGGAAGCGCTGCTTCTGTTCCTCGGTGCCGAAGGCCAGCAGCGCCGGCCCCAGCATCCAGACGCCGAAGCTGGCCAGCGGCGGCTGGGCGTTTATGCGGCGCATTTCGGAGGCCAGCACCTTGGCCTGTTCCCGGCTCAGTCCCCCGCCGCCGTATTCGACGGGCCATTCCGGCGCCGTCCAGCCCCGCGCGCCCATCCGCTCCAGCCACAGCTTGTGCGCGGGGGTCGGGAAGACCGCGTTGCGCCCGCCCCAGACCCGGGCCTCGTCGCTCTCGACCGGCCCGCGGCATTCGGCCGGGCAATTGGCTTCCAGCCAGGCGCGGGTCTCCGCGCGGAAGGTTTCGGGATCGGCCATGCCGCGTGTCTCCGCGTTTCTGCGTGGGAGGTCTAGCAGCGATTCACCAGTGACGTAGCGTCAGGCAAGCCGCCCTCCGGCGGACGGGTCAGCGGCTCGGCAGGAACGGCGAGAACGTAATGACCGTAAAGGTGTCGCGGATGTTCGGCCGCGTCTGCACCGACTTCGTCACGAAGGTGCCGATGTCCATCTCCTTCGGCAGCTGGAACTTGGCCAACAGGTCGTACTGGCCCGAGGTCGAATAGACCTCCGAGACGTGTTCGACATTGTCCACCATGTCGGCGGCCACGTCGTTGGCGTGGCCCAGCTCGCATTTGATGAAGACGAAGATGGCGGTCATCATGGCGGCGGTCCCTCCGGTGCGTGGAGGTTCATCTAGCGGATGGTTGCGTGACGGGTAAGAGCGAAGCGGCGATCGACGCCGAGGCCGAATACAACAATCGCGCCCGCGTGCCCGACCATCCGGCGGTCATGGCCATGTGGCGCGAAACCGCCCAGGCCGCCCGCGCCGCCCGCCCGCCCGTCGAGATCGCCTATGGCAAGGGCGAGCGCGAGGTCATGGACCTGTTCGACGCCGGCCGCGACGCGCCTGTCGTGGTCTTCCTGCACGGCGGCTACTGGCAGGCTCTGGACAGGAGCTGGTTCAGCGGCATCGCCCCCGCCTTCCTCGCCCACGGCGTGAGCCTCGCCGTCCCCTCCTACGACCTCGCTCCCACCGTCCGCCTGGGGCGCATCCTGGGCCAGGTGCGCGGGGCGGTGGAGACCGTCCGCGCCCGCACCGGCGCCCGGCCCGTCGTCTTCGGCCATTCCGCCGGCGGCCACATGTCGGCCTGCATGCTGTCCGAAGGCCGCGCCTCCGCCGCCGTCGCCATCAGCGGACTCTTCGATCTGCGCCCGCTGGTGTCGACCTCGCTCAACGCCGCCCTCGACCTGGACGAACGCGAAGCCGCCGCCCTGTCGCCGGTCTTCTGGCCGACGCCGAACGGCTCGACGCCGGGCGGCACGATCCTGGACTGTATCGTCGGCGGCGACGAGAGCTCCGAGTTCCTGCGCCAGTCGCGCATGATGGCCGACCACTGGGGCGCAAGCGGCGTCGAGACCCGCTACGAGGCCCTGCCGGGCCTCAACCATTTCACCGTACTCGACCCGTTGTTCGACGCGGATAGCGGGACGACGCATCGCCTCGTCGCCTTGAGCCGCGAGTCTGGCGGCAACGCCTGTTGATTGTCCGTTAGCGTGCCTCTACAGCGGGCTGGTTCCCAACGGTCGCGTGTCCCCCCGTATCCATGTTTCGCGCCTTCCGCAGATTGATTCGCCAGCTTCGCTGTCGCCGCCATCGCTGGCGTCCGGACCGCCGCGTATCCGGACGTGAGTTTTGCGACCTTTGCGGCGCGAAACGACAGACGGCCTGATCCGCGGCGGCTTCGAAACACAAAGTTCCCTGCACGCCGCGCCGCCGCTTTCCCGGGACGCGGCGGGTGGGATAAGCATGGCGGGCTGCCGGCAGCCGGCGGAGGAATCAGACCATGCGCCACGACCGTCTCGCCGTCCTGACCGCTCTTGAATCCCAGGGCGTCGCCCCGGTCTTCTACCATCCGGATCCCCAGGTGAGCCTGAACGTGATCCGCGCCTGCGCCCGCGGGGGGACGAAGGCCATCGAGTTCACCAACCGCGGCGACTTCGCCTGCGACCTGTTCGGCGACATCGCCCGCGAACTGCAGAAGACCGACCCGGACATCATCCTGGGCATTGGCTCGGTGGTCGATGCGGGCACGGCCAGCCTCTACCTCAACCGCGGCGCGCGGTTCGTGGTCAGCCCCTGTCTGGTCCCCGAGGTCGCCCGCGTCTGCAACCGGCGCATGACGGCGTATTTTCCGGGCTGCGGCTCGGTCACCGAGATCGGCCAGGCCCACGAACTGGGCTGCGAGATCGTCAAACTGTTCCCCGGCGCCAGCGTCGGCGGCGCCGACTTCGTCAAGGCGGTTCTGGGCCCGATGCCCTGGACCAAGATCATGCCCACGGGCGGCGTCGACCCGGACGAGGCCAGCATCGCAAAGTGGTTCGGCAGCGGCATCGTCGCCGCCGGCATGGGCTCGAAACTGGTCACCGACGCGGCCGTCAAGGCCGGAGACTGGGCCGGCATCGAGGCCAATGTGCGCAGGACGGTGGACGCGATCGCGAGCTTCCGGGGACGCTGACCCGTCTCTACAGCCCCGGCGTCGGACTGTTCAGATCCAGGTCCGCGGCCGGGATCACCACCACGTCCGGATGGGCCGCCCGCAACGCGTCGATGAACATGGCCGACTGGCCCACCACCACGACATAGGCCTGATCCGAGCCGACGCCTTGCGCCGCCGCCATCACGCCCTCGGGCGTCGTGGCGCTGATCTTGCCGGCGTAGGTCTCGACCTCGGTCAGCGGCAGGCCATAGGTGACGGCGTCCGCCAGCACCCCGCCCAGACCGCCGGTGGTCTCGACCGCGCGCGAGAAGCCGCCGGTGATGAAGGCCTCGCGGTCGGTCACGGCCTGATCCGTCACCGCCTCGGTCTTCAGCCGGTCGAACTCGGCCAGCACCAGGCCGACGACCTCGGCGGCGCTTTCGTTCTTGGTCTGGGTCGTGGCCGCCAGCAGGCCGCCGTCCACCCGCGCGCCCAGCGAGGAGTTCGCGCCGTAGGACAGGCCGCGTTTGGCCCGGACCTCCTGGAACAGACGCCCGTTCTGGCCGCCGCCGATGACGCTGTTGACCACCGCCAGCGGATAGAAGGCCTCGTCCGACCGGCGCGGCCCGCGCACCGCCGCCGCCACCGCCGCCTGACCGGCGCCCGGCAGATCGACCACCACGATGCGGGGCGCCGGCCGGTCGCCCGCCCGGTTCGAGACCGTCGGAACCGCGCCCGACGGCCGCTCCCAGCCGCCGAGGGTTCGCTCGGCGAAGGCGAAGGCCTGCTCCGGCTCCATCCCGCCCGTGATGATCAGGGCGGCGTTGTCGGGCCGCCACCAGCGGTCATGGAAACCGGCGATCTGGTCGCGCGTCAGGGCCTCCACGGACTCCGGCGTGCCCGATGCAGCGGCGCCATAGGCGGCCCCGCCATACGCCAGCCGGTTCAACACCTGCGCGGCCAGCGCCCCCGGTTCGCGCAGATTGACCCTCAGCCGGTTGACGGCCTGGGTCCGGCTGCGCGCCACCTCCTCCTCGGCGAAGGTCGGCCGCATCACCACGTCGGCGAACACCGCACCGGCCTGATCGGCCGAGGCCACAGGGGCCGAGAGGAACAGGGTGGTCGCGTCGGCGCCGGCCCCGCCGCCGATGTTGGCGCCCAGGGCCTCCAGCGTGCGGGCGATCTCCGGGGCCGAGCGGTCGCCGGCCCCCTGGGTCGCCAGACTGGCCGTCATCGAGGCCAGTCCCGCGCGGTCGGCGGAATCCCCCGCCGCCCCGCCCCCCATCACCAGCTGGGCGTTCATGATCGGCAGATTGGTCGAGCGCGCCACGATGACCCGAAGGCCGTTCGGCAGCGTCCTCTCGGCGATCTGCGGCGTGGCCATGGCCCGCACCGGGCCCGGCGCCGGCGGCGCCATCCGCTGCCCCTCGGGCAGCAGTTCATGGGCCGGCAGGACAGCCGGCGGCACGGTCAGGAAGGTCGGGACCGGCGCCGGATTGCGCCAGCTGTCCTCGGCCGCGCCCGCCGGCCGGGCGCTTTCGTCCTGATAGCGCAGCGAGACGCGCGACTGGTCGTTCAGATACGTCCGGGCGACCCGCTGCACGTCCGCCGCCGTCACCGCCTGGATCGCCGCCAGACGTGCGTCGGGGGCGCGCGGATCGTTCTCGGAGACGATGGCCTGGCCCAGGATGAAGGCCCGGCCCGAGGCCGTTTCGCGCTGGCGCAGCTCGCCGGCCACGATCTCGGTTTTTGCCTCGGCCAGCTCGGCGGCGGTGACCGGCTCGTCACGCACCCGCGCCAGCTCGGCGTCCAGCGCCGCCTCGAGTTCGGTCATCGACTTGCCTCGCGCCACCGTGGCGGTGACCGCGATCGAGCCGTCCTCCTCCATGCTGTTGGGGCCGAAGCCGACGTTCGAGGCCAGCTGCCGGCCATAGACCAGCGACTGGTACAGGCGCGAGCTCTCGCCGCGCGACATGATCCCCTGCAGCACGTCCAGCGCCGCGTTGTCCGGATGGTTCGCCGCGATGCCGGGGTAGAGAACGCCCACGGCCGGCAGAGGCACGTTCGGCGCCCAGGCCTCGACCATCCGGGGCGCCGTGCGGGGCGTCTCCACCGGCCGCTCCAGCACCGGCACGGGCCGCACCGGGTTCGGAATGTCGGCGAAATACTGGTCGACCCAGCGGTCCAGCTGCGCCGGATCGAAATTGCCCGATACGATCATCGTCGCCGTGGCCGGACGGTAGTAGGCCTCGTGGAAGGCGCGGGCGTCGTCGATGACGGCCGAGTCCAGTTCCTCGATCGAGCCGATCACGCTGCGGCGATAGATGCTTTCGTCAAAGCTGTTGTCGCCGATGACGAACCGCTGGAACCGGCCGTAGGGGGGCGCCAGCACCCGCTGGCGCAGCTCCTCCTTGACGATCGAACGCTCGGCCTGGAACACGGAGTCGTCGACCACCGGCCGCGCCATCCGCTCGGCGTGGGTCCACAGCATCGTCTCCAGATACTGCGGCGGCACCGTCTCGTAATAGTTGGTGAAGTCCTGTCCGGTCGAGGCGTTGCGCGAACCGCCGGCGTTCTCGACCAGGGTCGAGATCTGGCCGTACGGCAGGTTGACCGTCTTGCGGCTCAGGATGTGTTCGAACAGATGGGCGAAACCGCTGCGGCCCTGCGGATCGTCCTTGCCGCCGACATCGTACCACAGCGTCACCGTCACCGTGCCCGCCGTCGCGTCCGGCATGGCGTAGACGTCCAGCCCGTTGGCCAGTTCCCGGTGTGTGTATTCCAGCGGCGGCACGCTGATCGGCGCGGGGGCCGTCTGGGCCGGCGCCGGTCCGGCGGCGAAGGTGGAAAGCGCAAGGAGCGAGGCTCCCAGAAGGGCGGCGGCGCGAGTCATGTCGGCGGATCCCGGAACGGCGTCTGAACGGATGTCGGACCCTATCAGCGGCGACCGGGGACCATAGTTACGTCGCCGTAATGATCGACTCCACCTCGGTCCGCGTCGGCAGCGACGGCTGGGCGCCCGGCCGCGTCGCCGCCAGCGCCCCCGCCGCACAGGCGAACCGCAACGCCTCGCCGGCCGGCATCCCTTCCAGCAGGGCCACGCAGATCGCTCCCACAAAGGCGTCGCCCGCCCCGGTCGCGTCCACGGCCCGGACCCGGGGCGGCGCCGCCCGTGCGATCTCCACCCCGCGCTGAAGCATGACCGCGCCCCTGGCGCCCATGGTCACCACGACCCGTCCTCCGCCATGGTGCAGAAGGTCGCCGTAGAAGGCGGCCTCGGTCTCGTTGACCACCAGCAGGTCCGCCCGGCGCAGCAGCTGGTCCGAGACGGGCGCCGCGGGGGCCAGGTTGACGCAGACGAAGTCCGTCGCCCGCCCCGCCGCGGCCTCCACCGTCTCGAGCGGCAGCTCCAGCTGGAGGATCAGCGGGCCTTCGATCCGCTGCGGCAATTGCTCGGGAAGGGCGCGGTGGTTGGCGCCCGGCGCCACCACGATCTGGTTCTCGCCCCTGGGATCGACCGCGATCAAGGCCACCCCCGTCGGCGCCTCGGCGTCGGTCAGCACCCCCGCCGTATCCACGTCGTCGGCCAGCAGAAGAGCCATCGCCTCCTCGGCCATGCCGTCGCGCCCGACCCGGCCGATCAGGCTCACCTCCGCACCCAGCCGTTGTGCGGCCAGCGCCTGGTTGGCCCCCTTGCCGCCCGGGTGCCGCGCCAGGGTCGCTCCCGTCACCGTCTCGCCCGCGCGCGGCAGCTTCGGGGCGCTGGCGACGAAGTCCAGGTTGATCGAGCCGACGACCGTGATCCTCACCGCACCGCCTCCGCTATCAGGGCGAACACCCCGTCGGCGTCGGCCGAAGCCGCCCAGCGGTGCGGCGCCGTCGCGGGATCCACGCGGAACTCCACCGCCGTATGGCCGCGCGTCAGTTCGCTCTGCGTCTCGACCTGGATACGACACCGCTTCAGCTCGAACAGGTCCGGCCGAAGCAGCCAGGCGACCGGACAGGGGTCATGCACCGGCGGTGCGTCCCAGCCGACGATCCGCCGCTCGACGCGCTGCGAGAACCGCAGCATCGACGCCGCCGCATCCGCCATCGCCGTGCCTGCCGTCTCCAGCGCCGCGATCCGCGCCTCCGTCGCCCGCACCTGGTGGGTTGCATCCAGCCCGAACAGCACGGCGTCGCAGCCGGTCGCCAGCACCTCCGCCGCCGCCTCCGGATCGGCCCAGATGTTGAACTCGGCCGAGGCGGTGATGTTGCCGCCCTCCGACCGCGCTCCGCCCATGACCGCGACCGGCCCCAGCCGCGCCGCCAGCCGCGGCTCCCGGCGCAGCGCCAGCGCCAGATTGGTCAGCGGCCCCAGCACGGCGATGGCTACGGATTTCTCCGGCCGGCCCATGACCAGATCGATGATGGCGTCCGCCGCATGGCCCGGCGCGCAGGGCGCGTCCGGCTCGAACGGCGGCATGTCGCCCAGCCCCTCGGCCCCGTGG
>NZ_DATMYH010000118.1:0-48831 GCF_035561115.1 Brevundimonas sp.
GGCAAGACCTGCCCCCGCGCCGGCGCCGGACGCCTCGGCGGCGGCCTTCGCCGCCCAGATGCTGGGCCAGACCGGCCAGAGGCGTGGTCTCAAGGGCGGCCCGCCGGTGCTGGACGCGGCCCGTTCCGCCTATCTCGGAACCGAACATTCCGGGGCCGCCGAGCGGCGGCCGCAGCCGGGCAAGGCGAAAGACACCGACGTCTGATCCCGCGGCACGGTCCTTGCTGAACGACAGGTCTTCAAGCCTCGTTCGGGACCGCCGCCATGCTGACCTTCATCGCCCGCACCGTCGACGTCGCCGTCGTCGCGCTGATTTTCGTGGCGTTTTCCTGAGCGCCCGCCCCGGGCCTGGCGCGTTTCTGACTGTCAAAGACCGGACGGGCTGAAGCCACTTTCGGCGTTTCCGCGGGAAAGTTCGGGGAGGGCGCGGGGATTCACGGAAAGGGGGCGCCTCGCCCCTCAGCCGCCGCCGCCGAAGTCCAGATCCTTGCGGGCCGAGATGATGGTGACGATGAACCCGGCCAGCACGTCCAGCATGACCATGGTCAGGATCAGGAAGAAGGTCGAGGTCGCAAAGCCCTTGAACAGCAGGAAGGCGACCAGGCAGAAGACGAACAGGATCATCGACAGGGCGTGGTTGACGATCGCCACCTTCTGGCTCGAGGTCGACTTCAGCAGCTCGAAGAACAGCAGGATCAGCGACAGGAACAGGATGATGTCGCCGGCGCCGACGTTCCAGCCGCTGCCCGACACCATCGGGATCGAGAACAGCGGGTCGCGGAGCGCCTGCTCGGCCGCGGCGACCCCGCCGGTCCCCACCACGCCCGACAGGATGACGATGGCGTAGAGAACCACCGGGACGAACAGCAGCGGGATGGCGATCAGCATGGCGGGCTCCATCGTCGGTCGGCGCGCTTAACGGCCGCGCTTGTTAACGATACATACCCCGGTTCGATCCGTTCAGCTACGCTTGCTCAGAACTCGGTGATCGCGCCCGGCCGCCGCGAACGCGTCTTCAGCCACATCACGCCCAGCAGGTCCGACAGGGAGGCCATCAGCCGTCCCCAGTTGGTGTATTTCGACTGTCCCGTCTCGCGGTGGCGGTGATCGACGTCGAGATAGCGGTTCTGGTAGCCCTCGCGGATCATCAGCGCCGGCAGATAGCGGTGGATGTGATCGAAATAGGGCAGGCGCAGGAAGACGTCGCGGCGAAAGGCTTTCAGCCCGCACCCCGTGTCATCGGCGTCGTCGCCCAGCAGCTTCCTGCGGATGCGGTTGGCCCACAGCGAGGCCTGGCGCTTGGCCTCGGAATCCTGACGTTTGGCCCGGCGGCCGCCGACCAGGGCCACCGAAGACGGCGACGAGGCCAGCAGATCGGCCAGTTTGGGCGCGTCCGCCGGCGGATTCTGGCCGTCGCCGTCCAGGGTCACCACGATCGGCGCCCGCGCGGCCAGCACGCCGGTGCGCACCGCCCGGCTCTGGCCGGCGTTCGACCCATGGCTGAGCACGCGCAGGGCCGGCAGTTCGGCCATCAGCCCCCGCAGCTCGGCCAGGGTGTTGTCCCGCGAGGCGTCGTCCACGAACACCATCTCGTAGGACCGTCCGGCGAAGGCCTCGGCGATCTCGCGCGCGAGGGGACCGGCGGCGCCCTCCTCGTTGTGGACCGGGACGACGACGGAGATGTCGGGGATGGCTTCGTTCATCCCCGCTCTCTAGCCGGTTTCGCGGACGGGCGGGAGACAGGTCCGCCTTCACCGACAGGGAGCGCTCAAACAATGTGACGGGCGGAAAGGCCGTGATAGGAAGTCGAACATGACGGGCAGTGACTTCGACCGATACATCGCCGGCTGGCGCGGGCCCCTGCTTGCGGCCCTGATCGCCCTGTTCGCGGGTCTGCCGGTGCTGATGCTGCTGCCGCCGCTGGACCGCGACGAGAGCCGTTACGCCCAGGCCACCTCGCAGATGCTCGAGAGCGGGGACTATATCGACATCCGCTATCAGGACGAGCCGCGCTGGAAGAAGCCGGTCGGCATCTACTGGATGCAGGCGGTCGCCGTGGCCGTGACCTCGAAGGTCGAGAACCGCGACATCGCCCCCTACCGCATCCCGTCGTTGCTGGGCGCCATGCTGGCCGCCGCCGCCTGCGCCTGGGCGGGCGCGGCCATGTTCGGCCAGAGGGCGGGGTTCCTGGCCGGGGCCATCCTCGGGGCCAGCTTCCTGCTGTCGACCGAGGCGGGGATCGCCAAGACCGACGCCATGCTGTGTGGAGCGGTGACCCTGGCCATGGCCGGGCTGGCGCGAATCTATCTGGCGGCGCGGGCCGGGGAGACGCCGCGAAGACCGTGGAAACTGGCCTTCTGGCTGGGCCTGGGTCTGTCCATCCTGATCAAGGGTCCGATCGGCCTGCTGGTCGTGGTTCCGGCCATGCTGGCCCTGTCGGTCTGGGATCGCGACGTCTCATGGCTGAAGCGACTCGGCTGGGGCTGGGGCCTGCCGCTGGTGGCCCTGATCGTCGGGCCGTGGGCCATCGCCATCACCATCGCCACCGACGGCGGCTTCTGGCGCGAGGCCATCGGGGGCGATCTGGCGCCCAAGGTGGCGGGCGGGGACGAGGGGCACGGCGTCCTGCCCGGCTTCTACCTGTTGATCGCGCCCCTGCTGTTCTTCCCCGCGACCCTGCTGCTGCCGGCCGCGCTCTCGACCGGCTGGAGCCGGCGGGCCGAGCCGGCGATCCGCTTCCTCGTCTGCTGGGTGGTTCCGGCCTGGCTGATCTTCGAACTGACGCCGACCAAACTGCCCCACTACACCCTGCCCACCTTCGCCGGCCTGGCCCTGCTGGCGGCGGCCGCCGTGACGCGGCCGGTGGGGCGGATATCGCGTTACGCCGGGGTCGGACTGACCCTGTTCGTGGGCGGCCTGCTGGCCGTGCTTTCGGTCTGGCTGCTGACCGAATACGGTCGGTCGACCGCCCAGACCTGGGCGACCCTGACCATCGTCTTCGCCATCCTGGCCAGCCTGATCGGCGCCTTCCTGATGCTGCACCGGGCGGCGGTGACGGCGGTGCTCGTCTCGCTGACCCTCGGCGTCGTCGCCCACGCCGCCCTGGCCGGGACATTGCGCCAGCTGCGTCCCCTGTCGGTGGCCCCGCAACTGGAGAAGGTGCTGGAGCGGGCCGACCTGCATCCGCGGCAGGGTCGCGCCGGTCCCGTGGCCATCACCAGCTTCCACGAACCCAGCTTCGTCTTCCTGACCGGCAAGGACACCGAACTGACCGACGCCGAAGGGGCCGCCCGCGCCCTGGCCGAGGGCCGTCCCGCCATCGTCGAGGAACACGACGCCGACGCCTTCCGCGACGCCGCCGCGCGCCTGGGGATCACAGGCCGCGCGGTGGGCGTGGTCAACGGGCACAACTATTCCAAGGGCGACGACGTCAGCCTGACGGTCTACGCCCCCCCCGGCATCACGCCTGTCGCCCGATCCGCCCGATGAGCCGGCCGATCACCATCGTCGAGGTCGGCCCGCGGGATGGACTGCAGAACGAGGCCGCGATCCTCGAGCCGGCCGTCCGCGCCGATCTGGTCCGGCGGCTGGAAGCGGCGGGGGCGCGGCGCATCGAGGCGGTCAGCTTCGTCCATCCCGAATATGTGCCGCAGATGGCCGGGGCCGAAGAGGTCATGGCCGCCCTGCCGCGCGAGGCGGGGCGCAGCCGGATCGGTCTGGTCCTGAACGGCAAGGGCTACGACCGGGCGCTGGGCACGGCGGTGGACGAGGTCAATGTCGCCATGTCCGTCACCGACGGCTTCGGCCTGAAGAACCAGGGCCTGACCGTCGACCGACAGGTTCAGATGCTGGCCGATATCGTGGCCGGGCGGGCCAACGCCGAGGGTCACCCGGGCGCGACGCCGTCGCTGTCGGCGACCCTGTCCTGCGTCTGGGGCTGTCCCTTCGACGGCGAGGTCGGGGTGGACCAGGTCGCCGATCTGGTGGGGCGGATCGCCGAACTGGGCGTCGGCGAGATCGCCCTGGCCGACACCATCGGCGTCGGCGATCCGTGGAGCGTCACCAGGAAGGTCGAGGCCGCCCGCAAGGCCGCGCCCGGGGCGACCCTGCGGCTGCATTTCCACGACACCCGCAACACCGGGCTGGCCAATGCCTATGCGGGCGTCGAGGCCGGCGTGGACGTGCTGGACGCCTCCGTCGGGGGCATCGGCGGCTGCCCGTTCGCGCCCGGCGCCACGGGCAACATCGCCACCGAGGACCTGGTCTATATGCTGGAACGGGCCGGCTATTCGACCGGCTACGATCTCGACGGCCTGATCGAAACCGCCCGCTGGATCGGCGAGAAGATCGGCCGCCCGGCGCCGAGCGCGCTGAGCCGCGCGGGCGGATGGCCGAGGGGCTGAGGCCGCTCCTAGCGCGCGGCCCGCGACCCTTGCGTGACCTCGGTCTTGTGCGCGGCGAAGGCCGCCAGCACTTCGGACTTCTCCCGTTCAGGCACGTCGAAATGATCGAGGGACCGGGACAGCACCCCGGCGACGGCGTCGAACTCCTCCGACGAGATCCTCAGGTTCCTGTGGGCCTCCTCAAGTCCGAGGTTGGTGCTTCCGGGCTTGGTGGGGGTGTATTCGTACGGACCGCCCGAGACGGCGGCGACCCAGAGGGTGCGCATGAATTTCAGGCCCGGCAGCCGGCCGAGCTGGGCCGTATGCCACTGGCGAAGCGCGGGGTTGCGCGATCGGGCCCCGGCGACGGGATCCTTGATGATCTCGTCGCTGAAATAGTCCACGACCCCGGCAATGGCGAAGATGCCGCCGAGGCGTTCGTAGAGCGAGGGGCCGGACGGGGCGGCGTCCTGCTTTTCCGGCATGGGCGCGGGGTCGTCGGCGCGGGCGCATCCCGCCGGAAGGGTCGCCGCGATCGCCGCCGCCGACAGGGTGAGCGCCCCCCGCGCGACCAGATCGCGCCTGTTCGCCGTCGGTTCGCCGGCGGTGGCGGGCTCCGTCCCGGGCTGGTCTTCCTGCGTGCTCATGGGATGCTCCTTCTTGCGGGGGGTTCGCCGGGGCGAACATTCCGCGATTTAGGCCGTGCAATCCCCCGCCTCGAATATCATTTGTTACGCGCAGACCGTTCTGCCGGAGCTTCACCAGGGGGCATCCGCGGGGCCGGAGAAGACCCATGGGCGCCTTTGCGGAGCGGGTAACGCGACGATTCAGAATTGACCGGTCGGAACTGGCCTTCATCAAACGGCTGGAGGAGACTCCGGTGGCGGTGAAGCGCGGCCAGACCATCGTCCAGGACGGGGACCCCGCCGATCGCGCCTTCGTGCTCCTGGCGGGCTGGGTGATGAGCAGCAGCCGCTTTCCGGACGGGTCGCAGCAGGTGAGGCGTCTGCACTTCCCCGGCGATCTGCTGGCGATGCCCAGCGTCCCGCTGCGCCATCACGCGGAATGGCTGGAGGCTCTGTCCGACGCGGTGATCGCGCCCTTCAGCAAGCTTCTGCTGGCGGAGCTGTTCACCATGCCGCGGCTGGCGGGGATCATGTACATGTTCGCACAGGCCGAGCGGGTCACCATCGGCGACCGGCTGGCGAGCCTGGGCCACGATTCCGCGAGGGGCCGTATCGCCTTTCTGCTGGTGGACATCCTGCACCGGCTTCGATCCGCCGACGCTTCGGTGGCGACCTCGTTCTTCCTGCATCTGACGCGGGAACAGGTCGCGCACGCCGTCGGGATCACGCCGGTCCACGCCAGCCGCATGTGGAGCGGCCTCATCGCCGACGGCCTGATCCGTTGCGAGGGACGGACGGTGACGATCGTCAACGAACAGGCGCTCGCCCACGTCGGCCACTATGCGGATCATGACAGCGATCTGGATTTCCGGTGGCTGCGCGCCGTCGAGGCGGCGACGGTCGCGGCGGCCGGCGACCGGGCGCGATCCTGAGGCCGCTTTTCAGCAACTGCTCACAATTCGCTCATGCCGCCCGGGGTTTGGCCGCCGCATTGTCCGGTCGTCGATGACGACGGGAGAGACGCGATGAATGTGACGAACGAAGACCTGGACCAGCTGTGGAAGGCCCTGCGCATGCTGGGCTGGGCGGCGGTGGCGCTGGTGATGACGGCCCCGGCGGTCGCCATGCAGTTCACCCGCGAGGTCAACTGGACCGCCAGCGACTTCATCTTCGCCGGGGTGCTGCTGATCGGCGGCGGGGCCGTGATCGAACTGGTGGCGTGGCGCGTGCGCAATCCGGTCATCCGGATCGGCTTCGGCCTGTTCGTCGTCGCCGTCGTCGGCCTGATCTGGGTCGAGGCGGCGGTGGGTATCTTCCATTAGGGCTCAACCTCCGGCGCCATCGTCCGGCCCGATTCAACGCATGATCTGCGATGGATCGGGGAGGATTCGAACATGTGGACGCGTCGGGGTTTCGGGCTGGCGGCCGGCTCGCTGGGGCTGGCGGTCGCGGCGCCGATCCGGGCGCAGTCGCGGGTAAACCTGGTCGAGCGGCTGCGGCTGGAAGGCCGCTATCTGCCCCAATACCTCGACCTGCAGGCGAAGACGGCGGCGGGCGAGGAGGCGGCGCGGTGGCAGCTGAGCCAGTACGCGGCCCTATTGGGCGACGAGGCGACGGCGCTGGGCGTCGTGGCCCAGGCCCGCCGACCAAACGCCCGTTCCCCGGACCTCGCCGGCGCGACCATGGTCAAGGCGTTGGATGCGATCGCCGAGGCCGCAGCCGATCGCCAGATCGTGATCCTGAATGAAGCGCACAATCATTCGCGGCATCGCGCCTTCGCGGCGCAGGTGCTGCGCCGGTTGCGGCCTCTCGGCTTCGAATGGTTCGCGGCCGAGGCCTTCATGTCGCGCCAGCCAGAGCCAGCGCCCATGATCGCCGAATACAAGGTCGGCGAGCCCTTCCTGCACGCCTACGGCTACTACACCCAGGATCCGGTCTTCGCCGAGACGGTGCGAGAGTCGGCCCGTCTCGGCTACAGGCTGATCGACTACGAATTCCGTCCGGACCAGCGCGCGCCCGAGGGTTCCGACATGGACCGGCAGATGGCCGACCGCGAAGAGGCGCAGGCGGAGAACCTGATCGCCAATGTCCTGGCCCGGAATCCGGACGCCCGAATCTTCGTCTATTGCGGCTACAGCCACGCCATGGAGTCGCCGACCGATCACGGGGAGTGGTTCGCGTCGCGGCTCAAGCGCAAGACCGGCATCGACCCGCTGACCATCGAACAGGCCTCGAACACGCCGGACCTGCGGCCGGAGGACGACGAGGCCCACGTCGCCGCCGTTCTGGCGGCGTTCGCGCCGACCGAGCCGGTGATCGTGCGACGCCCCGACGGAACGGTCGTGGGCATGCCGATGTACGAAGGTCAGATGGACCTGTCGGTCTTCCATCCCCGCCTCGACCCGGTGCGTGGCCGGCCGGGATGGCTGGCGGCTGACGCCGACCGTCGGTTGGTCGACATCGACGTCCCCGGGACGGAGGGCCCCGCCCTGTTGCAGGCGCTGTGGTCCAACGAAGGCGTCGCGGGCGTTCCCGCCGATCAGCTCCTGCTGGCCGAGGGTCAGCGGCGCGCGACCCTGACGCTGCGCCCGGGGCGCTATACGCTTCGGCTCGAAAAGCCGGATGGCTTCGATCCCGCCTATGGCCAGATCGCGGTTCCTGCCTAGAGGTTCAGCAGCGCCGGGTCGCCGCCCTGGGCGGAGATGTTGTTGCTGATGGCCTTCTCGGAGGCGTAGCGGATCAGGCTGTACGGACCGCCGGCCTTCGGGCCGGTGCCGCTGAGGCCCTCGCCGCCGAAGGGCTGGACGCCGACCACCGCGCCGATGATCGAACGGTTGATGTAGACGTTGCCGGCCGGGACCAGGCGGGTGACCTCCTCGGCGAAGGCCTCGATGCGGCTGTGGACGCCGAGGGTCAGGCCGTAGCCGCGCTGCGCCAGTTTCGACGCCGTCTCCTTCAGCTTCGACGGCTCGTAGCGGCAGACGTGCAGGATGGGGCCGAAGACCTCGCGCTCGAGATAGTCGGGGGTGGGGATCTCGGCGATGGTCGGGGCGAACAGCCAGCCCTTGTCGGCGCCGGCAGGCAGTTGGGCGCGGGCGACGATCTTCGCGTCTCCGCCGAGGCGTTCGAGGTGGGCGTCGAGCGCCGCCCTGGCGTCGGCGTCGATCACCGGACCGATGTCGGTGGCGGGGTCGGAGGGGTCGCCCACGACCTGGGCGGCGAGCGCGCCCTTGAGGCCCTCGATCAGGGCGTCGGCGGCGTCGTGCGGGACGTAGAGGAGGCGCAGGGCCGAGCAGCGCTGGCCCGAGGAGCCGAAGGCCGACAGGATGACGTCGTCGATGACCTGTTCCTTCAGCGCCGTGGTGTCGACGAACATGCCGTTCAGGCCGCCGGTCTCGGCGATGAAGGGGATGATGGCGCCCGGGCGGGCGGCCAGCGCCTTGTTGATCAGGGTCGCCGTGTCGGTGCCGCCGGTGAAGGCGACGCCGTCGATGCCCGGATGACTGACGAGGGCCGCGCCGACGGTCTCGCCGCGTCCGGGGACGAGGGCCAGCAGGTTCGGATCCAGGCCGGCCTTGTAGTAGAGGCGCACGGCCTCGGCGGCGATCAGCGGCGTCTGTTCGGCGGGCTTGGCCAGCACGGCGTTGCCGGCGGCCAGGGCCGCCACGATCTGGCCGGTGAAGATGGCGAGCGGGAAGTTCCACGGGCTGATGCAGGCGAAGACGCCGCGGCCGTGCAGGACCAGCTGGTTGATTTCGCCGACCGGGCCCTTGAGTTCGGTCGGGCCGCCGAAGTCGCGTTCGGCCAGCATGGCGTAGTAGCGGCAGAAGTCGGCGGCCTCGCGGATCTCGGCGACGGCGTCGTTGAGGGTCTTGCCGGCCTCGCGCGACAGCAGGGCGACCAGACGGTCCATGTCCGCTTCCAGCGCGTCGGCCATGGCGCGCAGGACGGGGGCGCGGCCCGCGCCGCCCTTGCGGTCCCAGGCGACCTGGGCCCTGGCGGCGGCGTCGGCGGCGGCGTCGATGTCGGCGGTGCTCGCTTCCGAGACGTGGCCGAGGACCTGGGTCGTGTCGAAGGGATTGGTCACGGGCTGGGGGTTGGTCCCCGCCTTCAGCTTGCCGCCGATGATCGGGCCCGAAGTCAGTTTTTCGGCGTCGACCTTTTCGAGGGCGGCGAGGTGCCGGTCGCGGTCGGCGGCTTGCGAATAGTCGCGGCCCAGCGAGTTCTGGCGGTCCATGTACATGTCCTTCGGGGTCGGGATCTTGGCGTGGCGGTCGGGGTGAGCCTCGACGGCGGAGATGGGGTCGGCGGCGACGGCTGAGGCGGGCACCCGCTCGTCCAGCAGGGCGTGGACGAACGACGAGTTGGCCCCGTTCTCGAGCAGTCGGCGCACCAGATAGGGCAGCAGGTCCTCGTGCCCGCCGACGGGGGCATAGGCGCGCACCGTCACCGGGCCGAAGGCGTCGCGGGCGGCGTCATACAGGGCCTCGCCCATGCCGTGCAGGCGCTGGAATTCGATCTTCACCTTCCGCTCGGAGGCCATCTGGTGGACGGCGGCGAGGGAGTGGGCGTTGTGGGTGGCGAACTGACTGTAGATGTGCGGCGCGGCCTCGATCATCAGGCGGGCGCAGGCGAGATAGTTGAGGTCGGTCGCGGCCTTGGTGGTGAAGACCGGATAGTCGGTGCGGCCGAACTGCTGGGCCCGTTTGATCTCGGTGTCCCAGTAGGCGCCCTTGACCAGACGGACCATCAGGCGGCGGCCCGAGGTCTTCGCCAGTTCGGCGACGCGGCGGATAACCTCGGGACAGCGTTTCTGATAGGCCTGAACGGCGAGGCCGAGACCGGTCCAGCCGCCGAGGTCGGGCTCGCGCGCCAGCCGGTCGAGCAGCTTGAGCGACAGGGCCAACCGGTCGGCTTCTTCCGCGTCCATGGTGAAGTTGATGTCGTGTTTCGCCGCGATGCGGGCGAGGCGGAGGATGCGGGGATAGAGCTCGTCCCAGACGCGGGCCTCGTGCGTGGCCTCATAGCGCGGCGACAGGGCCGACAGCTTGACCGAGACGCCGTGGCCGGCCTCGGGCCCCTGCCCTTTCGCCGTCCTGCCGACGGCCTCGATGGCGTCGGCGTAGATCTTCTCGTAGCGCTCGGCGTCGGCGGCGGTGCGGGCGCCCTCGCCCAGCATGTCGAAGGAGCAGAGCCAGCCTTCCCTGTTGGCGCGCTTCAGGGCGCCCCCGATGGTGCGGCCGACCACGAACTGTTCGCCCATGATGCGCACGGCGGCGGCGACGGCCTCGCGGATGACCGGTTCGCCCAGACGGCCGACGATGCGCTTGAGGAAGCCGGGCAGGTCGGTGCGGGCCTCTTCGTCGACATCGACCAGCTTGCCGGTCAGCATCAGGCCCCAGGTCGAGGCGTTGACGAACAGGCTGTCGGACTGGCCGAGGTGGGACGACCAGTCGGCCGAGCCGATCTTCTCGGCGATCAGACGGTCGCGGGTGTCCTCGTCGGGGGTGCGCAGCAGGGCCTCGGCGAGGCACATCAGGGCCAGGCCCTCGCGAGTGCCGAGCGAGAATTCCTGCAGGAAGCTTTCGACCACCCCCTGCTTCTTGACGCTGCGGCGAGCGTGTTCGACCAGGCCGACGGCGCCGGCCAGGACGGCGGCGCGCTCGGCGACGTCCAGCGGCATGTTGGCCAGCAGCGCCCGCACTGCGGCGGTCTCATCGGCGAACTTGCCCTGATCCAGCGTATCCCAGTCCTGGGAGAGGGCGACCGGCGGCGAGACGTGTGCGTTCATGGCGCGCGTCCTAGACGCTTTTGCGCCGGAACGGGAGGGGGCTGCGCTTGTGCGTCACGGCACTCGATGATCCATTGGCGTATGGATGCTCTGAAAGCCTTGAAGCGGTTCGGAAAGCCGGCGCGGCTCCAGATCAGGTTCCGTTCGGCTCCCGAGGCCCGCCTGATCTGGACATTCAGCGTGGGCAAACCGACGTGGGAGCTTCTGCTGGAGGGAAACGACGGGGAGGTGCTCAGCCTCCTGTCGCGCGACAGGAACTTCGAGGAGGCTCGGCGTCGGCTGGTGCTTGACGGCTGGGCCATCGAGGCCGCGGAAGACGCTGCGGTGACCATCCCCTGGGTCAGGCAGGAAGTGTCGACTGCTTGAAGGTGGTCAGTCTCGCCAACGCCCGTCGGAACCGCTAGACCGTTTCCCCGATCAACGGCGGAGCCACCCGGCCCACATGCGCATCGTTCTGGCCACCGACGCCTGGGAGCCCCAGGTCAACGGCGTCGTCCGCACCCTGACCCGCACCGTGGCGGAATGCCGGGGCATGGGGCATGAGGTCGACGTCATTGAGCCCAGCCAGTTCAAGACCATCCCCTGCCCCACCTATCCGGAGATCCGGCTGGCGCTGGGGGCCGAGGAAGAGATCCGCGAACGGCTGCGCGCCTTCGAGCCCGAGGCGGTCCACATCGCCACCGAAGGCCCGATCGGCATCGCCACGCGGCGCATCTGCGTGGAATGGAAGCTGCCGTTCACGACCAGCTATCACACCAAATTCCCGGAATACGTCTCGGCCCGGTTCCCGATCCCGGTCCAGGTCGGCTACGCCTATATGAAGTGGTTCCACAAGCCGTCCGGCCGGCTGATGGTGGCCACGCCGACGCTGCGCGACGAGCTGGTGGCGCACGGATTCAAGAACGTCTCGCCGTGGACGCGGGGCGTCGACACCGAGCAGTTCAACCCCGACCTCCCGCGCATCTATGACGAGCTGGGCGGCAAGGACTGGCCGCGGCCGTTCTGGCTCAACGTCGGCCGGGTGGCGGTCGAGAAGAACATCGAGGCCTTCCTCGAGACCGACCTGCCGGGCACGAAGATCGTCGTCGGCGACGGGCCGGCTCGGGCCGAGCTGGAAGAGAAATATCCGGAGGCGAAATTCCTCGGCGCCCGCTTCGGCGAAGAGCTGGCGCGGTGTTTCCGCGACGCCGACGTCTTCGTCTTCCCCAGCTGGACCGACACCTTCGGCCTGGTGATCCTGGAGGCCATGGCCACGGGCACGCCGGTGGCGGCCTATCCGGCGCACGGCCCCATCGACATCATCCCGGGCTCGAACGCCGGAGCCATCGACGCGGACCTGCGCACGGCCTGTCTGAAGGCGCTGGAATGCGACCGCGCCGCCGTGCGGGCCTATGCCGAGAAATTCAGCTGGCGCGCCTCGGCGGAGGAATTCGTCGAGAACCTGCAGCCCTATCCCGAGCCGGAACGCGGCCGCTTCTGGCGCCGTCTGCGCCGGATCGCGCGGTTGAGGCGGAAGGTGGCGGCGTAGGGAACCCACGTCTCCCTCCCCTTCGGGGGAGGGTGGTCGCGCAGCGACCGGGTGGGGACGGCTCGCCCACACGAACATCCGGCGTCCGCCTTTTCCGAAGCGCCCCCACCCCGTCGTCGCTTCGCGCCGACGCCCCTCCCCCGGAGGGGGAGGGAGAAGACCCGCGCCTTACTTCGCCGGGGCGGTCATCGGGGTCATGGCCGCGGCCACGGCGCGCTGGGCCGCCAGCTGGTCAGCCGGCAGCGGCACCAGGCCGCGGTCCTGCAGATAGCCGCCGCGGCCGGCCGAGGCCTCGGACATGAATTCCGCGACGAACTGCTCCAGCCCCGGCGTCACGCCGACGTGCTGCTTCTTCACATAGATGTAGAGGCTGCGGGCCAGCGGATAGGTGCCGTCGGCGATGGTGGCGGCGGTGGGGGCGACGCCGTCGATGGTCTCGGGTTTCACGGTGTCGAGGTTCTGCTCCAGGAAGGAGAAGCCGAACACGCCCAGCGAACCGGGGGTGCGGCTCAGGGTCTGGACGATGGCGTTGTCGTTCTCGCCCGAGTCCACCCAGGCGTTGTCCTCGCGCAGGGTGTGGGCCAGGGTCTCGAAGCGATCCTTGTCGGCGTCCTTGATCGCCTTCAGGGCCGGGATCAGGGCGGCGCCGGGGGCCATGCCCAGTTCGAGGAAGGCGTCGCGGGTGCCCGAGGTGGGCGGCGGGCCATAGACCTGGATGCGCTGGTTCGGCAGGGCGGGATTGACCTGGTTCCACGTCGTCGCCGGGTTGGCGACGAAGGCGCCGTTCGCGCCGGGAACCTCCTTGGCCAGGCCGGTGTAGAGGTCCTGGAGGCGGAAGTTGAAGCCGGCGCCCGTGCGGGCCGTGGCGATGACGATGCCGTCGAAGCCGATCTTGAGCTCGACGATGTCGGTCACGCCATTGGTGCGGCACAGCTCGAACTCGGAGGCCTTCATCGGCCGCGAGGCGTTGGCGATGTCAGGGGTGTTGGGGCCGACGCCCTGGCAGAAGGCCTGGATGCCGCCGCCGGTGCCCAGCGATTCGACGCGCGGCGCGGCGCCGCCCGAGGTGCGGGCGAAATTCTCGGCCACGCGGGTGGCGAAGGGGAAGACGGTCGACGAGCCGGCGGCCCAGATGCCCGCGCGGGCGGTCTGGTTGCCGGCCGGCTGGTTGTCGCCGCAGGCGCCGACGGCGAGAAGGGCGATCGCGGATGCGGCGGCGAGAAGGGTGCGGGTCATCGTCAGTCTCCGGACAAACGGGTGAGGTCGAGCGCTTGGACCACAGGTTTGTGACGCTCGGGTCGATGCTAACGTGACGGTTCGGCGACGGCGGAGGCGCGTGTCGGGGAGGCCGGACCGCTCGCGCCACGGTCGGGAATGCGCCAGTCGTCGACGACATAGCCCTCTTCCGCCAGACAGGCGGTCATGGCGGCCTTGATCTCGCGTTCCTTGTTGGCGCGCTGGATGTGGGACACGCCGACGATCGCCAGCGGGGCGAAGACCACCAGGCCGATGGCCAGGCCGGCTCCGGCCGCGCTGGCGGCCAGCATGCCGCCGCCGGACGCCGCCGAGGCTCCGGTGGCCAGGGCCGCCGCGCCGCCGATCGCCATGCCGCCCGCCGCCGAGCCGCCGCGGCCCGAGCGGAAACTGTCCCGGCGTCCCGCCGCCACCTCGGCGCTGCAGACGTTGAAGGCGGCCTCGAAGTCCGCCTGATCCGCCGGGGCGAGCGTCATCACGGGCGCGAAGCCGCGCGGGTGGGAGGCGCATCCGGCGAGGGACGCGGCCGCGATCAGTGCGACGGCGCGTGTGAAGGTCTTCATGGTTCGCCCCCCTGGTGTCGGGAGCCTACCCCGTTTCTCGGGGAAATCGAACCCGGTTATATGTGGATCGCGTGCCCCAGGGCCCGCAGCGAGGCTTCGTGGAAGGCTTCGCCCATCGTCGGGTGGACGTGGATGGTCCCGGCCACATCCTCCAGCACCGCCCCCATCTCCAGCATCTGGGCGAAGCTGTTGGACAGTTCGGAGACATGCTGGCCGACGGCCTGGAGCCCCAGCAGCCGGTGATCGGTCTTCGACGCCAGCACGCGGACGAAGCCGCCGTCGTCGCCGGCCTCCAGCGCCAGGGCGCGGCCGATGGCCATCAGCGGGAAGACGGCGGTGATGACGTCGTCGCGGCCCTCGACATCCAGCGGACCGAGGCCGGCGGAGACGATCTCGGGCTCGGTGAAGCAGACGGCGGCGATGGCGACAGGATCAAACCGGCGGTCGCGGCCGGCGATGATCTCGGCGACGATCTCGCCCTGGGCCGAGCCCTTGTGGGCCAGCATGGGTTCGCCGGTCAGGTCGCCGACGGCCCAGACGTTCTTCATCGAGGTGGCGCAGCGGTCGTCGGTCTTCACGAACGGCCCGGCCATGGCGACGCCCATGTTCTCCAGGCCCCAGCCCTGGGTGCGCGGGCGGCGGCCGACGGTGACGAGGACCTTGTCGGCCTTCAGCTTCAGAGCCTGACCGTCCCTCGTGGTGATGTTGAGCTGGCCCTTTTCGAACGACCCCGCCTTGGCGCCGAGATGCAGTTCGACGCCGTGCTTCTCCAGCCATTTGGCGACCGGATCGGTCAGGGCCTTGTCGTAGAGCGGCAGCAGGCGGTCGGCCATTTCGACGATGGCGACCTCGGCCCCCAGCTTGCGGAAGGCGATGCCGAGTTCGAGGCCGATATAGCCGCCGCCGACCACGACAAGCTTGCCGGGGACCTTGTCCAGCGACAGGGCCTCGGTCGAGGAGATGACGTCACCGCCGAACGGCAGGAAAGGCAGCTCGACCGGCTCGGAGCCGGTGGCGAGGATGACGTGTTCGGCGCTGACGACGATGTCGCCGTCGGCGGTCGTCACGGTGCAGGTCTTGGCGTCGGTGAAGTTCGCCCAGCCCTTGATGACCTTGACCTTGGACTTCTTCAGCAGGGCGGCGACGCCGGCGTTCAGTTTTTTGACGACGCCGTCCTTCCACGCCACCGTCTGCGACAGGTCGATGGCGGGCTGGGCGGCGGTAATGCCGAGGGTGCCGCCGGCGGCGGCTTTCGACACCGTCTCGAATTTCGAAGCCGCGTGAATGATGGCCTTGGAGGGGATGCAGCCGACGTTCAGGCAGGTGCCGCCCAGGCCGTCGCCGCCGTCGACCAGCACGGCATCCAGCCCCAGCTGGCCGCAGCGGATGCCGGCGACATAGCCGCCGGTGCCGGCGCCGATGATGAGGACTTTGGTGGTGAGGGTCTGGGTCATGGATGTCTCGTTAGAGGCTGGCCGGCTCTTACCGCGCGCCAGTCGCGCATGAAGATATCGGCGTCGCTGCCGCCGGCTCTCACGAGGAAGAGCCATCTATTGTCGGCAAGGCCTTTGGGATTCACCATCACAATGAGCCTCAACCCGTCACGGGGCGGTTCACCGGACTGGTCATCCATGAGGAAGAACCAATTGGTGCAAGCTCCCGCCTCAAAGGACAGGCGGTAGGTGGTGGGGGACACCGGACCCCAGATCGCAGCAGTGGGTCTAACTGTGAAATCGACCTTGTCGGCATAGGGGCCATATACGGCGACGTTTTCGATCTGCGCCTCATAGACGCTCGTCACCGCTCGCAGATCTCGTGTCCGCTCCGCCACCTGATCTGTGCCCGGAGCCGGACTACAGGCCAGTGCGGATGACACTGACAACGCCAAAACGGCCAATGTAGAGAGAACGACCGCGACCGACCTCATCACTCCTACCCCATCCACAGCGTCGCGGGGTGTTCCAGCAGGCCCTTGATGCGCTGGACGAACACGGCCGCGTCATGGCCGTCGACGATGCGGTGATCGAAGCTGGAGGACAGGTTCATCATCTTGCGCACGACCATCTGGCCGTCCTTGACCACCACGCGTTCGGCGATCTTGTTGGGGCCGACGATGGCGACCTCGGGGTGGTTGATGATCGGGGTGTGGATGACCCCGCCCAGCGTGCCCAGCGAGGTGATGGTGATGGTGGAGCCGGTCAGTTCGTCGCGTTTGGCCGAGCCGTCCTTGGCCGCGCCCGAGACGCGGGCGATCTCCAGCGCCGTGTCCCAGGGGTCGCGCGCCTCGGCGTGGCGGACCACCGGCACCATCAGGCCGTTCGGAGTCTGGGCGGCGATGCCGATGTGGACGGCGGCGTGGGTGGTCAGGACGCCGGCCTCGTCATCGTAGTGCGAGTTGATGGTCGGCTGGTCGCGCAGGGCCACGACCATGGCGCGGGCGATGAAGGGCAGGACGTTGAGTTTGGGCTGGTCCTTGGTCTTCCGCGCATTGAGATGGGCGCGGAGTTCCTCGAGGGCGGTGACGTCGATCTCCTCCACATAGGTGATGTGGGGGATGCGGCGGACGCTCTCGGCCATCTTCTCCGCGATCTTGCGGCGGACGCCGATGATGCGGGTTTCGGTGGTTCCCTCGTGGCGCTCGTAGGCGGAGGCGGTCGATGATCCGGACGCGGATGATCCGCGGCCGCCGGAAGCGACGTATGCGTCGAGGTCGCCGTGTTCGATGCGGCCGGCGGGGCCGGAGCCGGGGACGAACTGGAGCTCGATCCCGAGGTCGCGGGCGCGGTTGCGGACCGCGGGCGAGGCCAGCGGACGCTGACCGGCGGCGCGGGTGGTGAAGGCTTCGGCGAGGGGTTTTGTCGGGGCCGTCGTCGAAGTCTTCGAAGCCGTCTTCGGAATCTCTGGTTTCACAGCCGGAGGCGTATCCGAATTCTCCGCCGGTTTTGCGGGCGCCGCAGAGGCAGCGACGTTGCCCTTGCCCTCGACCTGGAAGCTGACCAGCGGGCCGCCGACGGCGATCTGCCGACCCGCGTCGCCGTGCAGGGCGACGACGGTTCCGGCGACGGGAGAGGTCAGTTCGACGGTGGCCTTGTCGGTCATCACGTCGGCGATGATCTGGTCCTCGGCGACCGTGTCGCCGACCTTGACGTGCCAGCCGACCAGCTCGGCCTCGGCCGTGCCCTCGCCCACGTCGGGGAGTTTGAAGACGTAGTTGCCGGCGGTCTGTGCGGGCGGCGACCCCTCCACCGCTTCGCGGTCCCCCTCCCCACTGCGTGGGGAGGAGACGGGGCCCGCGGCCGTCGTCGTCTGTCCCCCTGTCAGGGGGACCGAAGCCTGCGGAGCAGGGTTCGAGGGGGGTGGCGCCTCAGACGCGTTCCCCGCGCCCTCGACCTCGAACTCGACCAGCGGCGAACCCACCGCCAGTTGCTGACCAGGTTCGCCGTGAGCGGCGGTGACGCGACCGGCCACCGGCGAGGTCAGTTCGACCGTGGCCTTGTCGGTCATGATGTCGGCGATGATCTGGTCCTCGGCCACCAAGTCGCCGACCTTGACGTGCCAGCCGACCAGTTCGGCCTCGGCCGTGCCCTCGCCCACGTCGGGCAGTTTGAAGACGTAGCGGCCCATCTCAGCGCCCTCCGGCCATGACGGCCTTGAGGGCCGTGGCGACCCGTTCGGGTCCCGGGAAATATTCCCACTCGAAGGCGTGCGGATAGGGGGTGTCCCAGCCGGTCACGCGGGCGATCGGCGCCTCGAGGTGGTAGAAGCAGCGCTCCTGGACCAGGGCCGAGAGCTCGCCGCCGAAGCCCGAGGTTTTCGGCGCCTCGTGGACGATGACGCAGCGGCCGGTCTTCTTCACGCTGGCCTCGATGGTCTCGATGTCCAGCGGCACGAGCGTGCGCAGGTCGATGACCTCGGCATCGACGCCGGCGTGCTCGGCGCCCGCGAGGCTGACCCAGACCATGGTGCCGTAGCAGAGGATGGTGACGTCGGCGCCCTCGCGCATGATCCGCGCCTTGCCGATCGGTTCGACGTATTTGCCGGTCGGGACCTGGGCCAGTTCCTGGGCTTTCCAGGGCGAGACCGGCTTCTGGTGCCAGCCGTCGAAGGGGCCGTTGTAGAGGCGTTTGGGCTCGAAGAAGATGACCGGATCGTCGTCCTCGATGGCTGCGGTCAGCAGGCCCTTGGCGTCATAGGGGTTGGAGGGGATGACGACCTTGAGGCCGGCGATGTGGGTGAACAGGCTCTCGGGGCTCTGCGAGTGCGTCTGGCCGCCGAAGATGCCGCCGCCGTAGGGGCTGCGCACCACGATGGGCGAGGTGAACTGGCCGGCCGAGCGGTAGCGCAGCTTGGCGGCCTCGGAGACGATCTGGTCGTAGGCCGGATAGATGTAGTCGGCGAACTGGATCTCGACGACCGGACGCAGACCATAGGCGCCCATGCCGATGGCGGCGGCGACGATGCCGCATTCGCTGATCGGGGCGTCGAAGCTGCGGGTCAGGCCGTGCTTCTGCTGCAGCTGGTCGGTGACGCGGAAGACGCCGCCGAAATAGCCCGCGTCCTCGCCGAAGCTGAGGACGTTCGGATCCTCGGCCATCTTGACGTGCAGGGCCGAGTTCAGCGCCTGGATCATGTTCATCGGGGCGACGCCGTTGGACGGCGCCTCCGACTTCGGGGCGTGGTTCTGGTCGACCATGTCGGGCTCGACGCCGTCGGTGCGGTCGGATTCAGTGAAGGTGGTTTGCTCGGTCATCAAAATTCACCGCTCATCCCGGTGAAAGCCGGGACCCAGTTCTTTGGGTGATCAGTCTGGCGGAGGTCGCACACACGCCCATCCGACACGCCGTGCCTCACGAAAGCACTGGGTCCCGGCTTTCGCCGGGATGCACGGATGAGAGAAAACGCGCTCATACCCCCACCTCGCGGCGCTGTTCGACGAGGCGCCAGTCCTCTGTGGCGTAGACCTCCTCGAACATGGTCTTCACCGAGGGGCGCGACTGGCCGAGCGTGCCGATGGCCTCGGACTCCTTGCCGGCGGCGCGGACCTGTTCCACGGCCTCGGCCTCGGCGGCCGTCTGCTGCTCGTCGGACCATTCGCCGAGGGCGATCAGGTGCTGCTTCAGCCGGGCGACCGGGTCGCCGAGCGGCCATTTGTCGTGCTCGTCGGCCGGGCGGTAGCGGCTGGGGTCGTCCGAGGTCGAGTGCGGGGCGCCGCGGTAGGTGAACAGCTCGATCACCGTCGCGCCCTGGTTGGTGCGGGCCCGTTCCTCGGCCCATTGGGTCGCGGCCCAGACGGCGAGGAAGTCGTTGCCGTCGACGCGCAGGGCCGGCAGGCCGTAGCCGATGGCCTTGGAGGCGAAGGTGGTCTCCAGCCCGCCGGCGATGCCCTGGAAGGAGCTGATGGCCCACTGGTTGTTGACGATGTTGAGGATCACCGGGGCGCGGTAGACGGCCGCGAAGGTCAGGGCGTTGTGGAAGTCGCCCTCGGCGGTGGCGCCGTCGCCGATCCAGGTGATGGCGATCTTGTCGTCGCCCTTGTAGGCGCTGGCCATGGCCCAGCCGACGGCCTGCGGCACCTGGGTGCCGAGATTGCCGCTGATGGTGAAGAAGCCGTAGTCCCTGGCCGAATACATGATCGGCAGCTGGCGGCCTTTGATCGGGTCCGAGGCGTTGGAATAGATCTGGTTCATCATGGTCGCGAGCGGATAGCCGCGCGCGATCAGCAGGCCCTGCTGGCGGTAGGTGGGGAAGCCCATGTCCTCGCGGGACAGGATCATGCCCTGGGCCACGGCGATGGCCTCCTCCCCGGTGCATTTCATATAGAAGCTGGTCTTGCCCTGGCGGTGGGCGCGATGCATCCGGTCGTCGAAGGCGCGGGTCAGGATCATCGCCTTCAGACCGCGCCGCAGGGTGTCGGCGTCCAGCTTCGGATTCCACGGCCCGACAGCATGGCCGGCGTCGTCCAGCACGCGGATCAGCCGGAAGGCGTGGTCGCGCATCTCGAACGGGGCGGTCGAAACCCCAGGGCGATCCACGGCGCCGGCCGGGTCCAGCTTCAGATGGCTGAAGTCGGCGGGGTCGCCCGGCCGCCCCGAGGGCTCCGGCACGCGCAAAGACAAGGCTTGGCTATTGGGCTTCTTCATTCCGTCCTGCCGTCCGGTTGATCCGACCGCGTTTCCTGCAGCGCAATTAGCACGAGGCGTTTGGCAAGGCTCGCTCGATTTTGACCTTGCCTTAGCCGGTTTAGCGGTATTTTATTGCGCCATAACAAGATCAGGAGAAACGCCTTGGCTGACGATCTGGATCCCGTCGACGCCCGAATTCTGGACATCCTGCAGCAGGACGCCGGATTGTCGGTGGCCGAGGTGGCGGACCGCGTCGGCCTGTCCGCTTCGCCGTGCTGGCGTCGCATCAAGAGACTGGAGGATACGGGCTTCATCCGCAAGCGGGTGACCCTGCTGGACGCGACCAAGCTGGGCCTGGATTTCGAGGTCTACGCCATCGTCAAGCTGAGCCTGCCCTCGACCGAAAACCTCGACGTGTTCGAGGCCGCCGTGGCCGGCTGGCCCGAGGTGGTCCAGTGCGCCACCATCACCGGCCGGGAGGACTATGTGCTGCGCATCATCACCTCCGACATGCACGCCTTCGACCAGTTCCTGCGCAACAAGCTGCTGAGCCTGGGCATCGTCTCGGACTGCGAGAGCCATATCGTCACGCGCGGGGTGAAGAATGTGACCGCCCTGCCCCTTGGCATTGTGACCCCGCACGTCGGATAGTCGAGCCCGCAAGGAGGAACGGCATGGGGGGATGGGCGGCCGCTGCGGCAGGACTGGTTCTGGCGTTCGGCGCCGGGTCTGCCTGCGCGCAAACGCCGGAGATCGTTGTCACGACCCCGTCCGAGCCGTTGCTGATCGAGAGCGTGGCGCGAGGCGCGGACGGTCTGATCCTGTCCTCCATCCACAAGGCCCGGCTGGTGCGCGTCGGCGCTGACGGGGCCCTGACCCCGTTCGGCCCCGAGGGCCGACAGGCGATGTTCGGTCTCGCGGCCGATCCGGCCCGGGGCGTCCTGTGGGTCGCGTCATCGCCGTCGCCGGTCGACGAACGGGCCGACGGGCCGGCCGAACTGATCCAGATCGACGCGGCCACCGGCGCCGTGCGGGCCGCCTATGCCGCGGACGGGCTCGAACACGCCTATGGCGACGTCGCCGTCGGGCCCGACGGGACGGTCTTCGTCGCCGACTCGAAGGGGCGGCGGATTCTGGCGTTGCGGCCCGGCGCGGCGAATCCCGAGCCGCTCGCAGTCCTGTCCGGCCAGGGGTCTCCGCAAGGGATGGCGGTGTCGGCGGACGGCCGCTGGCTGGTGTTCGCCAACTATCGCAGCGGCCTGCATCGCATCGACCTGTCCGAGGGCTATGCGGCCCGCGACTTCGTCTCCGCGCCGCCGCCCGCCTTGCCGGGCCCCGAAGGCGCCGAGCTGCGCGGGATCGACGGACTGGCCCGGCACGGCGACCACATCATCGCCATCCAGAACGGCACCCGCACCCATCGCGTCCTGCGCCTGACGCTGAACGCCGACTGGTCCGCCGTGACGGCGCGGGACCCCCTGATCGAAGGCCCGCCGCTGGAAGAGCCGACCACCGGCTTCGTCGAGGGCGACGCCCTCGTGTTCGTCTCGCGCAGCCAGTGGACCGATTTCGGCCCCGACGGCCGCCCGACATCAGCCGCGCCGTCGCCGGCCGTCATCAGCCGCCTGTCCCTCACTCCGGAGACCCGACCATGATCGAGATGGTGATCGACGCCCGCCGCAAGGACCTGGGCGGGTTCGAGGTGGGGCGCGTCCTGCCGTTCCACGCCCGGCGCATGGTGGGGCCCTTCATCTTCCTGGACCAGATGGGGCCGGCCGAGTTCGCGCCGGGGGCCGAGGCGATCAATGTGCGACCGCATCCGCATATCGGCCTGTCGACCCTGACCTATCTGTTCGAGGGCGAGATCATGCACCGGGACAACACCGGCGCGACCCAGGCCATCCGCCCGGGGGAGGTCAACTGGATGACCGCCGGCAAGGGCATCGTCCATTCCGAGCGCACCGATCCGCTGAAGAAGAGCCAGGGCGGACCGATGCACGGCATGCAGGCCTGGATCGCCCTGCCGGAAGAGGCGGAGGAGACCGACCCGCGGTTCCATCACCATGGCGAAGCGGACCAGCCCGCCTATGAGAACGGCGGCCTGTTCGCGCGGCTGGTGGCGGGCGAGGCCTATGGCGCGAAGGCCGCCGTGCCGGTGTCGTCGCCGCTGTTCTACGTCCACTGGGAACTGGCCGAGGGGGTGCGCACGGCGCCGCCGCCGGGCAGGGGCGCGGGCGGCTATTCCGAGCGGGCGCTGTATGTGGCGAAGGGCGAGATCGAGGTCGGCGACCGCGTCTTCCACGAAGGCCAGATGATCGTGCTGGAGCCCACGGCCGAGCCGACCATCAAGGCGCTGAAGCCCTCGACGGTCATGGTGCTGGGCGGCGAGCCGGTCGGGCCGCGCATCATCTGGTGGAATTTCGTCCATTCGAAACAGGAGCGGATCGATCAGGCCAAGGCCGACTGGAAGGCCGGACGCATGGCCCTGCCCGGCGAGGACGACGTCGAGTTCATCCCCCTGCCCGATGTGCCCTCCACGCCGGAGCCGGCGCCGGCCGCAGTCAGGCCGGAGCCGACGCACCCGGTCTGAGGTCAGAGACCCGACCGGGCCGCAACCCAGTCGACGACCGTCCTGATCACCGACGGATCGAGCGTGGTTTCGATCTGCCCGTATTCCGCCATCAGACCGGTTTCGGCCGGCTGGAACAGGTGGTTCAGACCCGGCAGCACCACGACCTCGGCGTCCGGCTTGAGTCGCGTGATCGCCGGCCCGTTCTGGTCGGCCGGCACCTGCACATCCTTGCCGCCATAGACGGCCAGCAGGGGGACGCGGATCGTCCGGATCGATTCCGCCGGATCATGCACGATCATCCCCCGGTACCAGTCGCTGGCCATCACCGCCGCGGTCCGGGCGGCGTCCTGCGGCGGTCGGCCATTGGCGAGGAGCAGGGCCTCGACCTCGCGGCGGACGGCCTGCGGGTCCGCGGCGTTGTCGGCGACGGCGGCGACCGCGCGGCGCTGGAGGGCGTTGGTGCGCTCGACCTCCTGGGGAGGCATGCCCGCCGCCACGGCGATGCGCCGCTGCTGTTCCTGGATGATCTCGCCGCCTGAGACCGCGGGCCCGGCCAGCATGACCAGCCACGCCGCCTGTGCGCCGTCCTGCATGGCCAGGGGGGCGAAGGTGGCGCCCTCGCTGTGGCCGATCAGGCCGATGCGCGTCCGGTCCATGTCCGGCCGCGCCGCCAGCCAGTCGAAGGCGGCCTTCACGTCCGATGCGAAATCGTGCTGGGTGGCGGCGGCGAAGTTTCCGGTCGAGCCGGCGACTCCCCGGTCGTCATATCGCAGCACCGCCACCCCGCGACGGGTCAGGGCGTCCGCCCAGATGGCGAAGGACTTGTGCCCCTCGATGGTCTCGTCGCGGTCCTGCGGGCCGGTCCCGGTGACCAGGACGGCTGCGGGAAAGGGTCCGTCGCCCTCCGGCAGGGTCAAGGTTCCGGCCAGCCGCACGCCGGGCGCCGACGCATTGTCGATCACGACGTCCTCGCTGCGGTAGGGGAACGGCGGAGCGGGCGTCTGGGGACGGGAGACGAGGGGCGCCGTCGCCGCCGTGCGGGTCAGGACCAGCGGCAGGGTCGCGCCGCCCTGCGACAGGACGCCGGTCAAGGTCTGGCCGTCATCGGACCGCGTCCCCTCGAACTGGCCACGGATGACGGGGACGACGAAGCGAACGACGCCGCCCTCGATGGTCGGACGGTCCACGGCGATGTTCCGGGCGCCCTGGTCCGGGCTGTCCATGACCGCGTTCCCGCCGGCGTCGATGCGGAAGACGATGCGGATGGACTGGCCGCCGGCGCTGATCCGCCCCTCCCACACGCCCCCCAGATCGGGGGCCGCAGCGGCCTGTACGGGCGCAACGGCCATGACGGAGGCGGCCGCGAAAGTGAGAATGGTCATGTCGGTCCCCTGTTTGAGCGCCGACACTAGGGGGCGGGTGCGGGCTCGCCAACCGGGCGGGTCTTGAATCGCAACCCGCGAACCCGATCTAGCGGGACATGACCGCCTTCTCCGTTCTCGACCTGTCGCCCATCGTCGAGGGCGGCGACGCCCGCCGCGCCCTGCTGGAAACCACCGCCTTCGCCCAGGCCGCCGACAGGCTGGGATTCAAGCGGTTCTGGGTGGCCGAGCATCACAACATGCCGGGCATCGCCAGCGCTGCGACCGCCGTGGTGATCGGCCAGATCGCCGGGGCGACCGAACGCATCCGCGTCGGCTCGGGCGGGGTCATGCTGCCCAACCATCCGCCGCTGGTGATCGCCGAACAGTTCGGGACGCTGGAAGCGCTGTACCCCGGTCGCATCGACCTGGGCCTCGGCCGCGCGCCCGGAACCGACGGCGAGACGGCCCGGGCCCTGCGCCGCTATTTCGAGGCCGCCGACCAGTTTCCGCGCGACGTGATGGAGCTCCAGGCCTTCCTCGACGACCCGGTCGAGGGCCAGCGCGTGACGGCCTGGCCCGGCGCGGGCGCGAAGGTTCCGATCTGGTTGCTGGGCTCCAGCCTTTTCAGCGCCGAGCTGGCGGCGCATCTGGGCCTGCCCTTCGCCTTCGCCAGCCATTTCGCGCCCGAGCTGCTGATGCAGGCGCTGCAGATCTATCGCGCCGGCTTCCGGCCATCGAAGGCGCTGGACCAGCCCTATGCGATGGCCGCGATCAATGTGTTTGCGGCGGAGGACGACGCGGCGGCGGAGCGGCTGTCGACGTCGATGCAGCAGGCCTTCGCCGCGGTGGTTTCGGGCAAGCCCGGCAAGGTGAAGCCGCCGGTGGACGACATCACCGCCGTGCTGGACGCGCGTCAGATCGCGGCGGTGCAGAGCCGTCTGACATACGCCGCGATCGGAAGCCGCGAGACGGTGCGCACGAAGCTGGCCGCCTTCGTCAGCCAGACCGGCGTCGACGAGGTCATGGTCACGGGCATGGTGTTCGACATCGACGACCGCATCCGGAGCCTCGAGATCATGGCGGAAGCGGTGAAGGGCCTCTAGGCGACGCATCACATCGTGTCGTCATTCCGGGGCGCGCAGCGACCCCGGAACCCGGCGGCGCGCGAGAGCGCGAACCTGTCGGGAGCACGACTGCGTCGAGCATCGCCTTCGCTGCGCTTCGGCGCCGCTGGACGGCCTTCGCCGGGATGACGACAGAGAGAAGCGCCTAGAGCCCTTTCAGAAATTCCAGCAGCAGCCTGTTAACCTCGTCGGGCCGCTCCTGCTGGATCCAGTGGCCCGCGCCCGGGATCACCACCTGCATCCGCAGATCGGTCGCCCACTCCTTGAGACCCGCCTCGTGCGGACCGGCGTAGTGACGCACCGGATCGCGCTCTCCGACCACGAAGGCCGCGGGCGTGCGGATGCGGGCGTCCTGCAGATGCGCAGTCAGCGACCAGTTGCGATCGAGGTTGCGGTACCAATCGACCGGCCCCTTGAAGCCGCCGGCCGAGAAGGCGGCCACGTACTCCTTGAAATGCGCCTCGCTCATCCATGGCGGCAGGGTCGCGTCGTCGGGGACGGTCGAGATGAGGCTCTGGCCCTCGGGGATGAAACCGGTGGACTGGCGGCCGTCGGGCGTCGCGCCGTCGTAGGCGTAGAACATCTTGCGCAGGGCCGCGGCCGGGTCGGCGTCGAAGAGGGCGTGGGCGTCGGCGGCCTGGAAGCGGCTGATGTAGAGATCGCCCAGGCCGAGGCGTTTCGAGATCGCCGCCATGGCCGCCGTCGGCGGGCCTTTGGGCCGGCGGGGCTGGAAGGGCACCGACAGGCCGAAGACGGCGCGGAACAGGTCGGGCCGGGTCAGGGCGCAGTGCCAGGCGACGGGCGCGCCCCAGTCGTGGCCGACGACGACGCACGATGTCTGGCCCAGCGCCCGGACCAGATCGACCATGTCGCCGACCAGGTGGAGGATGGAATAGTCCGCGGCGTCGCCCGGCTTGTCAGTCCCGCCATAGCCGCGCATGTCCGGGGCGACGGCGTGGAAGCCGGCGTCGGCGAGCGCCTGCACCTGCGCGCGCCAGCTGACGCCGAGCTCCGGGAAGCCGTGGAGCAGCAGGACGAGGGGACCGGAGCCGGCCTCGAGAATCTGCTGGGTCAGGCCGTCGGTCTGGATGTGGCGGGTTTGCATCCGGCCACCCGACCACCCGGAGACCGATCGGGCAAGCGTCTCCTCCCTGTTGCGAAGCAATGGGGAGGAGGGAGGAGACGGAGCTAGAGCGTCACGCCGGTCGTGCGCATGATCTCGGCGCGGAGCTCGGGCATGCCGTCGCCCTTTTCCGCCGAGGTGACGATGACCGCCGGGTAGGCGGCGCCGCGCTTGGACACGGCCTTCAGGGTCGCGGCCTGGACCTTCTCGGCCTCGCCCTTCTTGAGCTTGTCGGCCTTGGTCAGGATGATCTGGTAGCTGACCGCGGCCAGATCGAGGGCGTCGAGGGCCTCGTCGTCGACCTTCTTGAGGCCGTGGCGGGCGTCGATCAGCAGATAGACCCGCTTCAGCGTCACCCGGCCGCGCAGATAGTCCCGGCCCAGATCCTGGAATTTCTTCACCGTCGATTTCGAGGCCTTGGCCCAGCCGTAGCCGGGCAGGTCGACCAGCCGCATCCTGCCGTCGAGGTCGAAGAAATTGACCTCGCGCGTCCGGCCCGGCTCGTTCGAGGCCCGGGCCAGCTTGTGCATGCCGACCAGGCCGTTGATCAGGCTGGACTTGCCGACGTTCGACCGGCCCGCGAAGGCGACCTCGGGCAGGTCGGGATCGGGCAGCTGTTCGATCTTGGCGCACCCCATGACGAAGGTCGCGGGGCGCGCGAACAGGATGCGCCCCTGCTCCAGTTCTTCCGGGGTGAACTCGTCCAACTCAGGCCTTCGCCTTCTTCAGCCGGTCGATGAAGGTGTCGATCGGATTCTCGGACTTCAGCCGGTGCATGATCACATACTGCTGGATGATGGTCAGGATGTTGGACCACGCCCAGTAGATCAGCAGGCCGGCCGGGAAGGTGGCCATGATGAAGGTGAAGACGATCGGCATGAACTGGAAGATGCGGCGCTGCATCGGGTCCGGCGCCGGCGGGCTCATCGCCATCTGCAGCCACATGGTCAGGCCGTAGAAGATGGCCAGGATGCTGAGGGCGAAGGTGCCGGTCAGATAGCCGCCGATCAGCGGGGCCGACGACGGATCCCACGGGAGCAGGCCGAACAGGTTCCAGATCGTCGAGGGGTCGGGCGCGGAGAGGTCGCGGATCCAGCCGAAGAAGGGCGCGTGCCGCATCTCGATGGTCACGAACAGCATCTTGTAGACGGCGTAGAAGACCGGAATTTGCAGCAGCAGGGGCAGACAGCCCGCCAGCGGATTGATCTTCTCCTTCTGATACAGCGCCATCAGCTCCTTCTGCTGGGCGGCCGGATCGTCGGGGTGCTTCTTCTTCAGCTCCTCCATCTTGGGCTGGAGCGTCCGCATCCTCGACATGCTCTCGTAGCTCTTGTTGGCCAGCGGGAACATGATGAGACGCACGGTCAGGGTCAGGCCGAGGATGGCCAGGCCGAAGTTTCCGAACCAGCCGTAGAACAGCTCGACCAGCAGGAAGATCGGCCGCGTCAGGAAGAACAGGAAGCCCCAGTCGATCGCATAGATGAAGCGCGGAAGGTTCAGGTCCTTCTCATAGGCGGCCAGGATCTCGTTGCGCTTGGCGCCGGCGAACAGGCGCTGGGTTTCGCTGACCTGGCGGCCCGGGGCGATGGTGCGGGCCTCGCCCAGCATGGTGGCGGAGTGGATGTCGGCGTGGGCGGCGTCGGTGACGCGGAAGGCGGCCTGGATGTGTTCGTCCTGCTGCGGGATCAGGGCGGCGAGCCAGTATTTGTCGGTGATGCCGATCCAGCCCCCGGTGGAGGCGTGCTCCTGCACCGGCTTCTTGGCCCAGGCTTTGTATTTGAGCTGTTCGGTCGTGTACTTTCCGTCGGCGCCGAAGGTGCCGATGCCGCCTTCGTGCAGGATCTGCGTCTTGCCCAGGGCGTCAGGCACGCCTTGCCGCTCGACCCGCCCCCAGGGCGCGATGGTGATCGGCTGGGCGCTGAAATTGGCGACGGTGTCCGTGACGGTGAACAGATACTGGTCGTCGATGGCGATGCGGCGGGTGAAACGCAGGCCCGCGCCGTTGTCCCACGTCAGGGTGACGGGCGTGGCCGGCGTCAGGGTCGCGCCTTCGGTCAGACGCCACGGCGTCTGCGGGCCGGGCACGCCGCCGGGGACATTGGGGCCGTTCCAGCCGAACTGGGCCTGATAGGCGTGGCGCATGCCTTCGGGACGGAACAGTTCGACGGCGGGCGAGCCCTTCTCGATCGTCTCCTGGTACCGGGTCAGGAACAGGTCGTCGATCCGCGCGCCGCGCAGCGACAGCGAACCCGTGACCGTCCCGGTCTGGATGGGCACGCGGGCCCCGCCGCGCCCGAGAGCGACGGTGCGATCGTCGGTGAAGACGGCGGCGTTGGGCGACGGAGACGTGATCGGCGCGTCGGTCGTCTGCTCGGCGGCGGCCTGTTGGGCGGCCTTCCGGCGCTCGGCCTGCGGCTGCATCACGAAATAGCTGTAGGCCATCAGCATGATGGCCGCGATCACGACGAAGATGATCGTGTTTCGGCTGTTGTCTTGAGGAGGCATGGAGATCAGGAATCCTGGCCGGCGGTTGCGGGCGTCGTGGGCGCAGTCTTGGGCGCCGGCCGCGGGGTCGCGAGCCTTGTAAGCGCCGATTTCACATCGTCAAGCAAACGGTCCCAGGGACGGTCGGCCGTGCCCGCGCGGGCGATGAAGACATAGTCGCTGCCGGGGAGCGCCAACAGGGGGGCCATGGCCCGGGCCGCCTCCCTGAGGCGGCGCTTGGCGCGGTTGCGGATGACGGCGTTGCCGACCTTGCGCGTGGCGGTGAAGCCCAGCCGCACCACGGCCTCGCCGTCGCCGCGCTCCAGCCGCTGCACGACCACGGCGCCGCGAGCCTCTGAAACGCCCTTCGCGGCCGCCAGGAACTGGGGCCGCGAAGTCAGGCGTTCGATTTTGAACAGTTCGGCCATGCGCCCGAGCACAGGCGCCGGACGACTTAGGCCGTCAGGCGCTTGCGGCCCTTGGCGCGACGCCGCGCAACGATCTTCTGTCCGTTCTTGGTGGCCATCCGCGAACGGAAGCCGTGACGGCGCTTGCGCACGAGTCGCGACGGCTGATAGGTCCGCTTCACGTTCGGCTCCTGGGACTGAATACAGAGGGGCGACGGAAAGACGTCCGTCGCGGGAAGGGCGGGCGTATAAGCGGCAGGGCCTGAACTGTCAACGCCAACGGCCCTCCGGCGGAGAGAGAATGAACCGGTTCAAACGCTTCGCGCCTCTGATCGTACTGGCCGGCGTCATCGTCCTGATCTTCGCCATGGGCTGGAACCGCTATCTGTCGCTCGACACGATAAGGACCCACGGGGCCGGGTTCCACGCCTTCAAGGACGCCAACTATATCCTGTGCCTGCTGATCCTGATGGCGGTGTTCGCCGTGTTGACGGCCAGCGTGGTGCCGGGCGTCTTCTTCGTCACCATCACCGCCGGCTATCTGTTCGGCCCCTGGGTCGGGGGGATTTCGACCTCGATCGCCGCCACCGTCGGCGCCCTGATCGTCTATGCCGTCGCCCGGTCGGCGCTGGGCGAGGCGCTGCGAAGGAAGGCCGAACGCGACAGGGGCCTGATGCAGAAGGTCTGCGACGCCATCGACCGGGACACCTTCTGGTACGTCCTGGCCTCGCGCCTGGCGGTCGTGGTGCCGTTCCACATGATCAATATCGCCGCCGGGATCATGGCCGTGCGGCTGACGCCCTATACGATCGCCACGGTGATCGGCCTGCTGCCCGCCCACATCATCTATTGCTGGATCGGGGCGCGGCTGAACGAACTCCTGAGGACCAACCCGAACCCGGACTTCCAGGCCCTGTTCGGCCAGTTCTGGGCCCCGATGGCGGGCGTCTTCGTGCTGGCGGTGGTTCTGCCGTTCGGCCTGAAAGGACTGCAGAGGGCGCTCGGCCGCAAGGTTCCCGCATGAACGGCGCAGCTTTTGGCCCGAGCTTTGCGTTAAGCGGCGCATGAACCGCTTCCGGCCCCTGCTGAGCGACGTCCGGCGTGCCCTGCGCGTGCCCGCCGACTGGCGCGAGCGGCTCAACTTCCACGCCCCTGACGCCCTGGCCTGGCGGCTGCTGCTGCTGACCTTCCTCTTCACGGTGGTGGTCGAGATCCTGATCATCGCGCCCAGCGCCGCCAGCTTCCATGAGCGGTGGCTGCTGGACCGGCTGCAGTCGGCCGAACTGGCCTCTGTCGGGGTCGAGGCCCTGCCCTATTCGGCGGTCGAGGACGAGACGGCGGAACAGCTGCTGGCCATCGGGGGGGTTCAGGCCGTGGTCGTCGGCGACCAGGGCGTGCGCCGGCTGCTGCTGCAGGCCCCGAATCTGCCGCGCACGCCCGACCTGATCGATCTGCGGCAGCGGCGGCCGATCGCCCGCACCATCGACCCTTGGCGCACCCTGTTCGGCCACCCCGACCGGTCGATCCGGGTTCAGGCGCGGCCCCGCTACCGCTCGGGCGACTTCATCGAGATCCTGGCGCCCGCCCAGCCCCTGAAACAGGAACTGCGGGCCTTTCTGCTGAACAGCCTGCTGATGTCGCTGCTGATCTCGCTGGTCGCGGGGGGCCTGCTGTACGGCGGCCTGGCCTTCCTGGTGCTTCAACCCCTGCGGCGGGTCACCCGTTCGATCGAGCATTTCGCCCTCGACCCCGAGGCCGAGGGGGACCCGCCCAGCGATCGCCACGACGAGATCGGCCGCGTCGAGCGCGAACTGGCCCGGATGCAGGAGGAAGTCCGCGTCTCCCTGCGCTCCCGCGCCCGACTGGTGGCGCTGGGCGAGGCGGTGGCCAAGATCAACCACGACCTGCGCAACATGCTGACCTCTGCGCAGCTTGCATCTGAACGATTGGCGGATTCCCCCGATCCGGAGGTGGCGAAGGTCCTGCCCCGGCTGGAGCGCGCCCTGGGCCGCGCCGCGGCCCTGTCCCGCAATGTGCTGGAGTACGGCAAGAGCGAGGAGCCGCCGCCGCAACGGGTCCGTATCGCCCTGGCCCCCGCCATCGCCGCCGCCGCCGAAGATGCGGGCCTGACCTCCGAGGGCGTGCGTCTGGCGAGAACCGTGCCCGCCCGGTTCGGCGTCCACGCCGACCCCGACCAGCTGCATCGCATCCTCGTCAATCTGATGCGCAACGCCCGCCAGGCCATCGAGGGCGACGCCACCCGCCGCACCGGCCGCAAGGGCGTGGTTCGGGTCACCGCCTCGAGCGACGACGGCGACTGCGTCATCCGCATCGCAGACGATGGCCCGGGAATCCCGCCGCGCCTGTCCGAAAGCCTGTTCGAGCCCTTTGTCAGCGGCCGCGCGTCGGACGGGGCCGGTCTGGGTCTGGCCATTTCGCGTGAGCTGGCGGCCAGCCATGGCGGCGAACTGACGCTGGTGGAGACCGGACCGGACGGCACCACCTTCGAACTGCGCCTGCCGCACTGATCCGGCGACGCGGCGCCAAATAGCGCGACCGGCGTTATCTGTGGCGGACCGCCGCGAAACCGCCCAGCTTCACGGCAACGCTTCATCGCCTGAAGGAGGCTTACATGATCCGCTTCACACTCGCCGCCGGCGCCGCGCTTCTGCTGGCCGCCGCCCCCGTGCTGGCCCAGACCACCGCCCCGCAGGCGACCACCTCGGCCAAGGTGCAGTCCGCCAGCGTCACGCCCGGCTCCGAGGAATGGCTGCGGCAGCGGGGCGAAAGCTACCATCAGGCTTCGGATGCGGAACAGAACCCGGCCGAGGTCGCCGAGACGATCCGGCTGAACGCCGAGATCGCCGCCCGCAACGCCGCCGCCGAACGGGCCGAGGCCGAGGGCGCCGCGGCCTTCGAGCGGCAGAGCGCGCAGTGGCGCGAGGAGACCGCCCGGCTGGAGACCCGGCGCGCGCAGTATGAGGCGGACCTCGCGGCCGCCAACGCGGCCCGCGCGGCCTATGAGCGCGAGCGCGCCGCCTGGGAGGCCGAGGTCGCCGCCTGCGAGCGGGCGCGCCGCGTCTGCGTCACCACCCCGCCCGCAAAATACTGACGTCGGACGGTGACCTTTCGGCCCGCTTCGTCGTAGCTTGGGTCCGGGCGCGGCCCATGCGCCGGAGGGATCATGACCGACACCGCCGCGGACCCGTCTCCGGTCGATGCTGAGGCCCGCCCCGCGAGGCGTCCCGACCGTCCGCTGACAGGCGGCCGGACAGACACATGGCGCCACCCCCCGCTGGTGCGGATCAGCCACTGGCTGAACGCGGTCGCCGTGGTGGTGCTGATCATGAGCGGGCTGAACATCCTGCTGGCCCACCCGCATCTGTACTGGGGCGTGCGCTCGACCTTCGCCGACCCGTGGGTCAGCATCCCGCCGCTGCCGGACTGGGCGCTGGTCCCGCAGGGCCGCAACCTCGCCGAGGCGCGCAATTATCACTTCCTGTTCGCTTGGATCTTCGTGGCCAACGGTCTGGTCTATCTGGCGTACGGTTTTCTGACCGGGCGCTTCGGCCGCCGCATCTGGCCCACCGGGCGGGAGCTGAAAGGGCTGGGAGCCTCCGTGGCCGAGCACGCCCGCTTCCACTTCCCCGCCGACGATCAGGCCCGGGTCTACAATGTGATCCAGAAGCTGACCTATGCGGCGATGATCCTGATCGTCCTGCCCATGATGCTGATCACCGGCCTGTCGATGTCGCCCGGGTTCAATGCCGTGGGCGGGGTGCTGCTGGAGATCATGGGAGGGCGGCAGTCGGCGCGGACCCTCCACTTCATCTCGGCCGGCCTGATCGTCGGCTTCATCGTCGTCCACGTCGGTCTGGTGATCTGGACCGGACCGTTCAACAATATGCGGTCGATGATCACGGGCTGGTTCGTGATCCAGCCGCCGGGCTCGACCGCCGGGCCGAAGCTCGGGCGCAGACGATCGACCGACGAGGGGGACGTCCCATGAACCGCCGCCGCTGGCTGACCGGCGCCGTCGCCACCGCCGCGACCGCCCTGTTGTCCGCCTGCAATCAGGCCGGGACCAGCCTGGCCGAACAGGCCCGGCGCATGGGCGAGGGCCTGACCCGCCGCGCCCAGCGCCTGCTGATCCCGCGCGACGCCCTGGCCCCGACCTACAGCCGGGCGGAGATATCGCCGGACTTCCGGGCCAATGGCTCGATCGACCCGGCGGCGGCGGACTATGTGGCGCTGAAGGCCGGCGGGTTCGCCGACTATCGGCTGATCATCGACGGTCTGGTGGAGCGGCCGCTGTCGCTGGGCCTAGCCGATCTGCGCGCCCGCCCGGCGCAGTCCCAGATCACCAAGCACGACTGCGTCGAGGGCTGGACCTCGATCGCCGAATGGACCGGCGTGCGGCTGGAGACCCTGCTGGACGAGGCGGGGCTGAAGCCCGGGGTCCGCTACATCGTCTTCCACTGTTTCGACGCCCTGGATCAGCGCGAGGACGGCGAGCGGTACTATGAGAGCATCGATCTGGTCGACGCCCGGCACCCGCAGACCATCCTGGCCTGGGCCATGAACGGCGAGACCCTGCCCGTCCCGCATGGGGCGCCCCTGCGGCTGAGGGTCGAGCGGCAGATCGGCTACAAGCACGCCAAATACATCCGGCGCATCGAGGCGGTCGCCAGCTTCGCCCATATCGGAGACGGCAAGGGCGGCTACTGGGAAGACGGCGGCTATGAGTGGTTCGCGGGCATCTAGGCCAGACGGACCTCGACCCGAAGCCGGGCGCTCTCCAGACAGGCCTCCAGCACCTCCATGACCGCCAGACCTTCGGCGGCGGTGACCGGCGGCGGGCTGCCGGCGCGCAGGGCGCGGGCGACGCCGTCATAATAGGCCCGGTAGTCGCCCGGGGGGCCGGGCGCCGGCATGCGATCGCCGCCGGCGCCGTCGACCCGTACGGCGGGCCGGGGATCGACGCCCCAGCCCGGCCCCCCGACCGGCAGACCGGCTTTCAGCTGGTCCTCCTGGACGTCGAGGCCGGATTTCAGCCAGGCCGCCCTTTCGCCCTGGACGACGAAGCGGACGTCATGGGCGGGGCTGACCATGTCGGCGTGCAGGATCACGCGCAGGCCGTCGTAGCGCAGCACGGCGTGGGCGTAATCCACCGCCTGTCCGCCCGGACGCAGGACGGCGAGATCGCAGCTCACCCCGAGGGGACGGCCGAACAGGACCAGGGCCTGATCGATCAGATGGGGTCCGAGATCATACCAGAGGCCGCCGCCGGGCTCGTCGCGTTCCCGCCAGCGGTCCCGGACCTCGGGGCGATAGCGGTCGAACCGGCTTTCGAAGGAGACGATCCGGCCCAGCCGTCCCGCGGCGATGTCCGCCTGCAGGGCCAGGAAGTCGGCGTCCCAGCGGCGGTTGTGGAACACCGACAGCAGCAGGCCCCGGGCCTCCGCAAGGGCGATGAGCGCCCTCGCCTCGGCCGTGGTCAGGGTGAAGGGCTTGTCGACCACCACGGCCTTGCCGGCCTCGAGCGCGGCGCGGGCCTGGGGAGCGTGCAGGGCGTTGGGCGTGGCCAGGACGACGAGGTCGACCGCAGGGTCGGCCAGGGCCTCGTCCAGGGTCGCGACGGTGTTCAGGCCCGGCGCGTCCCCGGGCCGGCGGGTGACCACCGTCCGCAGGTCCAGTGCGGCGCAGGCGCCGATCAGCGGCGCGTGGAAGGTCCGCCCGGCGTAGCCGTGGCCGACGAGGGCGACCCCGACGGGGCCGGAGGGGTTCAGGCCTCCGCCCCTTCCTTCCGCTTCTTCATCATGGCGTCGAAACTGCCCCAGACGCCCTCGGCCCCGTGCCAGGCGCCGGTGGTGGCGGCCTTGGAGTATTCGGTGGCGCGGGCCTCGAAGAAGTTGGCGTGCTCGACGCCCGACAGCAGGGACTGCAGCCACGGCAGCGGGTTTTCCTTGACGCCATAGACTTCCGGCAGGTGCAGCTGGCGCAGGCGCCAGTCGGCGATGAAGCGGATGTACTGTTTGATGTCGTCCGGCGTCATGCCGTTCACCGGGCCCATCTCGAAGGCCAGGTCGATGAAGCGGTCCTCCATCTCGACCACCGTCTTGCAGCAGTCGACGATGTCGTTGGCGACCTGGGGCGTGACCGCCCCCGTCTCCTTGTTGAAGGCGTGGTACAGCTTGATGATGCCCTCGCAGTGCAGGCTCTCGTCGCGGACCGACCAGCTGACGATCTGGCCCATGCCCTTCATCTTGTTCTGGCGCGGGAAATTCATCAGCATGGCGAACGAGGCGAACAGCTGCAGCCCTTCGGAGAAGCCGCCGAACATGGCCAGGGTCCGGGCGATGTCGCCGTTGGTCTCGACCCCGAACTTGCCCATGAAGTCATGCTTGTCGCGCATGGCCTCGTATTCCATGAAGGCGCCGAACTCGCTCTCGGGCATGCCGATGGTCTCGAGCAGCAGGGCGTAGGCGGCGATGTGGATGGTCTCCATGTTGGCGAAGGACGCCAGCATCATCTTGACCTCGGTCGGTTTGAACACCCGACCGTATTTTTCCATGTAGTTGTCCTGGACCTCGATGTCCGCCTGGGTGAAGAAGCGGAAGATCTGGGTCAGCAGATTGCGCTCGCTGTCGGTCAGATTGACCGCCCAGTCCTTCATGTCCTCGCCCAGCGGCACCTCTTCGGGCATCCAGTGGACCTGCTGCTGCTTCTTCCACATGTCGAAGGCCCACGGATAGCGGAACGGCTTGTAGGCCGCCGACGGGGTCAGCAGGCCGGGGCCGGTGGGGGTGATCGAGACGTGCGCGTTCATCGGTACTGGGCTCTGTCGGCGAATCCGAGGGTGAACTCACCATGCGGTCGGAAGGGGCCGGCGCCAAGCCGAAATGCGGCTATATTGCGATCACTTTTTGCGCTACCGCTAGATGTGGTAGGCGAGCCGCAGTCTTCTGGGGAGAAGATGGGGACGAAACCCGGCTCGGTCGTGGCACGGTTTCGGGAATTCGGGGCGCCAACCCTGCCAAACCCTGCCACGCTTCAGTCCTTGTTCCGCGCCACGTCGGCGTCGATCCGACTGAGGTAGGAGGCGCGCAGATAGTCCTGCCGCCGGAAGGGCCGGGCTTCGCGGTCGATGGTCTCGCCGCTGCGCTCGAGCGAATGGAACAGACGCATCCAGACCACCGCCTCGGCCGGACGCGAGAGGGCCGCGGCCTCGGCGGCATGCCGGAAGGCGAAGCGCCGCAGATGCGCCGGGTCCGGATCGAACAACAGTTCGAACAGGTCATTGGTCCGCGCCTGGTCGACCTCGGCCAGTTCCGGAAACCGCTCGATGGCCGTCCGGTCAGTCCGCCGCCACCCCTCCGAGGCCGCGCGGCGGCGCAGCGTGCGTTCGGACAGGCCGTAGCGCTCGGCGACGACCGGCGCGGATATGCCGGACAGATAGTCTCCGCGGGCACGGGCCCACAGGTCTGGAGACGGCGGGGCGGGGGGTGGGGTTTTCAGGTTCCTGGGTCATCCCGCCATTGTGCGGGCGGGTTTTCCTGCGGCTCGCAAATGACGCTACCCGGTGGAGAAAGACGCGAAAATTCAGCAACGTAAGGTCAGCAACCTGTATGGCTGCCGGCGAATCTACAGCAGGGCCAACGCCGAATGCAGGGGTCCGTCCGGTGGCAAGGCCCGCTTATGGCTCCGCGTGAAAATCTCGCGGGCTCCTTCGCGCGTTCAGGCGCACACAGGCATGGAGGAGATCGACATGACCTACACCGTCTATGGCGCCGCCGGTTCGGGCTCGGTCCCGGTCGAGGCCGCCCTGACCCTGATCGGCGCGCCCTATCGCGTGATCGAGGCCGTCACCTGGGAGGGCGACGCCGAACGCGACAAGGTCGCCCCGGTCAATCCGATGCGGCAGATCCCGGCCCTGATCACGCCCGAAGGCGAGACCATCACCGAGAGCGCCGCCATCCTGATCTGGCTGGCGGAACAGCATCCCGAGGCGGCGCTGGGCCCTGAAACCTGCGATCCGCGCCGGGCGCAGTTCCTGCGCTGGATGACCTTCGTCCCGGCCTCGATCTATTCAATGTACTGGGTCCGCGACGAACCGTCCCGGCTGGGCGGCGACGATCCGGCCGCGCATCAAATCATACTCGACCGCACCGCCGACAGGATCGCGGACTGCTGGGCGAAGATGGAAAGCCAGATCGTCCCCGACCGCTTCCTGCTCGGGCCGGAGCCGACGGTGCTGGACCTCTACGTCGCCGTCGCCAGCCGCTGGACCCCGCACCGCAAGCGATTCCACGAGGTCGCGCCACGTATGGGGGCCGTCATGCGCCGCATCGACGCCCTGCCCGAGCTGGAGGCGTTCTGGGCCGACCGCTTCCCGCTGGTGGGAAGGTACGGGAGCTAGGCCGCCTCGGCGCCGGCCGCGACCCGGGCGTCCGGAAGGTCGCCGGCCAGGGCGCGGTTCACCACGACCAGCAGGCCGGCCTGGTTGATGGGCTTGGCCATATGGGCGTTCATGCCCGAGGCCAGGCACCGCGCCACGTCTTCGGGCATGGCGTCGGCGGTCATGGCCACGACGGCGAGACCGCCCTCGGGCCCCGGCAAGGCGCGGATGCGGCGCGTCGCCTCCAGCCCGTCCATCTGCGGCATGCGCACGTCCATCAGCACCAGGTCGAAGGGCTGGCCGGCGACGGCGTCCACCGCCTCCTGACCATCGCAGACCTCGACGACGTCGCAGCCGAAGGCTTCCAGCATGATGCGGGCGACCTCGCGGTTGACCGGATGATCGTCGACGACCAGCACGCGGGGCGTCACGGGCGTCACGGGCTCCACCACCGCCGTGTCGGAGACGTCGGGGGCGGGCCGTTCGACCTCATCCGCCGCGTCGGCGGCGCGCTGCAGAGGCAGGTGCAGGATGAAGGTCGATCCCTCGCCCAGCCGGCTGTCGACATCGATGCTGCCGTTCAGACGGCGGACGTGTCGGGCCGCCAGCGCCAGGCCCAGACCCGCGCCGCAGTGGCGGCGGCCGATCGAGGCGTCTCCCTGGGCGAAGGCTTCGAACAGTTCCGGCAGCAACGCCGGCTCGATGCCCGAACCCGTGTCCGAAACGCGGATGCAGACGCCGTCCTGCGACCGGTCGAGACGGACCACGACCTCGCCCCGCTCGGTGAATTTGACCGCATTGGCGACCATGGGGTGAAGCGCCTGACGCAGCGCGCGGCGATCGCAGATGAACCGTGCGTTTTCCGGCAGACGGTCGTCGATCGTCAGGCTGAGCCCCCGGGCGTCCGCCGCGGCCCGGCTGGGAGCGATGGCCTCGCGCGCCACGGCGGCCAGATCGAGGGTCTCCGGCGAGACGGCGTCGTCGCCCCGGGCGAAGTCCAGAATGTCCTCGACCAGCATCAACAGGCCGTCGCTGGATTCGCGGATCTGGCGCGCCTGACGCAGGGCCGTGGCGTCGAGGCCTGGCCGGCTGGCCAGCACGTCGGCGAATCCGGCGACGCCGTTCAGCGGCGTGCGCATCTCATGGCTCATCATGGCCAGGAAGCGGGAACGGGCGGCGGCGGCGTCCTCGGCCTTGCGGCGAGCCTCCTGGGCGGCGACCGTGCGGGCGCGCAGCCGCGCCTCAAGCCGGCGGCGCTCGGTCATGACGGTGGAGACCGGCAACACCGTGACCACAATGGCGAGGAGATACAGATTGTAGACGCCCAGCCGGCGCAGCATGGGGTTCACCCCTTCCAGCCCGGGGATGTCCAGCAGCCGGGTCAGGTGCACGGGGCCGTGGCCGGTCAGGGTCAGGACCCCGCTGACGGCCGCGAGGCCGATCAGGGCGATCGCCGCCGTCGTGGGCGACAGCCGCAGGGCGATCAGCAGCATGGGCAGGAAGCAGAGGAAGCCGAGCGGCGCGTCATTCTGCCAGAACACGCCCCCGGTTATGACCAGCGTCAGGGCGACCAGGGCGGTCGCCTCCGGCCAACGCGCCCGCGTTGTTCCGTGGAACCGGTGCGCGCGCGCCATCAGCAACAGAACGGGCGTGACCAGGAGGAGACCGAGCAGTTCGACGATGACGAAGGAATAGATGTTGAAAGCGCCGGCCACCGTGAGCGGCGTGTGGCGGAGCAGCATGGTCAGGCCGAAGCCCACAGTCGCCGTCGCAGCCACCGCGGGCGCTGCGGCGAGCAGGCCGAAGGCGAACAGCCGGCGCGGCCGGCGCATGTCCAGGGCCGCGCCGCAGAAGCGTCGGGCCAGCAAGGCCGCCAGGGCGGCTTCGCCAAGATTCATGACCGCGTTGAGCCACATCAGCATCCCGGCGTCGCCGCGGATGGCGTTGCTGGAAAGATTGATCAGGAAGCAGGCAAGCACCACCCCGATCGCCTTGCGACGGTGGAGCTGCAACAGGGCCGCAACCATGATGCCGTTGGAAAGCCAGATCAGCACGGCGCCGTAGGTGGCGACGCTCCAGTGGCCGATCAGTTGCGAGGCCGCGAACAGCAGCACATAGGCCCAGGGGGGCGGACCCGCCACACGGCCCGCTTCATGTCGGAACAGACGCCAACGACCCTTCAACCCGAGCCTCCCCCGGCTCCTACTGAACAGACCGAGCGTTAAGGTGAATGCGTAAACAAATCCGTCACATCGGCGGCCGGATCGCTTCATCAGGAACCGTGCCCGACCGCAGCCGTTTCCAGACCCGCCGTCACCGGCCGGAATGGAGTGCCGGATCATGTCAGACACCGTCGCAGACCCCAGCTTCCGTCCGCCCGAGGAGGCCATCGCCTTCTATGAGGAATCGCTGCGCCTGCTGAAGGAAAGCGGAATTCCCTTCCTGCTGTCCGGGACCTATGCGGTGACCGCCTATACCGGCATCAACCGGCCGACCAAGGATCTGGACGTCTTCTGCAAGCCGGGGGACTACCCCCGCATCCTCGCCTTCTTCCAGGCGCGCGGCTACCGCACCGACGTCGAGGACGAGCGCTGGATCGCCAAGGTGTGGAAGGACGACCACTATTTCTTCGACGTGATCTTCGCCATGTCGAACGGGACGATCGCGGTCAACGACGCCTGGTTCGGCAAGGACACGATCGAGGTCTATGGCCACAAGGTCTCGATCACCCCGCCCACGGCCCTGATCCTGTCCAAGGTCTTCATCCAGGATCGCTACCGCTACGACGGCGCGGACGTGAACCACATCATCCTCAAACAGTCCGAGGCCATCGACTGGAAGAGCCTGCTGGACCAGATGGATCTGTATTGGGAGGTGCTGATGTCGCATCTGCTGAACTTCCGGTTCGCCTATCCGACCGAACGGGGCAACATCCCGGCCTGGTTGATGCACGAACTGACCGAGCGGCTGCGCGCCCAGGTCGATCTGCCGGCGCCGCGCGTGAAGGTGTGCCGCGGCCGGCTGTTCAGCGCCCGCGACTATATCTCCGACATCTCGGAATGGGGCTTCGGCGACATCGTCGGCAAGGGTCTGGAGGAACGCCATGACCCCATCCACTGATGTCGGGCGTTACGCCCGGCTCGCGGAGCCTCGCGGCTTGAGCGCCAGGGGGAGCGCCTCATGAACGACGTGGACCCCCAGACGCCCCAGCCCGGCATGGAGGCGGGACCGAAGAGGAAGCTGCGCGTCGCCGCCGTCGGCGACCTGCATGTCGGCGAAACCCACGACCGGCCGCACCGCGAACTGTTCGACCGGGTGCACGAGGACGCCGATGTCCTGTGCCTGTGCGGCGACCTGACCAATTTCGGAAAGACGCGCGAGGTGGAAATCCTGCTGGAAGACCTGCGCGGCTGCAAGATCCCCATGGTCGGCGTGCTGGGCAACCACGAGCACGAATGCGGCCACCCCGAGGTGGTCACGCAGATGCTGTGCGACGCCGGGGTGAGGATGCTGACCGGCCAGGCCTACGAGATCGACGGCGTCGGCTTCGCCGGGGGCAAGGGATTCATCGGCGGCTTCGGCCGCTACATGCTGAGCCCGTTCGGCGAGGCCTCGATCAAGGCCTTCGTGCAGGAGGCGGTCGAGGACGCCAACCACATCGAGAATTCGATCCGCATGCTGCGCACCGAGCGCTCGGTCGTGCTGCTGCACTATTCCCCGATCGTCGACACCGTCATGGGCGAGCCGCCGGAAATCCACGCCTTCCTCGGCTCGTCGCGGCTTGGCGAGACCATCGATCGCTATGACAACATCAGCCTGGTGGTGCACGGCCACGCCCATCGCGGCGCGCCGGAGGGCCGGACGAACAAGGGGGTGCCGGTCTACAACGTCGCGCTGCCGGTGCTGCGGACCCTGGGCGAGACGCCCTACCGGGTGTTCGAGGTCTGAAACGCCGTTCGCGGCTGGAAGCGCCGCCAGACCGCCCACAACAGGAGGGCGATCAGGATGCCGAGGCCGTCGGCCAGCAGGTCGCCCCCGCTCGCGTCCCGGCCGACCATGCCCTGTACGATCTCCACGGCCCCGCCCAGCGCCAGCGCCGAGAGCGCCGCGAGTGTGCGCGGCAGGCGGCGGAACAACACGCCGATGCTCCACAGGATCAGGCCGAAGGCGACGAAATGGGCCGCCTTGTCCCAGACATTGCTGGCGGCCTCGACGTTCTGGAAGGGGCCGACCATCGCGCCGATCAGGACAACCAGCAGGACAACCGCCGTCAGGCGCATCAGGGACTTCATCGGCAGGGACACTCAGGTGGCGGGAGGCACGGGCTTCTATCAGCGCGCGAGCAGAACCCACACCCCGGTTGCGGCGAATCCTGCAGCGGCGGCGAGGCGGATCCAGGTCAGGGGCAGCTTGCGGGCCGCCGCCTCGCCCAGCAGCACCGCCGGCCCGTTGACCAGCAGCATGCCCAGCGTCGAGCCCGCGACGACCGGGAGCAGATCCTGAAACCGGGCCGCCAGCATGGCGGTGGCCACCTGGGTCTTGTCGCCCATCTCGATCAGGAAGAAGGCGGCCGTCGTGGTCCAGAACACCCCCGCGAAGGTCTTTTCGGTCATATCCGGCGCTTCGTCGAACCGGTCGGGGATCAGGGCCCAGCCGGCGAAACCGAGGAAGGCCAGGCCGACACCCCAGCGCAGCCAGTCGCCGTCCATGAACCGCGCCAGCAGGGAACCGGCGAGCGCGGCGAAGGCGTGATTGGCGACCGTGGCTGCGAGGATGCCGAGGATGATGGGCAGCGGACGCCGCCAGGTCGCCGCCAGCATGATCGCCAGCAGCATGGTCTTGTCCCCGATCTCCGCGATGGAGACGAGGCCGGTCGATATCAGGAAGGCTTCCAACACATCATCGTTCGCGGGGGTTCGGCGGACAGACCTGCGGCGTCGCAGCCGGCCCCCGCGTGGAAGCGCCCTGCGAAGCCAGCGGTCTTGCCATGTTGGTGGTCCTACGCTCGCCTCGCGGAGGCTCGCTGCTTGAGGACCGATACGGTCCGCCCTCAAGCAGCCTCGCGCCGTGCGCGAGGCGATAAGGCCACTTAAGAACGCGCCATCCTCTCCGGGCGAGAGGAAGTGTGTTGACGCGAACCCCGCTGATCGGCGCGGGCGGCTACTCCCCGATGACGGGGGCGTCTGTATCGGGGGCCGGCTCCGGGGGCAAGGCCTCGTCGTGCAGGCCCTTGTCCCGGACGGCCTGACGTCGGGCGACGGCATAGGCGACCAGCCAGAGCGCCATGGCCCAGGCGGCGCCGGCGCACCAGCCCGCGAACACATCCGAGGCCCAGTGGGCGCCCAGATAAACCCGGGTCAGTCCGATCAGCAGGGCGATCAGAATGGCCGCACCCAGCACGAAGGCCTTGAGGTGCGCGCGGGGGAACGCCCGGGTCAGCATCACGCCGAGCGTCAGGTAAAAGACGGTCGACAGCAGGGCGTGGCCCGAGGGGAAGCTGGCGTTCAGCGTATCCACGGCCTGAAAGTCCGAGGGGGGGCGCTGGCGACCGAACAGGTCCTTGAGACCTTCGCTCAGGGCGACGCCGCCCGCCAGACCCAGCACGAGCAGCAGAGCTGACAGCCGTTTGCGCTGGATCAACAGGAAGGCAATGGCGATGACGGCGAACAAGGTGAGCACGGATATGCCGCCCAGCGAGGTCAGGTCGGCGGCCGCCTCTTTCAGCCACCACGGCCCCCGAGGCTCGCCCGCGACCGGCTGCATCCAGGCCAGCACGGCCTGATCGAAGGCCTGGCCATCGGTCTCGGTCATGTCGTCGGCGACCTCGATGAAGGTCATGACCCCCAGAGCGACGATGAACAGGGCCGAAACCGCCGCGATTTCGGTTCGGGCGATACGCAGCATGCGGCGTAAAAAGGTGATCGTCTGCTGCGATGTCATCGGTCCCTAACGGTCCCGCTTGTGGGACCGTTCCCCTCACGCGTTCGTGATGTTCGAGGGGGCGACCTGTCACGCCCGCGTCGCGGCCTGTCCACAGGCTCATCCCCCGTCTTGAGGCCGATTCGGACAGAAAGTGATCGTCAACCCCGTTGACGGTTGGTTAGCCATCTGCGCCCCATATGTGGGCTTGGGGAGCGCTTCAGCCACTAGATGATGTGGTTTCGGCGCGGGGCTCCTAATCGATCCAGTTCAGGGCGGAAGACTATCATGGCCGGCGGCGAAGCGTTGAAGACAGTGGATTTCCAGCCGGCCGCGGGCGGTGATGCGACGCTGCGACCCCATCTGTCCGTGGTGAAATCCATTCAGCTCGACCGGACCCGCGACGATCTGCTGACCGACTTCGGCAAGAAGACGCTGGAGGATCGCTATCTGCTGCCCGGCGAGAGCTACCAGGACATGTTCGCCCGCGTCGCCACGGCCTATGCCGACGACGCCGACCACGCCCAGCGCGTCTACGATTACATGTCCAAACTCTGGTTCATGCCCTCGACGCCGGTGCTGTCGAACGGCGGCGCGGACCGCGGCCTGCCGATCAGCTGCTTCCTGAACGCCGTGGCCGACAGCCTGGACGGCATCCAGTCGGTCTGGAACGAGAACGTGGCCCTGGCCTCGAACGGCGGCGGCATCGGCACCTACTGGGGCGGCGTCCGCTCCATCGGCGAGAAGGTCAAGGGCGCGGGCCAGACCTCGGGCATCATCCCCTTCATCCGGGTGATGGACTCCCTGACTCTGGCGATTTCGCAGGGTTCGCTGCGCCGCGGTTCGGCCGCCGTCTATCTGGACGTCCACCATCCGGAGATCGAGGAGTTCCTCGAGATCCGCAAACCCTCGGGCGACTTCAACCGCAAGTCCCTGAACCTGCACCACGGCATCAATATCTCGGACGCCTTCATGGAGGCGGTCCGCGACGGCCGGACCTTCGACCTGCTGTCGCCCAAGGACAAGGCGGTGGTGAAGACCGTCGACGCCCGCGCCCTGTGGCAGAAGATCCTCGAGATCCGCCTGCAGACCGGCGAGCCCTATCTGATCTTCTCGGACACAGTGAACCGCCAGATGCCGCAGCATCAGCGCGACCTGGGCCTGTCGGTCAAACAGTCGAACCTGTGCAGCGAGATCACCCTGCACACCGGCCGCGACCACCTGGGCGTCGACCGCACGGCGGTCTGCTGCCTGTCCTCGGTCAATGCCGAGAGCTTCCTGGAATGGCGCGAGGAACCCAAGTTCATCGAGGACGTGATGCGCTTCCTCGACAATGTGCTGGAGGACTTCATCCGCCGCGCCCCGCCGGCCATGGCCGCGGCCGTCTATTCGGCCAGGCGCGAGCGTTCGGTGGGCCTGGGCCTGATGGGCTTCCACTCCTTCCTGCAGGCCCAGGGCGTGGCCTTTGAATCGGCCATGGCCAAGTCGTGGAACATGCGGCTGTTCAAACACCTGCGCCGCGAGGCCGACAAGGCCAGCTGCCTGCTGGCCGAGGAGAAGGGCGCCTGCGAGGACGCCGCCGAGCGCGGCGTGCTGGAGCGCTTCAGCCACAAGCTGGCCATCGCCCCGACCGCCTCGATCTCGATCATCTGCGGCGGCACCAGCGCCGGCATCGAGCCGATCCCGGCCAACATCTATACGCACAAGACCCTGTCGGGCTCGTTCGCGGTCAAGAACCCCTATCTGGAGAAGGTGCTGGGCGAGAAGGGCATCGACACCACCGAGGTCTGGTCGTCGATCCTCGAGCACGAGGGTTCGGTGCAGCACCTCGACGCGCTGACGGACGACGAAAAGGCCATCTTCAAGACCGCCTTCGAGCTGGACCAGCGCTGGATCGTGGAGCTGTCGGCCGACCGCTCGCCGGAAATCTGCCAGGCCCAGTCGATCAACCTGTTCATCCCCGGCGACGTGAACAAATGGGACCTGCACATGCTGCACTGGTCGGCCTGGGAGAAGGGCGTGAAGTCGCTCTACTACCTGCGCTCCAAGTCGGTTCAGCGGGCCGCCTTCGCGGGCGCCGAGGACAAGGTCGAGGCCGAGGTCGACCCGAACCAGCCCGATCTCTTCTCCGCCGCGCGCACTGACTACGACGAGTGCCTGGCCTGCCAGTAGGGCGGTAACCACGTCCGCCGCCGTCCCGTCGGAACTGCACCGCCAGGCCTACGTTTCCCCGAGGGAGCGAAAGCCTGTTGGCGAGACGGCCCGCATCGTGCAGGGTCGCATTCGTTAACGGATCGGGGAGGGACCGTTGATGCGTATGACGGCGATCCTTGCCGGAGTGTTGGCGACTGTGGCCCTTGCGGCCCCGGCGCTCGCCGCCGAGCCGCAGGCGGCCGAGGTCGCCCTGTCCGACCCCTGGAGGGTCGCCCGCGAACGCCCCACCACCGTGGCCGACCTGCTGACCCGTCTGGATCGCGACGCGCGCACGACCGGCGAACGCCCCTATGAGGCGACAGACAGCTGGATCGGTTACGCTCCGGACCGGACGTCGCAGTGGGCGGCCTCCAGCCGGGATGTCTGGTTCGAAACGCCGCGATACGATGATCGGCTGCGCCTGCGCACCGAGGGAATCTTGCGCCGCCTCGACGGCTCGCCCCTGCCGCCAGGACCGCTGGATCCCGCGACCTTCGACGCCGAACACTATGACCTGACCTACACCCGCGGCTGGACCGAAACCCTGGGCCAGACGGCCTCGGGGCTGGACGTCACCCTGACGCCGCATCTGGGGGTGGGAGTGGGCTCGCGCGGCGGCACGACCGAGGCGGGAGCCACCCTGCGCATCGGCCGGGGCCTGAACAAACTGGTCCCGGACGGCGGCGAAGCTTTCGGCGAGCGCCCCCGGTGGTATCTCTACGCGGCGGGCTCGGGCCGGGCGGTCGGCTATAATTTCGCCCGCAACCGGGACGGCGACTTCGCCCGGTCGGGCTACAGCCAGGACTCGGGAAACTTCCTCGGCGACGCTTCGCTCGGCGTGGCGATGCGCCGGGGCCCGGTGCACAGCTCCCTGAGCCTCGTCTATCGCGAGATCGAAACCGAGGGTCTGCGCGCCGGCCACGGCGTCGATACGGACGTGTCCGAGGGGCTGATCGCCTTCCAGCTGAGCATCAAGCCGGACTAGGGCGCCCGTGTCGCGTTGACTCTAGTGAGTGCGCGCCACGCCCTCGCGCCGGTCGTCGGCGCCGCCGTCCCAGCCCCAGCCGTCCGGTCCCTGACGCCAGATGGCGCCGTGCAGGCCCGAGTTCTCGCTGGAATTGGGACTGAGCGCCACGCCCCGCGCCGCCAGGCCGGCGCGCAGGTCTTCGGAGAAGCGGTCCGTGTCCGCGCCGAAGCCGTCGCCCCGGGCCACCAGATTGGGCAGGTCGAACGCCGCCTGCACCGGCAGGCCCCAGTCCAGGATGGCGATCAGGGCCCTGGCGTTATAGGCGAGGATCGAGGGTCCGCCCGGCGATCCCACCGCCCCGACCAGCCGGCCGCTGCGGTCCAGGATGATGACCGGCGACATCGACGAGCGGGGCCGCTTGCCCGCCGCCACCGCATTGGCCGCCGGCGCGCCGTCGGGCCGCACCGGCGTGAACGAGAAGTCGGTCAGCTGGTTGTTGAGAAAGAAGCCGGCCGCCATCCGGCCCGAGCCGAACACGCTTTCGACCGTGGTGGTCATGCTCACCGCATCGCCCCATGCGTCGACGACGACCAGATGCGACGTTCCCGCCGGCTCGCGCGTGGCGTCGGCCCCCGTGAACACCCCGCCGGGGGGCAGGCCGGGCTCGGCCGCGCCGGTCAGGGCGGGGGCCAGGGCCGCGCGGGCGGCGACATAGTCGGGGTCCAGAAGACCTTGCACCGGAACGCCGACGAAGCCGGGGTCGCCGACGTAGCGGTCGCGGTCGGCGTACATCAGCCGCTGCAGCTGGGCGAAAGCGGCCCAGGCGTCGGCGCTGTCGGGGCCCGCCTCGATATCCGGCGTCCGCTCGGCCATGGCCAGAAGCTGCAGCACGGCCACGCCGCTGGACGGCGGCGGCGGCACGCAGACGACATAGATCCGGTACGGCCGGCACAGGGCCCCGCGTTCGATCGGCCGGTAGCCGGCGATGTCCTCCGCCGTCAGGGCGCCCGGCCGCGGCTCCTGCGCCACCGTTGCGGCGATCTCGCGCGCGATCCGGCCGTTGTAGAAGACCTCGGCGCCGCCCGCCGCCAGCTCGGCCACGGTCTCGGCGTAGGCGGGGTTTTTCAGCACGTCCCCGGCGACGTAGCGGGTCCCGTCCGCCTTGGTGAACCAGGCGTCGGCCCAGCGCGTGCGCGCCTGGCCCCGCGTCGCGGCGATGAAGCCGGCCAGCCGCGGACTGATCGTGAAGCCGTCGCGCGCCAGCCGTTCCGCGTCCCCGAACAGGGCGTTCCACGGCAGCCGTCCATGCGCCCTGTGGGCCATCGCCAGCATGGCCACGGCCCCGGGCGCGCCCGTCGACCGCCCGCTCAGGATCGCCTCGCCGACGCCAAGCGGCCGTCCGTTTTCATAGAACAGTTCGGGCGTCGCCGCCGCCGGCGCCGTCTCGCGCCCGTCATAGCTGGTGATCTCGCCGGTGGCGGCGTCGAACATCATCATGAAGGCGCCGCCGCCCAGTCCCGACGACTGCGGCTCGACCAGGCCCAGCACCGCCTGGATGGCCACGGCGGCGTCCACCGCCGAGCCGCCCTCGCGCAGCACCTTCAGGCCCGCCTCGACCGCCAGCGGATTGGCGGCCGCCACGAAGGGTCCGCGCGCGGGCGGCGCCTGGACGGCGGCCGGCGCCGCGGCCGGGGTCGCACCGGCCGGTCTCTCCGCCCCGCCCGCACACCCTGCCAGCGCCAGCGCCGTCGCCGCCGCCACGGCCGTCAGCGATCGGAGCGACCGGGTCGAAAGAAGGTTCATGGCTGACTCGTGCGAGGGCGGAGGCGCGGGGGAGGCCTCTACTTGGCCCGGCTCCCGCCCGAGTGAAACCCCCTGCCGCTCCGCTTGCGTCAAGGGGCGTGGAAATCTGCACGGAAAACCGTTCCGGCAGCCCTTGCCCCCCGCCCGCCCGTCCGCTAGATACCCGCCCTCGCCGTTCGCGGCCAAGCGCGCCCGTAGCTCAGCTGGATAG
>NZ_DATMYH010000119.1:0-2287 GCF_035561115.1 Brevundimonas sp.
CTCCCGGCAAGCCCGTCCACGTCCCCGGCCAGTCGGCGGAGATGAGCGCCGGCCTGTCCGAAGCCCACGCCCCCTTCATCTTCGACCCGGCGGCGGCGAAGAACCGGCCGCCCATGTTCGCCCCCGTCACCGGCCCGCGCCTGACGCCCGACGAACCCCCCGGCAAGCCGTCCGACTGGGTGCCGCACCGCCCGGACCGGCCCGAGGGCCGCAAACACATCCCCTTCCGCCTGCATTCCGAATACAGCCCCGCCGGCGACCAGCCCTCCGCCATCGCCGAATTGGTGGCCACGGCGAAGACGGGCGAGCGCGACCAGGTCCTGCTCGGCGTCACCGGCTCGGGCAAGACCTTCACCATGGCCAAGGTCATTGAACAGACCCAGCGCCCGGCCCTGATCCTCGCCCACAACAAGACCCTGGCGGCCCAGCTCTATTCCGAGTTCAAGAGCTTCTTCCCGGACAACGCCGTCGAGTATTTCGTCAGCTACTACGACTACTACCAGCCCGAGGCCTACGTCCCCCGGACCGACACCTACATCGAGAAGGACTCGTCCATAAACGAACAGATCGATCGCATGCGCCACTCGGCGACGCGGGCGATCCTGGAGCGGGACGATGTGATCGTGGTGGCCAGCGTCAGCTGCATCTACGGCATCGGCTCGGTCGAGACCTATACGGCCATGACCTTCACCCTGAAGGTCGGGGACCAGATCGACGAGTCCAAGCTGCGCGCCGACCTGATCGCCCTGCAGTACAAGCGCAACGACGCCGCCTTCGACCGCGGCATGTTCCGCAAGCGCGGCGACGTCATCGAGGTCTTCCCCGTCCACATGGAGGACCGCGCCTGGCGCATCCAGCTGTTCGGCGACGAGCTGGAATCCATCCAGGAGTTCGACCCCCTGACCGGGAAAAAGACCGCCGACCTGACCGAGATCACCGTCTACGCCGCCAGCCACTACGTCACCCCGCGCCCCTCGCTGAACCAGGCTATCACCGGCATCAAGGCCGAGCTGAAGGAGACGCTCGACTGGATGATCGAGAACGGCAAGCTGCTGGAGGCCCAGCGGCTCGAGCAACGCGTCCGCTTCGATCTGGAGATGATGGAGGCCACCGGCTCCTGCGCCGGCATCGAGAACTACAGCCGCTGGCTGACCGGCCGCGCCCCGGGCGAGCCGCCGCCCACCTTCTTCGAATACATCCCCGACAACGCCCTGCTGTTCGTCGACGAGAGCCACGTCACCGTCGGCCAGATCAGCGCCATGTACCGCGGCGACTACCGCCGCAAATCGACCCTGGCCGAATACGGCTTCCGCCTGCCCAGCTGCATCGACAACCGCCCGCTGAAGTTCGACGAATGGGACGCCATGCGCCCCCAGACCATGTTCGTCAGCGCCACCCCCGGCCCGTGGGAGATGGAGCGCACCGGCGGCGTCTTCACCGAACAGGTCATCCGCCCCACCGGCCTGATCGACCCCCCGGTCGAGATCCGCCCGGTCAGCGGCGCCGCGCGAAACCAGGTCGACGACTGCATCGACGAGGTCAAGGCCGTCGCCCGCGCCGGCTACCGCTCCCTGGTCACCGTCCTGACCAAGAAGATGGCCGAGGACCTGACCGAATACATGCACGAACAGGGCGTGCGCGTCCGCTACATGCACTCCGACGTCGACACCATGGAGCGGATCGAGATCCTGCGCGACCTGCGCATGGGCGCCTTCGACGTCCTGATCGGCATCAACCTGCTGCGCGAGGGCCTCGACATCCCCGAGTGCGGCCTGGTCGCCATCCTCGACGCCGACAAGGAGGGCTTCCTGCGCTCCGAGACCAGCCTGATCCAGACCATCGGCCGCGCCGCCCGCAACGTCGACGGCCGCGTCATCCTCTACGCCGACCGCATGACCGGCTCGATGGAGCGCGCCATCGCCGAGACGAACCGCCGCCGCGAGAAGCAGGAGGCCTACAACGCCGAACACGGCATCACGCCCGAGTCGGTCAAGCGCGACATCCGCGAGATCATGGCCAGCCCCTATGAGTCCCGCGCCCTCGACAGGCTGACGGCGCCGGGCGTGGCCGAGCAGTCCAAACCCTTCACCGGCTCCAACTTCCAGGCCGCCCTCAAGGACATCGAAGGCCGCATGCGCAACGCCGCCGCCAACCTCGAATTCGAGGAGGCCGCCCGCCTGCGCGACGAGATCAAGCGCATGAAGCTGATGGACCTGGAGTTCGCCAACGAGGTCCTGACCGCCGAGGGCGAGGAGGTCGACAAGGCGGCGCCGAAGCGGTGGCGGGC
>NZ_DATMYH010000120.1:0-15503 GCF_035561115.1 Brevundimonas sp.
CCCCAAGGAGCCCCGCCCATGACCGTCGCCGCCCGCCTCGCCGAACTCGGCATCTCCCTGCCGGAGCCCGCCAGGGCGGTCGCCAACTATGTGCCCTTCGTCCAGACGGGGAACCTGGTCCACATCTCGGGCCAGCTGTCGAACGACGCCTCGGGCGGCATCAAGGGCACGGTCGGCGCCGACGTCTCGCCGGACCAGGCGAAGGACGGGGCCCGCATGTGCGGCGTCAACCTGCTGGCCCAGATCTCGGCCGCCTGCGACGGCGACCTCGAGCGCGTCGTGCGCGTCGTCAAACTGGGCGGCTTCGTCCAGGCCGCCGGGGACTTCGAGGCCATCCCCGCCGTCATCAACGGCTGCTCCGACCTGATGGTCGAGGTCTTCGGCGACAAGGGCCGCCACGCCCGCTCCGCCGTCGGCGTCTACAAACTCCCCCTCGGCTTCGCCGTCGAGGTGGACGCCATCGTGGAAGTGCGCTGATTTCAATGTTCCGCTCATCCCGGCGAAAGCCGGGACCCAGTGCTTTGGGCGAACGGTCTGACCCGATGTGCACAGCCGTCAATCCTGAATCGCCGGCGTCAAGCTGGACAGAACTGGGTCCCGGCTTTCGCCGGGATGCGCGGATTTGAGTTTCCAGATCCACGTCCACAACGCCGTCGCCGACATAGGCCGCGAGGCCTGGGACGCCTGCGCCTCCCCCTCCGGCGACCCGTTCGTCTCGTTCGACTTCCTCGACGCCTGCGAGGCCTCCGGCAGCGCCGTCCCGCGGCAAGGCTGGGCCGGCCGCCACCTGTCCCTGCGCGACCCCGAGGGAAATGTTCGGGGCGTCATGCCCCTCTGGCTCAAGGGCAACAGCCAGGGCGAATACGTCTTCGACCATAGCTGGGCCGACGCCTATGAGCGCGCCGGCGGCCGCTACTATCCCAAGCTGCTGGCCGCCGTGCCCTTCACCCCCGTGACCGGCCCCCGCTTCCTGACCCATCCCGACGCCGACGCCGCCACGGTGCGGCAGGCCCTGCTGCAGGGCGCCCTGGCCCTGACCGAACGGCTCGGCGTCTCCTCCCTGCACGTCAACTTCCCGACCCGCGACGACTGGGACGCCATGGGCGAGGCCGGCCTGCTGCAGCGGCAGGACATGCAGTACGTCTGGCGCAACGGCGGCTACGAAACCTTCGACGACTTCCTGTCCGCCCTGTCCTCAAGCCGCCGCAAGACCATCCGCCGCGAACGCCGCGAGGCCCGGGCGGGGCTCGACATCCGCGTCCTGACGGGCGCCGACATCACCGAAACGCACTGGGACGCCTTCTTCGCCTTCTACATGGACACCGGCGAGCGGAAGTGGGGCCGGCCCTATCTGACCCGCGACTTCTTCACCCGCCTCGGCGCGACCATGGCCGACCGCATCGCCCTCGTCATGGCCTTCCGCGATGGAGACGCGATCGCCGGGGCCCTGAACCTGATCGGCCGCGACGCCCTGTACGGCCGCCAGTGGGGGGCGTTGGAGGAGGTCCCCTTCCTCCATTTCGAGCTCTGCTACTACCAGGCCGTCGAATTCGCCATTTCGCGCGGTCTGTCCCGCGTCGAGGCCGGCGCCCAGGGCGAGCACAAGATCGCCCGCGGCTACCTGCCCTCCCCTGTATATTCCGCCCATTTCATCGCCGACCCGGCCCTGCGAGAGCCCGTGGCCCGCTATCTGGACGGCGAACGCCCGGCGGTGGAGGCGGAGATCGCGGTCATGACCGAAGAACTCTCGCCGTTCCGGAAGGACGTCTGATGGCTCAGTCGACGCGCCTCGGGCGATCCTCGCCGATGAACCAGCCGGCGATCCAGCTGACGATGCCGGTGACGATGGCCGCCCCGATCCCGGCCCACAGGCCGTCGACCACGAAGCCGCTCAAAAGGGCCGCCACCAGCCCGATGGTCGCCGCGTTCACCACCAGCAGGAACAGGCCGAAGGTGATGATCGTCAGCGGGAAGGTCAGTATGGTGAGGATCGGCCGCACGATGGCGTTGGCCACGCCCAGCAGGATGGCCGCCAGCCACAGCGACGGATTATCCGTGAACCCCACCCCCGGCACGACCTGGGCCGCCAGCCACAGGGCCAGGCAGGTGACGAGAAACTGGACGATGAACCGCAGCATGGCCGACTCCCTTTTGACCTTGACCATAACACCCGAAGGCCGCCGGGGCTCCCCTCGCCCCGCCCGCATTGCTAGCCTCGTGTGAAAGTCACCCGGAGCCTCCCATGACCCTGATCGCGCCCTACGACCCCGACAACATCTTCGCCCGCATCCTGCGCGGCGAGATTCCCTCGGTGAAGGTCTGGGAGGACGACCACGTCCTGGCTTTCATGGACGTCTTCCCCCAGTCCGAGGGCCACGTCCTCGTGGTGTCGAAGACCTCGACGGCGCGCACCCTGCTCGACATCGAGCCTGACGTCCTCGCCCGCCTGATCGCCGCGACGCAGCGCACGGCGCGGGCCGTCTGCAAGGCGCTCGACCCCGAGGGCTTCCAGATCATGCAGTTCAATGGCGAGGCCGGCGGCCAGACCGTCTTCCACCTGCATTTCCACATCATCCCCCGCTGGGCCGACCGGCCGATGAAGGGCCACGGCCACGCCCCCATGGCGGATGCGGAGACCCTCCGCGCCCTCGCCGGCCGCATCGCCGCCGCGCTCGACTGAGCGCCGTTCATTGATCGCCCGGCGAACCGGCGTAGCCTTCGTCCGGAGGCGGATAAAATCCGCAAGCCTTGGGAGGGGCTGACATGACTGCGAAACTGAACTGGCCGGGCATCATCGTGGCGACCGTGGTCGCCTTCTTCACCGGCTTCCTCTGGTACGGCCTGATCTTCGCCGAGAAATGGATGGCCCTGACCGGCGTCACCGACGAGGGCAGCGGCAATTCGATGTGGATGCTGCTGGGGGTCGTCCAGACCTTCGTCACCATGACCGGCCTGGCCTGGTTCATCGCCCGCGACGGCGCGCCGGGCTGGATGAACGGCCTGAAGATCGGCCTGATCGCCGGCGTCTGTTTCGCCCTGATGACCTCGGCCTACGGCTTCATCTACCAGACCTCGCCCATGGGCCTGCTGCCCATCGACTGGAGCCACCTGCTGGTCGTCTACGCCGTCGGCGGCGCGATCATCGGCGGCCTGCGGCTGAAGCCGAAAGCCTAGTCGGCGCGGAACTGCAGCGCGGCCAGCCGGGCGTAGAGCCCCCCCTGGGCCATCAGCGCCCGGTGCGTGCCTTCCTGCACCACCCTGCCGTCCTCCATCACCACGATGCGGTCGGCGCGCAGGACGGTGGCCAGGCGATGGGCGATGACGATGGTCGTGCGGTCCTGCATGGCCTGATCCAGCGCGGCCTGCACCAGACGCTCGTTCTCGGCGTCCAGCGCCGAGGTGGCCTCGTCCAGCAGCAGAATCGGCGCGTCCCGAACCAGGGCCCGGGCGATGGCCATCCGCTGCCGCTGCCCGCCCGACAGGCTCTTGCCGCGCTCGCCCAGCGGCGTGTCGAAGCCTTGCGGCAGGGCTTCCACGAACGTCAGCGCCTGCGCCTCCTCCGCCGCGGCCCGCACCGCAGCCTCATCCGCCGTCTCCCGGCCGAAGCGGATATTCTCGCTGGCCGAGCCCGAGAACAGCGGCGCTTCCTGGGACACCCAGGCGAACCGGTCGCGCACGGCGACCGGATCGGCCTCGCGCACGTCGACCCCGTCCACCGACACCACGCCTGACTGCGGATCGTAGAACCGCAGCAGCAGCCGGAACACCGTGCTCTTGCCCGCCCCCGAGGGGCCGACCAGGGCGACCGTCTCGCCCGGCCGCACCGTCAGCGAAAAGCCCTTCAGCGCAGGCAGATCGGGCCGGCCGGGATAGGAAAACTGCACCGCCGACATCGATACCTCGCCCCTGGGAGGCTCCGGCAGCACCCGCGGCGTCGCCGGCGCCCGGATGGACGCCTCGCTGCGCATCAGTTCGTCGATCCGTTCCATGGCGCCCGCCGCCTTCTGCACGTCGCCCCAGCTCTCGCCCAGCGCCCCTACGGCCCCGGCTGCGAACACCGACAGCAGCACGAACTGAAGCAGGGCGCCCGGCGTCATCCGCCCGCCGATCACGTCCTGGGCGCCCAGCCACAACACCAGGGTCACGCCGCCGAACATCACCACGATGATCAGGGCGGTCATCAGGGCTCGCGCCTTCATCCGGACGAGGGACACGCCGAAGGCGTCCTCGACGGCCTTGCCGAAGCGGTCGATGGCGCTGGCCTCCCGGCCGAAGGCCTGGACGGTCTCGATCGCGTCGACGCTCTCGCCGGCGAAGCCGACGGCGCTGGCGAACCGGTCCTGCGACGCCACGGTCAGCTTGCGCACCCGCCGCCCGAACAGGAAGATCGGCCCCAGCAGCAGCGGCACGATCAGCAGCACCATTCCCGTCAGCTTGGGACTGACCACGAACAACAGCACCGTCCCCCCGATCAGGGTCAGGAAGTTGCGCAGGGCGTAGGACACCGAAGTGGTCAGCAGCGTCTCGACCAGGGCGATGTCCGTCGTCAGCCGCGACAGCACCTCTCCGGTCCGCATTGCAGCGTAGAAGGCGGGGTCCAGCGTCAGGATGCGTTCAAACAGACCCTTGCGCAGGTCGGCGATGACCCGCTCGCCCGTCTTGGTGACGAAATAGTAGCGGACGGCCGTCGCCAGCCCGAGGAACAGGGCGTTCGCGCCCAGCAACAGGAACCACAGGTTCAGCTGGGATCCGCCGTTGTCGAATCCATTGTCGATGGCCCCGCGCGCCGAAGCGGTCAGGGCCAGGGAGGCGGCGGTGGACAGGATCAACCACAGTCCAGCCATCGTCAGATGGCCCTTGTGCCGCATCGCATAGGGCAGCAACCGGCCCAGTGGACGGATGTCGCGGCGCTTCTCGCGCCGTTGGCCGGCCTCGCCCAGCTGTTCGATCAGCAGGGCTCCCGCACCGGGACGTCCCCGGATGTCAGCGGCGTCGGCGGTGGCGGTTGCATCTGTCATGGCGCGCGCCTCTTGCCCCGGAACGGCCCCCGGTGTAAACGCCGCCGCTCATTCCCGCCGTCATCCCGGCGGGTTTCTCATTTTCGCGCACAGACGGTCGGCATCGTCATCGCGCAGAGACCGGACCAGGACCATGAAGGCGGATACGCACCCCGACTACCACTTCATCACCGTGACGATGACCGATGGTACGACCTACCAGACGCGCTCGACCTATCAGAAGGAAGGCGCCGTCCTGAACCTGGACATCGATCCGCTGACCCACCCGGCCTGGACCGGCGGCAACCAGCACATGCTGGACCGCGGCGGCCGCGTTTCCCGCTTCAACAACAAGTTCGCCGGCTTCATCAAGAAGTAGGCCGCCATCGGGTCGGGCTTTCCAGCCACACCCTGAGGCAAGACGACAACAAAGGCGTCGGTCCACGGACCGGCGCCTTTCTGTTTTACCGGAACGCCGATAACATCCCGGCGTTGGCTTTTCGGGGGCGTGGACACGGTGTCCCGCATCGAAACGGGCGTAGAGACCTGACTATGAATCGACGGCAACTCGGATTGGGCGCGGCCGTGACGGCGTTTGCGTCCGCCATGGGTCAGGCGGCCACGGCCCAGACCCGCGATCCCGCCGCCGTCGCCTTCTATGACCGGTTCAATGACCAGCTGGCGCGCCTGCCTGCGGAAATCCAGCCGGACATCCGCGCCTTCTACGAATTGAACGGCTGGCGTCCCGTCTGGACCCCCGAGCGCCTGCGCGCCCTTCAGGCCGCCGCCGGCCGGGCCGAACGGCACGGTCTGTCGCAGGCCGACTATTTCAACTTCGAAACCCTGGCCGCCGACCGTGACGCCGCGGAGATGCGCACCACCGCCGCCGCCATGGGTTACGCCCGCGTCCTGGCCGAGGGTCGCGTGCGTCCCGAGACGGTCGAAGATCTGTGGGAGATGCAGAAGAACCGCGTCGACCTGCCCGCCGGCCTGAACGACGCCCTGGCCCAAAGCCGCCTCGTCGACTGGTTCGAAGGTCTGGCCCCGACCGACATCGGCTATTCCAACCTGTCCGCCGGCTACGTCCGCTATCGCCGTCTGATCCGCGAGGGCGGCTGGCCGGCCTTCCGCCAGGGACCGACCATCGAGCCGGGAGCCAGCGATGCGCGCGTCCCGGTCCTGATCCAGCGCCTCGTCGCCGAAGGCGACCTGCCACCGGCCGACGGCGAGCGTCTGACGCAGCAGGGCATCGTCTACGGTCCCGAGCTGCAGGCGGCCGTGCGCGGCTTCCAGGCCCGCCACGGCCTCGTCGCCGACGGGCGTATCGGCACGGGCAGCCAGCGCTCGCTGTCCGCCTCGGCCGAGGATCGCGCCCGCCAGATCGCCCTGAACCTGGAACGCCGCCGCTGGCTCAAGCGCGAGGTCGCGCCCGAGCGGATCGAGGTCAACACCGCCGCCGCCATCATGGTCTACTGGAAGGACGGCCGGCCGGTTCATTCCAACCGCGTCGTCTGCGGCGCTCCGGCGACCCAGACGCCCAGCCTCGAGAAGCCGTTCGCCTCGGTGGTCGCCAATCCGCCTTGGTACGTGCCCGCCTCGATCGCCCGCAACGAAATCCTGCCGCGCGGCCCCGGCTATCTGGCCAGCCAGAATATGTACGTGCAGAACGGCCAGGTCATCCAGCGCGCCGGTCCGACCGCGGCGCTAGGCTATGTGAAGTTCGAACTGCGCGACAGCTACGCCATCTTCCTGCACGACACCCCGTCCAAGGCCGTCTTCAACCTCGCCATGCGCCAGCGCAGCCACGGCTGCGTCCGGGTCCAGGGCGCGGTCGATTTCGCCCGCCTGCTCCTGTCGCCCGATCCGGCTCTGCTGTCGGAATTCGATACCGCCCAGGACACGCGCGAGACCAAACGCATCGCCACCGGTCGCGAGATCAGCGTGCGCCTGCTGTACTGGACCGCCTTCGTCGACGGTCAGGGCCGCGTCGCCTTCCGCGAGGACGTCTACAGCCGCGACGCCAAGCTGGCCGAGGCCCTGGGCATCGCCCTCAGCCTGCCCAAGCCGGTCGATGACGGCGCCCGCGTCGCCAACGACGTCGGGCCGTAGGGTCAGTCGTCTTCAGAAATCGACGTCGGTAGAGACGTTGGCGCAGCCATCGACCTTGATGGTCACGACCTGCGGCATGCCATTGGTCACATAGCCGCCCGCGTGGGCGTGCTCGCCGGTTGAGTCCTTGCATGTGATCCGGAAACTGTTGTCGGAGAAGCGCGCCAGCTGGACCACGCGTTCACCAGGCCGTAGTCGACCCCGCCATGAGAACTGCTGGGCGTTGACGACATCCACGGTCACATCCGCATCCTGCTCGCCGGCGTTCTCAATGATCACCGCCGAGCGTTCGGAGAAAAAAACCACGACTGCGAGCAGTACCAGAGCGCCAAGCGCGACCGCGACAAGGCTTGTTGCGATCCACTGCGCCTTCGTCACTCCCTGAACGCCGCCGTCAGCCGATCCAGCTGGCTCTGCACCGGATTGATCGCCTCCTCCTCGGGGGCGTCCAGATACATGCGGCGGTCCAGGTGCAGCACCCGGTCGTACAGCTTCTCGGCCCGCACCAGATACTCGACCAGGGCGATCGGCAGTTCGCTGTCCGTGGGGTCGGTCTCGACCTTGCGGTCCGCCAGACGGTAGCGCGGTTCGCACGCCGCCATGGAGGTCATATCGCCTTCGCGCACCGCGCGCTGCACCAGCAGCCAGGACGCGATCTGCATCAGCCGCGTGGTCAGCTTCATGCTTTCGCCGGCGTAGGCCAGGGCAGCCGCCCTCGACAGCAGCTTGGATTCGCGGCGACCGTCGCCGTCCAGATAGGCGGCCGTGTCCTCGACCAGTTCCATGCCTTCGCGGAAAGTCCGGTCGAAAAGCTCCGAGCGCGCGAAGTCATCGACCACGGCGGCGCGGCTGCGGCCGGCGGACGGGGGTATGGAGGCGTCGGTGGGCATGAAGTCGGTCAAACTCATAGGGGTACGCGCATCCGTATCACGACCGGCACGGTTTCGCGCGGCGCGTCAACGGACTGCAACGGTTGTGCCAACAACCTGATTCAGGAGCGGAAGTTGAACATGGCGTCGGCGGCGTTGCGTTGCGACGACTTGCCGTCGATGGCCGCCCGCGACCGGGCGATCTCGGCCTCCAGCCCTTCGATCCGCTGCTTGAGGTCCTCGACCGAATAGCCGTCCAGGTCCTCGCGCGTCAGGGCGATCAGCGGCGCCCCGCGCGCCGGACGGGGCTCCAGATCCTCGAACATCGCCGCCTCCTTCGTGGCCAAGGGATACGCAACCCCCTATCTGAACGCCCGGACACGGACGATTGCAAGAAGGGGATGGGGCGGATGCGGGTCATCGAGATCACCGACGGAACGGGCCCGGCGGAGGCCCTGACCCTGGCGGAACGGCCCGATCCCGTCGCGGGACCGGGCCAGATCCGGATCCGGGTGCGGGCCGCCGGGGTCAACCGGCCCGATATCGTTCAGCGGCTCGGCCGATACCCCGCCCCGCCGGGCGCCTCGGACATCCTTGGACTCGAGGTCGCCGGCAAGGTCGACCAGATCGGCGAAGGCGCGACCCGCTGGGCCCTTGGCGAGCCGGTCTGCGCCCTGTTGGGCGGAGGCGGTTATGCGGAACTCGCCGTGGTCGATGCGCGCCACGTCCTGCCCCTCCCCGCCGGCGTCGACCTGATCCAGGCCGCAGCTCTGCCCGAGACGGTCTGCACGGTCTTCACCAACGTCTTCGACGCAGGCGCGCTGAAGGCTGGCGAGACCCTGCTGATCCACGGGGCCACCAGCGGCATCGGCGTCACCGCCATCCAGATGGCGAAGGCGGCGGGCGCCAGGGTCATCGCCACCTCGCGGGGGCCGGACAAGGCCGCCGCCGCCCTGCGGCTGGGAGCCAGCCTCAGCCTCGACGCCCTTGCCGACGACATGAGGGCCGCCATCGCCGCCTTCGGGGGCGCCGACGTGGTGTTGGACATGGTCGGCGCCGACTACGCCGCGCTCAACCAGGCTGCGCTGAACCCGTTCGGACGCTGGGTCGTGATCGCGACCCTGTCGGGCGCGATGGCGCAGGTCGACCTCGCGCGACTCATGATGAAGCGGATCGTCCTGACCGGCTCGACTCTCCGGGCGCGGCCCGCGGACGAAAAGGCCCGGCTGGTCGCCGCCGTGGAAGCCGTGGTCTGGCCCTGGGTGGCGTCCGGCGCCGTCCGGCCGCCGGTCGAGGCGACCTTCCCGCTGGAGCAGGCCTCGGCCGCCCACCTCGCGATGGAGGCCGGCGAGCACATTGGCAAGATCGTCCTGACGGTGTGAGGCCGCCTACATCTCCAGCAGGGTGTTGAACCCGCCGTAGATCATCCGTTTGCCGTCGAACGGCATGTTGTTCATGTCGTCCTTGATGCGGGGATCCTCCATGACCCTGGCGTTCACCGCGTCGCGCTGCTCGCGCGAATCATAGGTGATCCAGGAAAAGACCACCGTCTCGTCGTCCTTCGCCTGGACGGCCCGCGGGAAGGATGTCACCTCGCCGTAGGGCACGTCGTCTCCGACCGTTTCGACATAGGATTTCGCCCCGTGCTCCTTCCAGACCTCGCCGGCCTTTCGGGAGAACGACTTGTATTCCTCGATCCGGTCCTTGGGGACCGCCACCACGAATCCATCGACATAGGCCATCGGAAAATCTCCTTCATCCCCGACGGATGGGAAAGCTCCCGATGGCCTGGCCGGTTCCAGAACGAAGTTCCGTCAGAGCCCGCCGCGACGGACCGGACGCAGGGATGAAATCCGGTCGTTCAGGCCCGAGTTGCGCAGGTTCCGGACGTCGTCGCGAAGGATGACGCACCGCCCGCGATAATAGGCGTCGGTGCAGACCTCCCAGTCGCCCCGAAGCTGCAACGAACTGATGGCGTCGTTGAAGCCGGTATTGGCCAGGTTCGGAACCCCGTCGTCGAAGCGGAAGGTCGCGCCGCGGAAATCGGCGTCGCGATAGATGATCGCCGAAGTGCGTCCGCCGCCGCCGCCCGGCCAGCCGGGCCCGTTGCCGCCGCCACCGCCGGGCCGATCCTCGAACTGGCCGCGCCACGGACCACAGACCAGCAGGCCGTCATCGTTGCGGATCTCATAGTCCGAGCAACGGTTCAGCTCGATGGACGTGCCGCGGATCCGCCCGCGGTCGGTGCGGCAGTCGGCGTACAGCCGGCCACGATTCACATATTCGCCGCTGCAGCTGTCGCGGTAGTCGCCGCGCGGCGCCACGCGGACGCCGACCTGCGGGTCCTGCGCAGCGGCGCCCGCTCCGCCCGAAACGACCGCCATCGCGGCCAGCATCTCGATCAACATGGTCGTCCCTCCAAAGGGGTTCCTCGACGCACAACGCGTCTGTGGACCCACTGTTCAACGGGCTGGATGAACCTTGGCTGTACGCCGCTGTCGGCGTCCGTTTTCTTTTCCGCCGAATAGGCCTATATCGCCATCATCAACGCCCGGTCGAAAGGCCGGGCGCCGTCGTATCCAGAGCCCGGGTTTCCGGGCCCGAACCACAACCGGAACTGCGTTTTATGACCGACATCCTCATGCCCAAGGCCACTGCGGTCTGGCTGGTCGACAACACCTCCCTGACGTTCGAACAGATCGCCGATTTCTGCGGTCTGCACCCGCTGGAAGTGCGCGGCATCGCCGACGGCGACGTGGCCCGCGACATCCGCGGTGCGGACCCCCTCGTCAACGGCCAGCTGACGCGCGAGGAGCTGGACAAGGCCCAGAACGACGAAAACTACCGCATGCAGGCCGTGGTCAGCCGCCATGCCGAACTGATGAAGGGCGGCAAGCCGGCGCCGAAATACACCCCCGTCTCGCGCCGTCAGGACCGCCCGGACGCTATCGCCTGGTTCGTCCGCAACCACCCCGAGGTGACCGACGCCCAGATCGCCAAGATGCTGGGCACCACCAAATCCACCATCGAGAGCGTGCGCAACCGCACCCACTGGAACAGCCCCAACATCAAGCCGGTCGATCCGGTGACCCTGGGCCTCGTCGGCCAGCTGGCGCTGGACGAACTGGTCCGCAAGGCCGCCGACAAGAAGGCGAAGGACGACGCCAAAAAGGGCGGCGCCACGCTCCAGCCCGTCGACGCTCCCGCCGAACCGGCCGAGGAGGAGTTCGTGCCGGAAGCCCGCGAACGCCGCGGGGCCGAGCCCACTGCGGCTTCGGTGTTCGGTTCCAAGGACTGACAGAAAAACGGCCCCGGAGATCGCTCTCCGGGGCCGATGTCCTTGTCGGGAGGCCGCCTCGCTATCCTGCGCGGGCCTCCAGGCTGGTGATCTGTTCCTTGAGCCTGAGCTTCTGTTGCTTGAGCTCCCTGACGTGAAGCGAGTCCGTGGCCGGGTGGATCATCTCCCGCCGGATGGTCTCATCCAGGTTGCGGTGACGGTTTCCCAGTTCGCGGATACGAGCTTCGATGGTCATGGCTTGCGCCTCCATGTCTAAGGGACCAGTACAGTCAGCGCCGGGTCTGACCGGCTGTGGAATCACATTCCGGTGAATTGCCGACTGTCCGGACACGGACCACCCTGGAGCCCGAATTGGCCGAAGATGTGAACGGAGCGGTACGGAACCTTTCCGGCTCGACGCCCTCCCGATTGATCGTAGGAATTTCCGGAGCATCCGGCGTCACTTATGGCGTCCGGGCGCTCGACGCGTTGCGGGATCTCGGGGTCGAAAGTCACCTGGTCGTGACGCGCGCGGCCCTGCTGACCCTGTCGCAGGAGACCGATATCTCCGCCGACGACCTGCTGGCCCGCGCCGACGTGACGCACCGCCTGAACGACGTCGGCGCCTCGATCGCCTCGGGCTCGTTCCGGACCATGGGGATGATCATCGCCCCCTGCTCGGTCCGGACCATGAGCGAGATCGCCACCGGCGTGACCTCCACCCTTCTGACCCGCGCTGCGGACGTGGTGCTGAAGGAACGCCGGCCGCTGGTGCTGATGGTGCGCGAGACGCCGCTGCACCTCGGCCATCTGCGCACCATGACGGCCCTCGCCGAGATGGGCGCGGTCATCGCCCCGCCCCTGCCCGCCTTCTATGCCAGGCCCGCAGGCATCGCCGAGATGGTCGATCAGTCCGTCGGCCGCGCGCTGGACATCTTCGGCCTCGACTGGTCGGCCGTCCGTCGCTGGGACGGATTGACGGGGGCGGCCGCCGAATGAGTCTCTGGGACTGGTCGCTGGCGGCCTGGGCCGCCGACGGGGTCGCGGACGCCTGTCTGGAGCTTCAGGACGCCGCCGGTCAGAACATTCCGCTGCTGCTCTGGGCCGCCTGGTGCGCCGCCGAGGGACGCACCCCGGACGAGGACGCGCTGGAGGCCGCCGGCGACACCGCCCGCGCTTGGCAGGAGACGGCCATCGCGCCGCTGCGCGCCGTGCGCCGGGCGCTCAAGCCCCGTGCGCCCGATCTGGACGACGCCGATCGCGAAGCCGTCAGGGCCCAGGTCAAGGCTGTGGAGCTGGAGGCTGAACGCCGCCTTCTGACCGCGCTGGAGGCCCTGGCGCCGCCATCGTCCGGCCCTGCGCAGCCGCCGCTTTCCGTCATGGTGGCCGTGGCCCGGGTCTGGTCCCCGATCACCCCGCGCGCCGGGCTCGTCCGCCTCGCGGAGCGCCTTCCGGCCTGACGCGACGCGCGCTATAAGCCGGGCGTCCGGGAACCAGCATGAACGACGACGAACCCTTTCTGACCGAGGAAGAGCAGGCGCTCCATGCCCGGCTGAAACTGCTTCAGCTCGAGCACGCCGACCTCGACGCCTCGATCGAGGCCCTCGCACGCATGCCGGTGCCGGATCAGCTGATGATCGCCCGCCTCAAACGGAAGAAGCTGCTTCTGCGGGACGAGATCACCAGGATCGAGGACCGGATCCTGCCCGACATCATCGCCTGAGGGCGTCACCGTCCCTTCTTGCGGACCCACATGGCGGCGTCGGCCTCGGCCAGCCAGACCTCGGGGTCGGTATGGCCGTTGAAGGCCCGGACGCCGAACGATCCGCCCAGACGCGCGGTCTGTCCGTTCCAGGTGAATTCCTCGGCGGCCAGGGCGTCGGCCAGCCGCTGCGCCTTCTCCCGGCCGCCGTTCAGGCCGGCGTTCAGCAGCAGCAGTCCGAACTCGTCGCCGCCCAGGCGGCCGACGGTGTCCGATTCGCGCAGATTGGCCGCCAGCAGATTGGCGATATGAACCAGGGCGGCGTCGCCCGCGGCATGGCCCAGGCTGTCGTTGACGCCCTTGAAGCCGTCCAGATCGAGATACAGCAGCACGGCCGGCGTGCCGTGACGCTGGCAGAAGGCCATGGCGCTCTTCATCGCGGCGATGAAGCCGCGCCGGTTCAGGACCGGCGTCAGCACGTCGTGATCCGCCGCCGCCTCGGCCGCTTCGGCGCGGCGGCGCAGGGCGTCGACCTCGGCGCGCAGGCGCTCGATCTCGTCGTAGGGGTCGATGACGGCCGCGTTGGTCACGAGCGAAGAAGGCTCCCCGGCCGGCGACTCACCACGCCTGGCCAACGGTCAGCCTAACGCCGTCGGTTGCGGGCGCAACGCGAGTCCTGTATCGCGCCGCTTTCCTGCGAAAGGCGCATCCATGGCGACTCAGACTCCCGTGGCGATCATCATGGGCAGCCGCTCGGACTGGCCGACCATGAAACACGCCGCCGACGCGCTGGACCGGCTCGGCGTGGCCTGGGAGGCGAAGGTCGTCAGCGCCCACCGCACGCCGCAACGCCTGTTCGACTTCGCCACCGGCGCCAAGGCGGCCGGCTTCAAGGTCATCATCGCCGGCGCCGGGGGCGCGGCCCACCTGCCGGGCATGGCCGCCTCGATGACCGAGCTGCCCGTGCTGGGCGTGCCGGTTGAGTCAAAGGCGCTGAAGGGGCTGGATAGCCTGCTGTCCATCGTCCAGATGCCCGGCGGTGTCCCGGTCGCCACCCTCGCCGTCGGCGAGCCCGGCGCCAAGAACGCCGGCATCCTCGCCGCCCAGATCCTGGCGCTGGCCGACCCGGTGCTGGCCGGGCGGCTGACCGCCTTCCGCGAAGCCCAGACCGAGGCGGTCCACGAGACGGTCGAGGACTGAGTGGCTCCTCTGGCCCCCGGCGCGACCCTCGGCATTCTCGGCGGCGGCCAGCTGGGCCGCATGCTCAGCCAGGCCGCGTCCCGCCTCGGCTTCAACGTCGTCATCCTCGACCCCGAGGAAAACAGCCCGGCCGGGCGCGTGTCCCAGGGCCAGATCGTCGCCGCCTATGACGATCCAACGGCGCTGACGGTGCTGGGCCAGACCTGCCAGGCCGTCACCTTCGAGTTCGAGAACGTCCCCGCCACTTCGGTCGAGCGGCTGGCCCAGGGCGGCGCCGTCGTGGCTCCCGGCCCCAGGGCGCTGGCCGTGGCCCAGGACCGGATCGACGAAAAGACCTTCCTCAACGGCGTCGGCGCGACCACGGTCGACTTCGCCGCCATCGACAGCCTCGACGATCTGCTGGCCGGACTGGAACGGCTCGGGGCTCCGGCTCTGCTGAAAACCCGGCGCGAGGGCTATGACGGCAAGGGGCAGGTCTGGGTGCGTTCGGCGGCCATGGCGGCGGACGCCTGGAGCGCCGTGGGCCAGCGCCCCTCGGTGCTTGAGGCCAGGGCCCCGTTCGTGCGCGAACTCTCGATCATCGCCGCCCGCGGCCGGGACGGCGCGATCGCCGTCTATCCGCTGGGCGAGAACATCCACAAGGGCGGGGTGCTGAAGACCACGCTCGCCCCCGCCGCCGTCGACGCGAAGACGGAGAAGCGGGCCCGCGCGATCGCGAAAGCCATCCTCGAAGGCCTCGACTACGTCGGCGTGCTCGGCGTCGAGCTGTTCGACCTCGGCGAGGGTCGTCTGCTGGTCAACGAGATCGCCCCTCGCGTCCACAACACAGGCCACTGGACCCAGGACGGCTGCATCTGCGACCAGTTCGAACAGCACATCCGCGCCATCGCCGGCTGGCCCTTGGGCCCCACGACGGCCCACGCCCGCGTCGAGATGACCAATCTGCTGGGCGACGAGGTCGAGCAGTGGACCAAGCTGTCCGGCAAGGCCGACGCCCGCCTGCACCTCTACGGCAAGGCCGAGGCCCGCCCCGGCCGCAAAATGGGCCATGTGAACCGGATCAGGCCGCTCTGATCCGACGCCGTCGAAGGGCAGAGAGTCTCGTATCTCCGCGAAAAAATATGGAGCGCCGATTCAGCTGAACCGGCCATACGTGCAGAGGCGGCTCGCCGGCCCCTGGGCGTGGCGGCGACGGGTTCGACGGTGTCAAAGACCAGGCCCGGCGGGCATTTCACAAACTTGCACATGGGTGCGTCAAAAGCGGTCGCAGGGCGGTCCGGGGATGGCGCGGGGACTCGTCCGAGGGGCGGAAGTAGCGGAATGCTGTCCCCGAAAGGGCGGGTGGGAGG
>NZ_DATMYH010000121.1:0-31957 GCF_035561115.1 Brevundimonas sp.
CGGCCCTGCCGTTCTCCATCACCCTGCCGGCGGGGTTCGAGATCGTGACCGGGCGGCCCGGGCCGGACTTCCGCATCTATACGGTCCGGCGCGGCGACCAGTCGTTCGTCATGGTCTATGCCGGGCCCGCGTCGCAATTCCCGATCTACAGCGGCCAGATGGTGGAGGCGGGCGGTCGCGCCTCGGTGGTCTCGACAGAGGATGGCGTGCGTCACGCCATGGAGCATCTGTTCCAGCGTCCCGACGCCCCGCGCGAGATCCACGTCTGGACCATGAGCCTGGACGGCGCCGATCGCGCCCTGGCCGAGCAGATCGCCCAGTCGGTCGATCTGCGTTAGGCGGGCCTCAGGTCTCCGACCACACGGCCAGTTCGTTGCCGGCCGGATCGCGGAAATGGAACCGGCGGCCGCCCGGGAAGGCGAAGATCGGCCTGACGATCACGCCGCCCGCCGCCTCGACCCTGGCCGCCATCGCTTCGAGATCATGGGCGAACAGGACCGGCAGGGGCGGGCGGCCGGCCTCGGCGTCCGCGTCGAATCCGCCGTCCAGCCCCTGGTCGAAGGCCGCATACGAGGGGCCGTAATCCTGGAAGGTCCAGCCGAAGGCCGCGCCGTAGAAGGCCTTGACCGCGCCCAGCGCGCCGCCGGGCAGTTCGAGATAGTCCAGCTTTCCGTCTTCACGCATCGTGATGCTCCGTCCGGGACGCCATTCGCCCCGGGGCTTGCCATGGACCAGCCATCTGCGCAAATCTGAGAATCGTTCGCAATACAGGAGCCATGCGATGATCGTGCTCGGCCTCGGCCGCACCGGCCTGGTCCGCCTGATGGCTAGCGAGCGCCGCCCGCGGCCCGCTGGAACACCAGCGTCTGCGCCCGCGACCCCGGCCGGAACACCGCCGTCCGCGTCACGCCGTTCAGACGGACATTGACCTGCTGTTCCTGGTCGTCGTGCACGCCCGGGAAGAAGTCGAGGTCGACGGTGACGCGGGCGACGTCCCGGTCCTCCGTGGCGCCGCCGAAATCGACACGGACGTTGTCGCCGGCCAGCCGGGTGCCTGTGTGAGTCACCGGAACCGCTGCGCCGTCCACGGACAGACGAAACCGTCTCCCCAGATGCGCCTCCAGCGCGGCGAGCGCGCGGGGGTCGTCCAGCGAGGGCTGGGCCTGCGGGGCGATCGAGACCAGGGCGGGCTCAACGTCATGGGCCGCGAACCGGTGGGTCACGCGGACCGCGCCCGAGCCCGGATCGATCTCGATCACCGTCAGTCCCGAATGGCCGCGATGGGCCTGGGCCGGCGAGGCCAGGCCGGCGATCAGGGCGGCGGTCAGCAGGGCGCGTCTGAACACGGTCCGGATCCTCAGGAAGGCCGACGCACGCGGGCGGCGGTCGAGTCCGGGCTGACCTCGACATCCGAGTCGCGCATCCGGTTTTCTCCGGGCGGCGGGGCAGGCGAAAGACGCAGGCTGCGTTCGTCGATGCGGCGCGGGAAGAAGTTGTTGCCGCGGTTGGCGTCGGCCGTCTCCAGCAGCGGATCGACCTCGGCCGAGACCAGCGTCTTGGACGACACCCACTGCCAGACGACCTGCTGGCTGTTGCGGCGCCAGACCTCGGCCGGGATGCGCACCGTCTCGTCCGAGCCATCGGCCCAGGTCAGCTTCAGGATCACCGGCATGACCAGCCCGCCGACGTTCCTGAACGTGAAGCGGTAGATGTTGTCGTTGAAACCCTGCGCCGCGCGGCGGTCGGCGTCGGCGCGCCGCGCCGCGCTCTCGGCGTCCCGGCGCTGCTGGGCCGTGACCGTGAACCGGTCGGTCTGGTTGTAGAAGTCGCGCGTCGCCGGATCACGCTCGACCACGGTCTCGATGTCCTGGTTGCGGGCGGCCGTCAGCGAGCCGGGCTCGGCCTCGAACCGTTCGCGGGCAGCGCGGGCGCGCGCCTCGGGATCGGTCGATTCCAGGGTTGCGGCGGTCACGCCCTCCAGCGAGATGTCGACGTGGTCGGTCGAATAGAACCAGCCGCGCCAGAACCAGTCCAGATCGACGCCCGAACTCTCCTCCATGGTGCGGAAGAAGTCATAGGGCGTCGGCCGCTTGAAGGCCCAGCGCTGTGCGTATTCGCGGAAGGCGCGGTCGAACAGCTCGCGGCCCAGCACCGTCTCGCGCAGGATCACCAGGGCGGTGGCCGGCTTGGCGTAGGCGTTGTTGCCGAACTGCAGCAGCGAATCCGAGTTGGTCATCACCGGCACCTGGTCCTGGCTGACCATGTATTCGACGATGTCCCTCGGCTCGCCGCGCGCCGGGAAGTCGTGGTCCCACAGCTTCTCGGCCTCGAACTGCAGGAAGCTGTTCAGCCCCTCGTCCATCCACGTCCACTGGCGCTCGTCCGAATTGACGATCATCGGGAAATAGGTGTGGCCGACCTCGTGGATGACCACGCCGATCAGGCCGTTCTTGGCCCGCTCCGTATAGGTCAGCCGGCCGTCGTCGCCCCGCACCGGGCGCGGCCCGTTGAAGGTGATCATCGGATATTCCATCCCGCCGACCGGGCCGTTGACCGACTGGGCCGTCGGATAGGGGTAGGTGAAGGCGAACTGGTTGTAGACGTCCAGGGTGTGGGCGATCGACTTCGTCGAATAGGCGTCCCACAGCGGCCGGGCCTCCTTCGGGAAGAAGGACATGGCCATGACCACCGGATGTTCGGCGCTCTGCTGTTCGACGCCCATGGCGTCCCAGATGAATTTGCGGCTCGAGGCCCAGCCGAAGTCGCGCACGTTGTCTGCGCTGAAATTCCAGGTCCGCGTGCCCGACCGGGCCGGGCTGGCCTCGGCGGCGGCCGCCTCGGCGGGAGTGACGACATAGACCGGGGCGTCGGCGGTGCGGGCCTCGGCCAGACGCGCGCGCTGGGCGGCGCTCAGGATCTCGGGGTTCTGCAGCTCGCCGGTCGCGGCGACGACGTGGTCGGACGGCGCGGTGATCGAGACGTCGTAGTCGCCGAACTCCAGCGTGAACTCGCCGGCGCCGAGGAACTGGGCGTTATGCCAGCCCTCATAGTCGGAATAGACCGCCAGCCGCGGGAACCACTGGGCGGCCAGGAACAGGCAGTTGCCGTCCTCGCCGGGTTTGGTGAAGCATTCATAGCCGCTGCGCCCGCCGACCACATTGGTCTCGGGCAGGGGCAGGCTGAAGTCGATGCTGAAGGCGAAGGTCTGGCCCGTCGCCAGCGGACGCGGCAGCTCGATCCGCATCATGGAATCGACGATGGTGAAGGGCAGGGCCTGCCCGTCCGGCCCGGTGACCTTCAGGTCGTTGAATCCGCCCTCCCAGTCCTGCATGCGCCGCACCCGCAGGATCTCGTTGACGCTGACGGTGTCGGACGCCGAATAGGTGCGGCTGCGTTCCGCCAGAGAGTTGCGGCGATAGTTCTGCTGGTCCAGCAGCAGCCACAGATAGCCGAGCGCGTCCGGCGAATTGTTGGTGTAGGTCACCGCCTCGCGGCCCGTCAGCGTCCGGCCAGCCTCGTCCAGGGACACGTCGATGTCGTAGTCGACCTGCTGCTGCCAGTAGCGATGACCGGGCGCGCCCGAGGCGCTGCGGTAGTCGGTGGGGGTCGGCCAGTCCTCGCCCTCGAACTGGCGGAACTTGTCCTCGAAGCTGCCCTTCGACTGGTCGATCGGCCCGATGCTCTGCTGGGCCAGCGCGGCCGAGGCCATCAGGGAAACGCCGGCGGCCGACGCCAGCAACAAACCGATCCGCATACGAAACACCGCCCGCTGTCTGAAAAGCCCGCGCGGACCTTAACGGGCGAGGGCGGGGGAACAAGGCGACGAAGATTAAGTCTGCGTAATCCAGCCGTGCCGCGCGCCCCAGGCCAGAACCAGCGCGGGCCAGACGGCCGCGGGCCTGCCGGCGATCAGGCGGATGCCGAAACCGTGGCCGCCCTCCTGGAACAGGTGCGCCTCCGCCGGAACCCGGGCGGCCCTGAGCGTCGCCAGCAGTTGCAGGCTGTTCTCGACCGGCACCGCCTCATCATCCATCGCATGCAGCAGGAAGGTCGGGGGTCGGCCCGTCCAGTCCAGCCGCTCAAGGGAGTAGCGGTCGACCGCTTCGGGGGTCGGGGCGGAACCCAGAAGCTCGCGCCGCGACCCGGCGTGGACCGGCCCGTCAGCCATGGTCGCCACAGGATACAGCAGGATGCTGAGGTCCGGGCGATGGGAGGCCGCGTCGGCCTCGTCCACGGCGGCGTAGGCGGCGTCGGCGCGCGCCGTCAGCATCCCCGCCAGATGGCCGCCTGCCGAGGCGCCCAGCACCGCCACGCGCGCGGGATCAAGGCCGCTCGCGGCGGCCCGGGACCGCACCAGCCGCAGGGCGCGCTGGGCGTCCTGAAGGGGCGCGTCCGGCCCTGCGGCCCAGCCGTCGCCCGGCAACCGGTAGCGCAGCACGAAGCAGGTCACGCCGGCGTCCGCGAACACGCGCGCGCAGTCCAGCCCTTCCTTGTCGACGACCGCCCATTTGTACCCGCCGCCCGGGATCAGGAGCAGGGAGGCCCCGTTGGGCCGCTCGGGCCGCAGCACGGTCAGGATCGGATCGGTGGTGTATTGGGCGAACCGGTCGTGGAACGCCGGATCGGTCGAGCGCTCGACCACGCGCGGCGTGACGGTGACCGCCTCGCCCCCCGGCGCGGCGTCGGGCCACAGCCGGATCGTCTCGACGGGATCCGGCGGCGCGAGCTGCGACGACACCGGTGTCATCGCGGCGGCGGAGGCCGGTGTCGCGGCCAGGGCGGCGAGGCCCAGCACGCCTCTTCGGTTCAGCATCATGGGATCGGCTCCTTGGTCGCACGCTAGCCGGCCGCTCGAGCGGCGTCATCCCCGGGCCCTCCGATCGACCCGCTCCGCCGGAAGAGGCCGTCGCGGTCAGACCAGCTCCACCGCCACCGCCACGGCCTCGCCGCCGCCGATGCACAGGCTGGCCACGCCCTTCTTCCCGCCGCGCGCCTGAAGCGCCGCCAGCAGGGTCGTCAGGATGCGCGCGCCCGAGGCGCCGATGGGGTGGCCCAGGGCCGTGGCCCCGCCGTTGACGTTCAGCTTCGCCCGGTCGATGCCCATGTCGCGCATGGCGATCATCGCCACCACGGCGAAGGCCTCGTTGATCTCCCACAGGTCGACGTCCTCGACCGACCAGCCGGCCTTCTTCAGCGCCTTCTGCATCGCCGGCACGGGGGCGGTGGTGAACAGGCCCGGCTCATGGGCGTGGGCGGCGTGGCTGACGATGCGGGCGACGACCGGCAGGCCCAGGGCGCGGGCCACGCTCTCGCGCGTCATCACCAGGGCCGCGGCGCCGTCCGAGATCGAGCTGGCGTTGGCGGCGGTGATGGTGCCGTCCTTCGAGAAGGCGGGCTTCAGGTTCGGAATCTTCTCCGGCATGGCCTTGCCGGGCTGTTCGTCCTCGGCGACCGTCGCCACGCCCTTGCGCGAGACGACTTCCACGGGGGTGATCTCGGCCCTGAAGGCGCCCGAGGCGATGGCTTCGAGGGCCCGGTTCAGGCTCTCCAGCGCGTATTCATCCTGGGCCTCGCGGGTGAATTGATAGGTCCGGGCCGAGTCCTCGGCGAAGGCGCCCATCAGCTTGCCGGGCGTATAGGCGTCCTCCAGCCCGTCCATGTACATGCTGTCGATGATGACATCGTGGCCGATGCGGGCGCCGCCGCGGTGTTTGGTCATCAGATAGGGGGATCCGGACATCGACTCCATGCCGCCCGCCACGATGACGTCGGCGGAACCGGCGGACAGCGAATCCGAGGCCATCATCACCGCCTGCAGCCCCGAGCCGCACATCTTGTTGACCGTCGTCGCCTCGACATGTTGGCCCAGACCGGCGCCGATCGCGGCCTGACGGGCCGGGGCCTGGCCGAGGCCGGCCGGCAGGACGCAGCCCATGTAGATCTGCTCGACCTTCGCCGGCGGAACGCCCGCCCGCTCGACTGCGGCCTTCACCGCCGCCGCGCCCAGCTCGGTCGCCTTGACGCCGGACAGGGCGCCCTGGAAGCCGCCCATCGGCGTGCGGGCGAAGGAGACGATGACGACGGGATCGGACATGGGGGGCCTTGAAAGTGTGAGACGGGTAAATCGTCGATCAGGAACGCGCTCGCAAGAGGCGATCCTCCTTGTCATCCCGGCCGCAGCGAAGCGGAGAGCCGGGATGACAAAGGACCGGCTACGGCGGCGTCATCGGTCCGTGGCGGGCGGTTTCACCCATCCAGCTGCGGCTCGCTGCGGCCAGGCCGAACTCGGTCAGGCGGTCGCGGTGCCCGGCCAGCGGCGTGCGCATCAGGTTGCGCGCCAGCTTGTTCAGCGGCCCCAGCGGCGTCTCTTCATTCATCCGCTCCAGCCAGGCGGCCAGGCGTGGCCAGCGTTCGGCGTCAACGTCGATCTGCACCGCGCGCGCATTGAGGAAGGCCGGGGCGACGCTGAGGTCCGCCATCGACAGTTCGCCCAACAGGAAGCCCGTCTCGGGCGTCTGGCTCTCCAGATAGTCGAGAATCCGGGGCAGTTCGACGTCGCGGGCCTTCTCCACCACTTCAGGATCGGCCTCGGTCCCGAAGAAGCGCGGCTTGAGCGCGATCTGGTAGAACAGTCGCCAGCCCAGCACGTCGAACAGGCGGGTGTCGGCGAACTCCTCCAGCCACCGCGCCCTCGCGCGCTGGATCGGATCGGCTGGCCACAGCGAGGGCCCGGGCCGCGTCTCCTCGATGTACTGGACGATGACGCTGGAGTCGCACAGCACCAGATCGCCCTCCAGCCAAACCGGCACGCGGCGCAGCGGGCTCAGCCGCTCGAAATCGTCATTGCCGAACATCGGCGAGATGGGATCCAGCTCGACCTCGACGCCCTTGATCGCACAGGCGGCCAGCACCTTGCGGACATAGGGGGAAACGGGGCTGCCGATCAGGGTGACGGCGGCCATGGCTCAGGCGACCTTTTCCTCGGCCGCCTGTCGGGGCATGACGTCGCCCACCGTCGGACAGTCCTTGGCGTGCACCAGCTGGATGTCGCGCGGCTTGACGATTTCGTTGCAGTGGCCGCAGGCGATGCGCGGCGCGAGGTTCTGGCCGCATTCCTTGTGGATCATGGCGAAGCCGGAATCCGCGTCGCGGTACACATGGCGGGCGCCCCAGGCGTGCAGGGTCACCAGCACGCCGTACAGATCCTTGCCCTTGGCCGTCAGCCGGTACTCGTTGCGGGGCGGGCGTTCGGAATAGAGGTGGGGCTCCAGCACGCCATGCTGGACCAGGGTCTTCAGCCGCGCGGCCAGAACGTTGCGGGCGACGCCCAGCCGCTCCTGCCACTGTTCGAACCGGCTGACGCCGTTGAAGGCGTCGCGAATGACCAGCAGCGTCCACGGGTCGCCGATGATCTCCAGCGTCGCGGCGATCGAGCAGCTCTGTCGAGAATAGTCAGCGGTGCGTCCCATGATGGGAAAGTGACCCTGCGTCAGCCGTTTGGCAAGAGGGTTGCCAATCTGGACGGACTGGGTCAGTCTTGTTTGGCTACGGAGGCGCCCGCGGCGTTTCCTGATCCCCGACTTCGGGCGGAGGGCCTCCCCGTCTTCCGCCCGCCCTTTCTCCACGATAACGACACCGTATGACCCAGACCCTGGCCGAGGCCCTGACCCTGACCGACGACGGCGCGGGGGGATTGAAGGTGCGGCTGGATGGCGGCTTCTCCAATGCGCCCCGGTCGGCGCCGCAGGAACGCGGCGCGCCCTTCGGCGGCCTGATGGCGGCTCTCGCCGCCGGGGCCATGCGCCAGGGCCTCGGCATCGAGGCGCCGCTCCAGACCCTCACCATCCAGTATCTCGCCGCCGCGCGGTTCGAGGACGCCGTGTTCACGCCCTTGATGAATCGCGGCGGTCGCAACGTCGCCTATGCCTCGGTCACGGGCGGCCAGGGCGACCGGGTCGCCGTTCAGGCGCTGGGCACGTACGGCCGCGACGTCGCGGGACCGGTGCTGACGCCCCTGACCGCCTCGCTCCGGCCCGTGGAGGAACTCGAGCCGACGCCGCTCGACACCGGCTTCGGCCCCTGGTTCACCCGCCATATCGAGCACCGCTTCGTCGCGGGGCCGAAGCTGTTCGGAGAGAACGCCGGCGAGACGCCCGAACTCGGCTGCTGGATGCGGACGATCGACGCCGCGCCCCTGGACGAGGCCCGGCTGCTGTTCCTGCTGGACGGCCTGTATCCGACCTATTTCACGGCCTTCCCGGCGCCGCCGATCGTCTCCGCCAGCGTCGACCTGCGCGCCGACCTGCTGACGGCGCTGACCCCGGACATCTCGCCCGAAGGCTGGGCCTGTTTCCATTTCACCACCCGCGATGTCGGCGGCGGCTGGGCGGTCGAGGACGGCGTGGCCCATGCGCCGGACGGACGCCCGCTGGCCCTGGTCCGTCAGCGCCGCAAATTGATGCCGAGCCGCGGCTGACCGCCGGCTACGTCCGGATCTGACGCAGGCGCATGCTTCCATGCAGGAAGCCTTGCCGGGTCCGGTCTTTGACAAGTGAACGTCCCTGAGTGACGCCTCGAAGCGGACTCAGTGGACTCTTCGGACTCTTCGGACGGTGTTTTTCGCCCGGCCGGATAGGCCCGGCTCAAACCTGGTCGTGCAGACCACGCAACTGGATCAGGGGAATGACGATGTCCTCCTCGTCCTCCAGATGCCGCAGCAGGGGGCGGGCGTTTCCGTCGATCAGGTCGGCCAGCCGGTTGGCCTTGTCGGCGGCGTCGGTGGCGTTGCTTCCCACGGCCTGATGAAAGGCCATTCCGCCGTGGAACAGCGCCTCCAGCGTCTGGTGGATGGCGTCGTGGTCGCGGTCCAGCAGGTCGATGCCAGCGCCGATTTTCGGCTCGATCCGCCGCATCATCGGAAAATACTGGCCGCTCTCGATGCGGTGGTGGCCGTCGAGGTGCTGCAGGAAGGACTGGAGCGCCGGGATCAACTGGCGATGCAGCGCGGCCGCGTCCCCGCCGGCGCGCCACTGGGCGACCAGTCCGTCCATATGCGCCTGATGCCCGCGGAAGCTGGCGTGCATCTGCAGCCAGAAGGCCGCCGTCTCGTCCAGCTTCGAGGTCCAGCGGTCCCGCGGGTATTCATCGCGCAGATACAGGAACCCGGACGGCAGGCCGGCGCGCGTGGTCAGCGCCAGCGCGTCGTCCGGCGTCTCAGACAACGGCGGTGGTCGTCTTGATGAAGCCGCCGCCCAGCAGACGGTCGGGATCGGCCGGATCGTAGAGGGCGCAGGCCTGACCCGGGGCCACGCCTTCCTCGCCTGTCTCGAACAGCACCGCGACGGCGCCGTCGACCAGGGCCAGCCGGGCGGGGGAGGGCGGACGGGTCGAGCGCACGCGGGCCAGCACCGGCGCGCCGGCTTCAGCCGCCGCCTCGATGCTCGGCTCGTCGCCCAGCCAGTTGGTCTCGTCCAGCGTCAGGGAGGCGGTCAGCAGGGCTTCGCGCGGACCGACGATGACGTGGCGCCGGGCCGGGTCCAGCTTCGTCACGAACAGGGGCTCGCCCACGGCGACGTTCAGGCCGCGGCGCTGGCCGATGGTGTAGTCGGTGATGCCCGAATGGGCGCCCAGCACCCGGCCGTCCATGTGGACGATGTCGCCGGCCTCGCGGCCCTGCGGACGCAGCCTGTCGATCAGGGTGCGATAGTCGCCGTTGGGCACGAAACAGATGTCCTGGCTGTCGGGCTTGGCGGCGATCCGCAGGCCCAGCTCCATCGCCACGCCGCGCACCTGCGGCTTCTCCAGATCGGCGAGGGGGAAGCGCAGATAGTCCAGCTGCTGCGCCGTGGTGGCGAACAGGAAGTAGGACTGGTCGCGCGAATGGTCGATCGCCTTGCGCATCTGGGCGCGGTCATTGACCACCGAGCGCCGGACATAGTGACCGGTCGCCATGGCCTCGGCGCCGAGGTCGCGGGCGACGTCCAGGAGGTCCCGGAATTTGACCGTCTGGTTGCAGCGGATGCAGGGCACGGGCGTCTGACCCGCCAGATAGCTGTCGGCGAACTGATCGATCACCGCGTCGCGGAACCGGCTCTCGTAGTCGAGGACGTAGTGGGGAATGCCCAGCATCTCAGCCGCCAGCCGGGCGTCGTGGATGTCCTGACCGGCGCAACAGGCGCCCTTCTTCTTCAGGGCCGCCCCGTGGTCGTAAAGCTGCAGGGTCACGCCGACGACGTCATAGCCGGCCTTGTGCAGCAGGGCGGCCACCACGGTGGAGTCCACTCCGCCCGACATGGCCGCCACCACGCGCGACCCGACCGGCAGGCCGACCGCCGCGCGCGCGGACTCGATCGCCGCATCCATGTCGGCCTTGCCGGCCATGGGGGCGATGTTCGGGATCGGGCAGATGGGCTCGGCGAGCGTCATGGCGCGCTATCTAGTGCGAAACCCGTTCGATTTCGAGGCCGGAGCGAAACGGTACGGGAAACGACAACGGCCGCCCCCGTTTCCGGAAGCGGCCGAGGTCGGCTCGGGGGAAGATGTTTACGGGCGGCCGTAGTGCTGGATCCGCGTCGTGCGCAGGCCCTGCATGCCCCATTTGTCGATGGCCTTCTGCCATGCCAGGAATTCCTCGGCGGTCAGACGGTAACGCGCCAGGGCGTCGTCCAGGCTGATCAGCCCGCCGCGTACCGCGGCCACGACCTCGGCCTTGCGGCGGATCACCCAGCGGTCGGTATTGGCCGGGGGAAGATCGTGCATCGTCAGCGGCGTGCCCGTCGGGCCCACCACATATTGTTCGCCTCGGCTGTTAAGACGTCGCTCTTGCAACATGGGCTTATGCCTCATTGACCACCACCACTATGAGTGAACCGTAGCGGTCGGCGGCTAAGGGCCGTTTAAGCGTCGTGGTGAAGGAAAGCCTAAAATGCCTTCCGTCCACCCTCTCAATATTCAACAAAGGATTCATTGAGGTTTACGGCCCGTTACTCAGGTATCAGCGTTTGATGCTGATCAGCTCGGCCAGCATCTCGTCGGCCGTGGTGATGATCTTGGAGGATGCCGAATAGGCGCGCTGGGTCGTGATCAGGCCGGTGAACTCGGCCGACAGGTCGACGGTCGAGGCTTCCAGCTGGGATGCGCCGATCAGGCCGGCGCCGCCGGTGCCCGCGGCCTTGAGGTTGTAGGTGCCCGATCCCTGGCTGACCCGGTAGGCGTTGCCCGATGTCTGGGTCAGGCTGTCGGGGCTGGGGAAGGTGGCCAGGGCGATCTGGGCGATCTGGCGCGTGACGCCGTTGTCGAAGATGGCGGTCACGAAGCCGGTGTCGTCGATCTTGACCTCGGACAGGTTGCCGAAGGCGGTGCCGTTGGTCAGCACGGCCTGCACCACCGAGGCGCTGTCATACTGCGTCAGACCGCCCGCGGACGCCGACAGGTCGAAGGCCAGGGACTGGTCGTCGATGCCGAGGCCCGGAGCCCATTTGAAGCCTCCAGCGGCCGGGGCCGCGCTGTCGGACGAACCGAACGTCAGGGTCGCCGCCGTGGGATCGGGAAACAGGGCCGAGGCGCCGAGGGCGGCCATGGCGTCGACATCCAGGCGCCCGTCCTGGGTGAAGGCCACCAGCCCCGTCTTGAGCTGGCCGTTGGTCAGGCCGGCTCCGGTCACGACATCGGACGCCGGGATGGCGCGGATTTCGGAATACCACTGGTTGGGCACGGTGCTCTTCAGGAAGGAGATCGCGATCGTGCGCTGGCCGCCCTTGGAGTCCGAGACGGGGATGGTCAGCTCGAAGTCGGGTTTGACGCCCGCGCCGGTTTCAGGATCCCACATGGCCATGGAGTTGGTCGCGGGATTGTAGGCGTTGGCGCCCACGGGGGTGGCCGCGGCGTCGGTCGCCTCGGCCGAGACCAGCTGGCTGGACTTGATGTTGGCGTTCAGCTGAATGCGGGTGGTCGCCTCGGCCGTGCCGCCGACGGAGCCGACATTGATCGTGCGCAGGCGGTTCAGGTCCGACGGGTCGGTGGCGATATTGCCCTCCGCATCGACCGGCCAGCCCTGCAGGTAGAGGCCGGCGGTGTTCTTCAGATAGCCCAGGTTGTCGACACTGAAGGCGCCGGCCCGGGTGAACAGGCGGCTGTCGGTCACCTGAAGGTTCTCCGGCTTCTCCGTGACGACGAAGAAGCCCTGGCCGGCGATGCCCAGGTCGGTGTTCGACGTGGTGCGCTGCAGCTGGCCGGCCTGGCTGGTGTAGTGGCGGGCCGTGGCCAGGACGCCGCCGGCGGAATAGCCGGCGCCTTGCGACTGGCTGTTGATCACGGTCTGGAACTCGCCGGCGGTGCGCTTGTAGCCGACGGTGTTCACATTCGCGATGTTCTGCGAGATCGCCGCAAGGGCGGCGGAGTTTGCGGTCAGGCCGGACACGCCGGCAAGCAGGGCGCTGTTGATACTCATGGCGCGGGGCTCCTTACGAGAACAGGTTCAGGGGGTTTGGCGACGAAGCAGGCGAGCGCATCAGGCCGCCTCCTCATCGGAAGGGGCTCTGGCTTCTTCCAGGGCGATGACGGTGGACAACGGCACGATCGAGTTGCCGACGGTCAGGAAGGCTTCGCCCTCGTACATTTCCACGCCGGTGATGCGGCCGCGGGTCAGAACCTGGGCGTCCACGGCGCCGCCCGTCGCGTTTTTGGCGACGATCTTCAGCGTATAGACCTGACCGTCCTGGCCGTCGTTTCCGGTCGTAGCCTCGCCATCCCAGGTGAAGTCGTGCACGCCGGTCGTCTTCGCCGGCGCATCGCCGGACCAGACCACATTGCCGGAGCCGTCCAGCACCTGAAGCGTGGCCGAGGAGGCATTGGCGCCGAGCTCATAGCTCCAGGTCGCCTCTCCGTCGGCCATCTTGGTGGCCGACCAGGCCGCGGTGGCTTCCTTGCCGATGTAGGTGGCCGCCCCCGCCAGCCCGCCGCCGGCCTGGGCCGAAACGAGACTTTTCAGCAGCTCGTTGGTCAGCAGTTGCTGCTCCACGCCGGCCATCTGGGTCAGCTGGGCGGTGAACTGGTTGGAATCGACGGGCGACAGCGGGTCCTGGTTCTTCAGCTGGGACGTCAGCAGGGCCAGAAAAGTTTCGAAATTCGAAGCCAGCATGCCGCTGCCGGCGGCGATCCGGTTCGTGGCGTTGTTGGCGGTGGTGACGGCGTCGACCATCGATCAGACCTTCAGATCCACGCCCGCAGGCGAGAGGGTGAGCGCCATCCAGCGGGGAGGCTGGGCGACGTCGATTTCGGCATTCCGGCGGGAGGCGGCGGCGAAGGCGCGGTTCTGGTCGTGGCGAGCATCCTGGCCCCGGTCGAAGCTGCTGGATCCGCTGTCGCGCTCGGCGAACTCGAAGGCGTCGTCGGCCAGGTGGAAGCCGGCGTCCTCCAGTTCCCGCCTCAGGTCGTCGACCCGGCCGCGCAGATCGGTCGCCGCGGCAGGATTGTCGAACGCCAGCCGTGCGGCCAGACGGCCTTCCGAATCGATGTCCAGTTTCACGTCCACGCGCCCCAGATCGTCGGGGGTCAGGGCCATTTCGAACCGCGTCGAGCGGCCTTCCAGCTTCCGCAGGATCTGGGCGGCGATCTGCGCCGTGGCGTCGATGGTGGCGCGTGACAGGCCGGAGAGACTTGTTTCACGGATCTGAGCCGTGGTTGCGGTCGTGGCGGCGGCGGTTTCGCCCGCGGGCGCGACGTCGATGGAAAGATCGTCTGTTCCCGCGACAGTATCGGCCGCCGGCTTCGGCGCAGCTTCGGCGGGTCCAGCGGCCCGTTCGGGCCTGAGGGTCGCGGTGGAAACGGCCGCAACGCGCTCCCTGGCTTCGGTCGCGCCAGAACCGGAGGCCGGCGTGTCGGCTGGCTTGTCGACCGGCGCATCCAGCGGCCGCGACGTTCGCTCGGCCAAGGCGCGCAGGGGCGGCGCGGGCGGAGCCGTCTGGACTGCGGCGGCGCCAACGGCGGGGGCGGCCTTCGCCGCCTTCGCCTCGGCGTCCGGAACCGGAGCGCCGACTTCGGGCTCGGCGGACTCCGGAGAATCCGAGGCGACCAGCGGCATCGTCTGCTTGACGGGTTCGGGCGCGGCGGCGGACCTGGGCATGACAGGCGCCGGTTGGACGCCGCCGTTCTGCACAAGGGGGGAAGCGTCCGGTTCCGGCGTCAGGGGCTCGGCGGGAATTCCGGCGGCCGCGGCAGTCTGACTTTCAGGCGCCGGCGCCTGTGCGACCACGAGGGCGCCCGGGATCGCGACGGGGATTGAGATGGGGATTGCGATGGGGATTGCGATGGGGGCGAGCGGCGGCGCGGTCGCCGGAGCCAGATCGCCGTCGTCGTTTGCGGCGGCCACCTCCAGATCATCGGCGGCGCCGGTTCCGGCGTCGTTGTTGAGACAGGTCGCCAGCAGGCCCTTGAATCCGGTCGTGTCGGCGGCGCCGGTCGACCCTTGCGGGGCGCTGGTCGCGGCGGGCGCTGTAACGGACGGCAGGGCGAGGGCGGACATTGTCCCGGGGGGATGATCGCTGGGCGATGGGTGACGGGGGCGCCTGCTGCGCCGAACATTCGAAAGGCACGGCGCAAGTCGCGGGCCAGAGCAGCCAGTTTCGGGAAGGCGCTGAAAAAGCGCGATAAAATAGGGTAAGGAGGCGACGCGCTCCGCCTCGTGTCCGGTCGAAACTTGCCGCGTGCCGACGATTCTTGCCCGGCGCCCGGGCCCGGCTGACAGGCCTGCCGCGGGTGGCCCGCCGCTTGCGCTCCCTCACTGTCATGACCCAGGCGCGAACCGCGACAGCATGTAAAATCAAGGGCTTGGTCGAAGCGCCCGCGCGGGACGCCGGGCAAAAAGCGCTCGTCGGCTGGCAGGGCTTGCCGGGCGCCGGCCGTATGGAGACCGTCGGATGTCGCTGAACGCCATCATGAACACGGCGACCTCGGGCCTGGCCACGGCCCAGACCCAGCTGCGCGTCGTTTCGGACAATGTCTCCAACGTCAACACGCCCGGCTACGTCCGCAAGATCGCCGATCAGACCACCCTGACCAGCCAGGGCATGGGCTCGGGCGTCGAGGTGTCGCGCATCCGTCTGGCGACGGACCGCTTCCTTCAGGCCGCCAGCCTGAACGCAGGCGCGGATGCTGCGCGCGAGAGCGTGCGTTACGAGCTGTACGATCGCATCCAGTCGCTGTTCGGCGACCCGGGCGGCGACAGCGGCTTCTTTTCCCAGGTCGACGGGGTGTTCTCGGCCTTTGCGGCGAGCGCCGAGGATCCGACCTCCTCGCCCCGCCGCCAGGACGCCCTGTTCAAGACCCAGGCCCTGTTCGACGAGGCCAGCCGGATCGGGAAGCAGATACAGGCGGTCCGTGAGGACGCCGACGGCCGCATCCAGAGCGCGGTGGAGAAGACCAACGGCCTGCTCAAGCAGATCGAGAGTCTGAACCTCGAGATCGCCCGGGCGACGGCCGTCGACGGCGACGCCTCGGGCGCGGAAACGGCACAGGCGGCCCTGATCGGGCAACTGGCCGAGCTGCTGGACATCCGGGTTTCGGTCCGACCCGTCGGCGGCGTGTCGATACGCACGGGCGCGGGCACCTTGCTGGCCGGCCAGGGCGCAGCGACCCTGGAATACAATCGCGCGGGCACGGTTACGGGGGAGACGGCCTTCAACGAACTGTGGATCACCGAGCCGGGCGGCCAGAAGCGTTCGCTTCTGGACAGCGTCACCTCGGGCGAGATCAAGGGCCTGGTGGAACTACGCGACGTCGAGGCGCCGGCGGCGGCCGAGCGGCTGGCCGAACTGGTCTCCCATGTCGCCGACGAGCTGAACCGTGCGCATAACGCCAACTCGTCGGTGCCCGCCCCGGTCAGCCTGACCGGCCGCAATGTCGGGCAGGCGTTCGAGACCGCGATCGCCGGCTTCACCGGACAGACCACGGTGGCGGTCACCAATGCCGCGGGCGTCATCCAGACCCGGGCGGACATCGTCTTCTCGGGCGCGACCATGACCGTCAACGGCGTGGCCACGACGCCGGCGAATTTCCTGACCACCCTGAACGCCCAGCTGGGCGGGGCCGCGACCGCCAGCTTCACCGACGGCAAACTGACCATAACAGCGGCCGCCCCGAACGGCGTGGCCGTCGCGGACGATGCGGCCACGCCCTCGGCCAAGGCGGGGCGAGGCTTCTCGCACTATTTCGGCCTCAACGACCTGATCTCCACCGACCGTCCCGCCTTCTACGACAATGGCCTGACGGCGGCGTCTCCTCATGGCTTCACCGCCGGCGAAACCCTCACCTTCCGCTTCACCGGCGAGAGCGGATCGCGACTGCGCGATCTGGAGGTTGCGATCCCCGCGGGCGGAACCGTGGGCGATCTGGTCAACCGCCTGAACGACCCCGCGCTCGGCATCGGCCGCTTCGGGGCGTTCTCTCTGGCGCCGGATGGTTCGTTGAGCTTCAGCGGCTACGGCAATCCGGCGCCGACGCTCAGCGTGCTTGAGGACACCACGACCCAGGCGCCGTCGGGCGTTTCGGTGACCGAGCTGTTCGGCATCGCCGGCGGCGTCCGTTCGTCCCGCGCGGACGGCTTTGCGCTGCGTACTGACATCCGGCAGACGCCTTCCAGACTGGCCCTGGCGCAACTCAACCTTTCGGCCGCCGCGGGCGCGCCGGCCCTGAGCACGGGCGATGGCCGGGGCGCCCTGGTGCTGGCCGACGCAGGGGAACGTTCCGCCAATTTCCAGCCGGCCGGCGGCTCGACAGGCGGTTCGATCTCGGTGTCCCGCTACGCCTCGGAACTTTCGGGCGAGATCGGCGGGCGGGCGGCCGCGGCCAAGAATCGCAAGGAAACCGCAACCGCCCTTTATGCCGAGGCCAGTTCCCGCCAGACCGCGCACGAGGGGGTCAATCTGGATGAGGAGCTGGTGTTGATGACGACCTATCAACAGGCCTTCAACGCCTCCGCTCGTCTGATCCAGGCGTGCAAGGACATGTACGATACGCTGATGGGGATGGTCTGATGACCCGGGTCGCCACCTACGGAAACTATCAATCAGCCCTGCTGAACCTGATGAACACCCAGATCCGGTCGGCCGAGGCCCAGGAAAGAGTGTCCACACAGAAGAACGCCACCGACCTGACCGGCTTCGGCCGCCAGTCCGAGACGCTGACAGCACTGAAGGGAGCTCAAAGCCGCATCCAGGGCTTCATCGACACGGCCGAGGCGGTGACGTCGCGCCTGACCACCCAGGATCTGGCCATGAACCAGATCAACGACGGCATCACGGGCCTGCGCGAAGCCATCGGCAGCGTGCTGTCCACCGATTCCGCCGGCTCGCTGATGCTGGAGCTGGAGGGCCAGTTCCAGTCGATCCGCGGCGGGCTGAACATGCGGCATCAGGGCGGTTATCTGTTCGCCGGCGCCTCCACCACGACCGCGCCGCTGGACGCGAACACCCTGACCGAACTCGCGGCCGCGCCGAGCGTCGCCTCGGTTTTCCGGAACGACACCCTGAAGACGGCCAGCCGCGTCGCCGACGGCACGACGCTGGAGACGGGCTTCCTGGCTGACGAACTGGGTACGGAGGTGCTGAGCATCCTCCGCGACATCCAGACTTTCCACGCCACGGCGGGGCAGGGACCCCTGACCGGCAAGATCACCGAGGCGCAGAAGACCTTCCTGATCACCCAGCTCGGCCGGCTGGAACAGGCCGGCACGGCTGTCATCGACAAGGTGGCCAAAACCGGGTCGCTGGCCAAGCAGGTGGAAAGCATTTCGACCGGCCACACGGCCCAGAAGAATGCGCTGGACGAACTGGTGTCAGGCCGGACCGACGCGGACATGGCCAGGGCGGTGACCGACCTCGAGCTGTCGCAGATCGCCATTCAGGCCTCGGCCCAGGTGATCGGCCAGCTGCGCCAGGTCTCTCTGCTCAACTATCTGAGCTGACGCAAGAAACAGCCTTTGTGGCACGGGATCGGAACCGGCGACCCGGTCGGCGGTTCGAATCGATACCATGGTCGCCTTCCCGCCCACCAACCGAACCGGCGTATGGTGAGGATGCTGTCGCACGCGGGTCAGGAATATGCGCTCGACGAAGGCTTCGTCCCGTCAACGCTGGGGGAACTGGATCGGGCTGTGCAGGCCTGCCGCCGGTGCCCGCTGTGGCGGGATGCGACCCGGGGCGTCTGCGGCGAGGGGCCGAAGAAGGCGCGGCTGATGATCGTGGGCGAGCAGCCGGGCGATCAGGAGGATCTGGCGGGGCGGCCATTCGTTGGTCCCGCTGGCGGGGTCCTGGACGCCGCGCTGACGGAAGCGGGAATCGACCGCGACGACGTTTTCGTCACCAACGCGGTGAAGCATTTCAAGCACGAGCCGCGCGGCAAGCGGCGCATCCACAAGACGGCTCTGGTCAGCGAGGTCAGGGCCTGCCGCTGGTGGCTGAACGCCGAGCGGCGACTGGTGAAACCGAAGGTCGTCGTGACCCTGGGCGCCACGGCGGCGTTGGGCGTGCTGGGCCGCAAGGCTGCGGTGATGAAGGAGCGTGGTGAGGCGATCGCCCAGCCCGATGGATCGCGCGTCCTGCTGACCGTCCACCCTTCGTACCTGTTGCGGTTGCCGGACGAGGCGGCCCGGGTGGCCGAACGTGGACGGTTTGTCGAGGACCTGAAACGCGCCCGCTTGCTGCTCTGACCCGTAAATACCTGAAACCGTGGCAGAACGAATACGGGTGCGCTGCGTTGTGAGGTCTGGCCCAGCTTTGCCGTTTGGCCGGCGTAGGCAAAACGAACGGCGCAATCTAGGTAGGGGCATGGCCGCAGCGGATTTCCAGATCGACGATGGCGGACCGGGTCTGACCCTGCGTCTGACCGGCGACTGGACGGCGACCCAGCTTGGCCGGATTTCGCGCCGGCTGGACGGCGAACTGCACGACCGCAAGATCGACGCCGTCGATCTGTCGAACCTCGGCCGATTCGATACGGCCGGCGCCCTTGCTATCGTCCAGGCCGCCAACTGCGTCCTGCCCCAGGCCGCCTGGAGCCAGCGACCCGAGGCCGGCCGCACCTACGCCCTGGTCGAGAAGCTGGAGCGCGAAAGCGCCGGCCCGCCGCGGCGCTCTCCCGGATGGGTCCGCGGCTTCGCCAAGGTCGGGCGGGGAGTCGGCGATATCGCGGCCGAAGCCACGTTGTCGATGGCGTTTCTTGGTCGTTTGATCGTCGCGGTCGGTACGGCCCTGCGTCATCCCGGACGGATTCGATGGGCCGCCTGGTTCAGCCAGGGCGAGCGGTCGGGGCTGGACGCCATTCCCATCATCGCCACGACGAATTTCTTCATCGGGGCGGTTATCGCCTTTCTCGGCGCGAACCTGTTGACCCAGTTCGGAGCCGGCGTCTTCACAGTGCAACTGGTCGCCGTGTCGGTTCTGCGCGAGTTCGCCGTGGTCATCACCTCGGTCCTGCTGGCCGGCCGGTCGTCATCGTCGTTCGCGGCCGAGATCGGCTCGATGCGGATGAACCAGGAGGTCGACGCCATGCAGGTGATGGGGGTCAATCCCTTCCAGGCGCTGGTGATCCCGCGCCTTGCCGCCATGCTCGCCATGCTGCCGCTGCTGACCTTCATCGGCATGATCGCCGGCCTGTTCGGCGGGCTGATCGTAACCTGGGCGGAGCTGGGATACGGGCCGGCCTTCTTCATCCAGCGCATGACCGAGGACGCCAAGATGAGCACCCACCTGGGCGTCGGCCTGCTCAAGGCGCCGGTCTTCGCGGTCGTCATTGCGGCGATCGGTTGCCGCCAGGGCATGGCGGTGGCGGGCGATGTGGAGAGCCTTGGCCGCCGGGTCACCGCCGCGGTGGTCCAGGCCATCTTCGCCATCATCTTCCTGGACGCCGTCTTCGCAATGATCTTCCTGGAGCTGAACTGGTGACCGCCCCGGCTGCCAATCGGGCCCCCGAGCCCGAACACCTGATCGAGGTGCACGGCCTGCTGAGCCAGTTCGGAGAGCGGACCATCCATGAGAACCTGGACCTCGTGGTGGATCGCGGCGAGGTCCTGGGCGTCGTGGGCGGCTCCGGCTCCGGCAAGACGGTTCTGCTGAACTCGATCATCGGCCTCAAGGACCCGGAGGGTGGCTCGGTCAGCATCCTGGGCTACGACCGCGCGACCATGACCGAAGAGCAGGAGGCCGACGTCGAACGCCGGACAGGAATCCTGTTCCAGCAGGGCGCCCTGTTCTCCGCGCTGAGCGTCATCGAGAATGTGGCGTCGCCCCTGGTCGAGCATACCCGCCTGCCCAAGGACGTGATCCGCGAGCTGGCCGAGATGAAGATCGCCATGGTCGGATTGAAACCGGACTCGCACCATCTGAAGCCGGCCGAACTCTCCGGCGGCATGCGCAAGCGCGTCGGCCTGGCCCGGGCTCTGGCGCTGGATCCGGAACTCCTGTTCCTGGACGAACCGACCGCCGGCCTCGATCCCATCGGCGCCGCGGCTTTCGACGACCTGATCCGGCGGCTGTCCGACGACCTCGGACTGACCGTCTTCATGATCACCCACGACCTCGACAGCCTCTACGCCATTACCGACAAGGTGGCCGTGGTCGCCGACAAGCGCATTGTGGCCAAGGCGACGGTTCAGGAGCTCGAGCGTTCTGATCATCCCTGGATCAAGGAATACTTTCTGGGGCCGCGCGGTCGCGCCGCCGACAGAGCCGCCTGAGGAGAGCGGACCAGATGGAACGAGACGCCCACTACGCCGCCGTCGGCATCGCCACCATCGCCCTTCTGGCGGCGCTGGCGGTGTTCAGCATCTGGCTGGCCCGCCTGCAGTTCAACAACGACTACGACGTCTATGACATCGTCTTCTACGGGCCGGTGCGCGGGCTGTCCGAGGGTGGGGAAGTCCACTTCAACGGCATCCGCGTCGGCGAGGTGACCGATCTGAATCTGGATCCGAAGAAGGGCGACCAGGTCATCGCCCGCATCCGCGTGGACGGCACCACGCCGGTGCGCGTGACCTCGCGCGCGCAGCTGGAGCCGCAGGGCATCACCGGCCTGAACTACATCCAGATCACGGCCGGAAATCCGCAGAGCGCGATCCTGAAAACCCAGTATCCCGACAATGTCGTGCCCGTGATCCAGAGCCAGCCGTCGCCGATCGCGGAACTGCTCAGCGGTTCGGGCACGGTGCTGGCCCAGACGGTGGACGCGCTGAACCGGATCAACCGGGTGCTGTCGGACGACAACATCCGCTCCTTCTCGACCAGCGTGAAGAATGTCGAATCCCTGTCGACCGAGCTTGAAGCCCGCAAGGGGATGTTCGCCCAGCTGGAGCAGGCGTTGGCCAAGGCCAACGAAGCCATCGGCGAATACCAGGCGCTGGGGGTCAGCACGCGTCAGCTGATCGAGGGCGACGGCCGTCAGGCGATCGCCAACATCAATCGCGCGGCGGAGCAGGCGGCGGAAGCCGCGACGTCGGCCAACCGGACCATCAGCGGGCTGGAGCGGCCGGTGAACGACTTCGCCACCACCGGCCTGCCCCAGTTGCAGCAGTCCATCCAGAGCCTTGAGGACGCCACCCGGGCGCTGGAAGGTCTGGTCGAGGAGGTTCGGTCCAGCCCGCGCGACTTCATCGGCCGCGCGCCGACCAAGGAAATGGAGGTCCAGCCGTGATCCGTTCGTCCCTCATCCGGCTGACCGCCGTCGGCGTCGCCGCGTCCACGCTCGCGGGGTGCGCGCTGCTGAGCTCTCCCGATCCGGTCCAGACCTACCGGTTCGGCGGTCCCGCCCCGACGGTTTCGGAGAGCCTCGGATCGACGGCGACGGCGATCGCACTGCGGCGGGTCGAGTTCCCGGAGGCGGTGGAAGGCGACCGGCTGCTAGGCGTGACCGGGACGGAGACGGCCTACATCAAGGGCGCGCGCTGGGTTTCGCCGGCGGCCGACCTCTACATGGAAAGTCTGGAGAACGCCTTCGCCGGACAGGCCACGCGTGTCCGGCTGGTCGGCCCCCGCGAGATTGTCCGGGGCGGCCGCAGCCTCGACATCGATGTGCGCGCCTTCGAGGCTCGCTATGACGTTCCCGGGGCGGCGCCCACGGTGGTGATCACGGCCCGGGCCCGGGTGACGACCCTGCCGGAACGCAATGTCGCCGCCGAGCGGATGTTCAGCGTCGAACAGCCGGCTTCGGAAAACCGGGTATCGTCGATCGTCGAGGCCTTCGATGTCGCCGCGCGCGACCTGAACACCCAGATCGTAGCCTGGACCGAGGCCAACGCCCGCTAGGGTTTGAGGCTCGTCCTGACGGCGGCCAGCCGGCGCTCGACGTCGCCGCGGCGCGCGCCGAGGGCAGCCAGCTCGCCCAAGGTCCGGTCGACGCGGGCCAGCGCTCCATCGCGACTGCGGGCCATGCGGTCCTTGTCGGGGTGGATGCGTCGCGGGCGCTTTCCGGACAGCCCCAGGGCGTCGCGCCAGTCGTCGCGCCAGGCGACGAGGCCATCCGTGCAGGATTTGAGCGCTTCCGAGGCGCGGGCGTCGGCGTTCTGGGCCCCGCGGATCAACGGCAGGGCGCCGAGGGCCGCGGCGCGGCAGGCGTCGAGCGTCGCCTTGCGGATCCCCAGCGGAGGGGCGGCGTCGTCGTCGGCGGTCGCGTGACCGGACAGGCGGCGTGCGGCGGCGGCGAGGTGGGCGTCGAGGTCGGCCACGGCGTCGCGAATCTCAACCCAGACGGCATCCAGCGAGGCGGCCCGGCGGGCGGCGGTTTCGATACGTTCGGCGAGGGCGGAGACGCCGCCGGTCAGGCGATCCGCCGCGTCGCGGTAGTGTTCACGGACGCGGTTGAGGCGCTTGCCGCGGCTGTCGAACAGACCCGCGAGCCCGCGGCGGGGCTCGAGCGCTTCGGGCCGCAAGGCCTCGATGCGGGCGCGGACGTCCGACAAGGCCGCGGTGAGGCCTTCGAGATCGCCGGCGCGGGCGGCGGCCAGGGCGTGGTCGATGCGATCGACGGCCGCGGCGCGGGCGGGTTCACCGAAGGCGTGGGACGACGTCTCGTCGAAGGCCGCGTCGATGGCGTCGACCCGCGCCGCGTCGGGCGCCGGGGCGTTGCCCAGCCAGCGGTAGGCTCCGTCCGCCATCTCGATGCTCCACCAGACCGGCTCTGCGGCCGGTTAACGGGAGTATGCCTACGACTTCAGCCCGGCGGCAACGGTGTAGCTTGCCAGGGCCATTGCGGGGCGGTCCTGCATTGCCGATGGTAGGCAGCTCACGCCTCGGAGAACAGCCTTGGACGCCACCTTGCACCGTCGAATGGTCCTCGCCGGCCTGGGTTACGCCGGGCTCGCGGGATGCGCCCCGACGGTCTTGTCTCCTGCGACACCGATGCGGCCCGTCTTCCAGCGGCCGACCTTCGCGCCCCTGCTGACCGATCCCGGCCGGTTGAGCCGCATCACCGTCTGCCTGAGGCCGTTCAGGGCGCAGGGCCCGCGTATCGAGGTCGAAACGCTGGGGGAGAAGCGGGTCGTGCATAACTACGGGCATGGCGGAGCGGGATGGTCGCTGTCCTGGGGGTCGGCGGCCGCGGCCCGTGACCTCGCTCTCGAGGGCGGCCAACGGCCGATGGCCGTCATCGGCTGCGGCGCGATCGGCCTGACCACGGCGCTGCAGATCCTGAGGGCCGGCGCTCCGGTCACCATCTACGCCGCCGAACGCACGCCCCATACGCGCTCGGCCCGGGCCACCGGCGTCTGGTCGCCCGACTCGCGGATCGCCGCCCAGGCGGCGGCGCCGGCGGACTTTCCGGCGCGGTGGGAGGCGATGGCGCGGCGGTCATGGGTGGATCATCACGCCTTTGTCGGGCTGGACGGCGACCCGGTGCGGTTCATCGACCAGTACAATCTGCATGGCGGGCCGGGCGCGGGCGGCCCGGTGGGACCGGCGGCGACGCCGGGGCGGGTCGGGTTCGCCCGCTTCGGCGATCGGCTGAGCGATCTCGCGCCCTGGTCTCGCGAACTAAGGCCGGACGAGCATCCCTTCCCCGTCGACCGGGTCACGGCCCTGCCGATCATGACCTTCAACGTGGCGGAGTACGCCCGGCAGCTGACTGAAGCCTTCCTTATGGAGGGCGGGCGGATCGTCCAGCGGACGTTCAACCACCCGTCGGAGTTGGCCGATCTGGCCGAGCCGGTGGTGGTCAACTGCACCGGGTACGGCGCGCGGGCGCTGTTCGGGGATGAGAGCGTCGTGCCGGTGCGGGGGCAGATCGCCTGGCTGACGCCGCAGCCTGAGGTGACCTACGCCCTCTACTACCGGTCCATCAGCATGGTGCCGCGTCACGACGGCATCGTCATCCAGGCCAATGGCTCAAGCCAGATGGTCGGCTACGGGGTGGCGGACGAGACGCCGGACCGGGCCGAGGCCGAACAGGCGCTGGCTGCGCTCGCGACCCTGTTCGCCAGCGCCTGACGCCGGTCAGCCAAGGAGGTCGGGGGCGGTCGAGTACGTGGCCTCGGTCTTGCTCGCGACCTCGTCGAGGGTGACGCCGTCGGCCAGTTCGATCAGCTCGAGGCCCGATCCGTCGGGCTTGACGTCGAAGACGCACAGGTCGGTGATGATGCGGCTGACGACGCCCGTGCCGGTCAGGGGAAGGGTGCAGGCTTTCAGCACCTTGGACTGGCCGTGCTTGTTGGCGTGGTCCATGACCACGACGACGCGCTTGACGCCGGCGACCAGGTCCATGGCCCCGCCCATGCCCTTCACGAGCTTGCCGGGGATCATCCAGTTGGCGATGTCGCCGTTCTGGGCCACTTCCATGGCGCCCAGGATGGACAGGTTGATGTGGCCGCCGCGGATCATGGCGAAGCTGTCCGCCGAGCTGAAATAACTGGTCTCGGGGATCTCGGTGATGGTCTGTTTGCCGGCGTTGATCAGGTCGGCGTCGACCTCGTCCTCATAGGGGAAGGGGCCCATGCCGAGCATGCCGTTCTCGGACTGCAGGGTGACCTCCATGCCGTGCGGGATGTAGTTGGCCACCAGGGTCGGGATGCCGATGCCGAGGTTGACGTAGAAGCCGTCCTGCAGCTCGCAGGCGGCGCGGGCGGCGAGCTGTTCGCGGGTGCGGGCCATCTTATGCGGTCTCCCGGGCACGGACGGTGCGTTGTTCGATGCGCTTCTCGGGCACCGTCAGGACGATGCGGTCGACGTAGATGCCCGGGGTGTGGATCTGGTCGGGGTCGAAGGTCCCGGTGGGGACGATGTGCTCGACCTCGACGACCGTGACCTTGCCGGCCGTGGCCATCATCGGATTGAAGTTGCGGGCGGTCTTGCGGAACTGGAGGTTGCCGCGGCCGTCGGCCTTCCAGGCCTTGACGATGGCGAGGTCGGCGATCAGGCCGGTCTCCATGACGTAGTCGCGGCCGTCGAAGCTGCGAACTTCCTTGCCCTCGGCGACCAGGGTGCCGACGCCGGTGGCCGTGAAGAAGGCGGGGATGCCCGCGCCGCCGGCGCGGATGCGCTCGGCAAGCGTGCCCTGGGGGTTGAACTCGAGCTGGAGCTCGCCGGCCAGATACTGGCGCTCGAACTCCTTGTTCTCGCCGACGTAGGACGAGATCATCTTGGCGATCTGGCGGGTTTCCAGCAGCTGGCCGAGGCCGAAGCCATCGACGCCGGCGTTGTTGGAAATGACCGTCAGCCCCTTGACGCCCGAGTCGCGCAAGGCGGCGATCAGGTGCTCGGGAATGCCGCACAGGCCGAAGCCGCCGGACATGACGGTCATGCCGTCGAAGGTCAGGCCCTCAAGCGCGGACTTCGCGTCGGGGAAGATCTTCCGCATCGCTTCCTCATATTTTCACCGCCTGATGAATATTGGCGGTCTGGCTTGTCCCTAACGTGGGGACGCGGACCGGGCAAGGCGAGCGGAAAAAAACACAGTCCAATGAGTCCGAAGAGTCCACTGAGTCCACTTCTTCCGAGGGCGCCTTGGCGGCAGGATTTGATTGTCAAAGACCGGAACGAAGGTTCAGGCGGCAGTGTCGCACGGGCTGTTCCCGCGGCGGGTTCGTGACGCTATTTTTGGGGGGCGAGGCAATGAGATCAGCGGGTTAGGCGCGTGAAGTCGTCTGGTTGGCGGCGGATTGTCAGCGGAGCGTCATCCGTCTCCTCCCTGTTCGCGCAGCGAATGGGGAGGGGGACCGCGAAGCGGTGGAGGGGGCGCCAACCGCGCTCCCTGCTTCTACCCCTCCACCCCTTCGGGGTCCCCCTCCCCACGGAGTGGGGAGGAGACGGTGGGCGCCCCATTAACCTTTTTCTTCCCGTGACACGGGCGCGAGGTGGCGGTCCGGCCCCGATAAGGTAAAAGGCTCGACGGAACAGGGTTCAGTCGGGGGATGGCTTTGCGTGCTGGCGTCAACGCTCTGACGGCGACCTTCGTGGTCGGCGTGCTGGCCGGGCTTGTGCTGACGCCCGACGGCCGGGCGTGGCTGCGCCATCCCACCCTTATGCTGGGCGACAAGGCCGCGGCCTCCGCGCCGCCCGCGCCCGCAGCGCCGGTCGCCGCGCCGGCGGCCGCCGCGCCGGTCCTGCCGGCGGTGACGCCGCTGGACGCCCGTCTGGCCCAGGGACCGCTGCGCATCGGCGTGTTCGGGGATTCGATGGCCGACGGCCTGTACGCGGGCCTGTACCGCGACCTGCAGCACACGCCGAATGTCACGGTGAGCAAATTCTCGCAGGTTTCGACGGGCCTGAGCCGCTACGACTACGTCGACATCCAGGCGAAGACGCGCGGGCAGCTGGACGAGAAGCCCGTTGACGTGGCGGTCATGCTGTTCGGCACCAATGACGCCCAGGGCATAGAGATGGACGGGCAGATTCATCCGTTCGGCTCGGACGGCTGGAAGGCCGCCTATGCGAAACGGGTCGACGATCTGGTGGCCCTGCTGCGCAGCCGCGACGTGGCCGTCTACTGGGTCGGCCTGCCGCGGATGAAGCGAAATACGTTCGACGCCAAGATGACGTTGATCAACGGGGTGGTCGAGGCGCGGATGGAGGCGCTGGGCGTGCCGTATATCGAGACCACGGCCCTGACGTCGAACGGCGAGGGCGGATACGAGGCCTATCTGCCGACCGACAGCGGCCGACGCACCCTGATGCGGGCCAATGACGGGATCCACATGTCGATGGCCGGCTATCTGCGCATGAGCGCCCCGGTCGCGGCGCGGCTGAAGCGCGACGCCGGGCTGGACCGCCCTGCGGCTCCCCTCGCGGCGCCCGCCGCCTGAGCATGAGGACCGCGGCGGCGGCCCTTACTGCCGGAGTCTGGATCGCGGTTTCGGGCGGGGCGGCCGCGCAGGAAATCCCTTACGCCGCCGTCGCGGCGCCGCCTGCGGGCGAGTCCGACTGTCCGGGCGGCCTGTGCCAGGCCGGGGCGCTGACCGGGCTGTTCGAGGCGCTGGCGGCGACCGAGGCCGGACAGCGGACGCGGCCGGTGCATATTCTCCAGATCGGCGACAGCCACACCGCGGGCGACCGGATCACGGGCAAGCTGAGGGCGGACCTTCAGGCCCGGTTCGGCGCCGCGGGGCGTGGGGTGCTGCCGCCGGGCGCGCCCTATGACAGCTACGCCCCCTATCAGGTGCGGATGGCGGCGGCGGGCTGGGTCGCCGAAAGTCCTTCCTTGCAGCCGTCGGCGGGGACTCCGTCCACGCGGGTCGGGCTGGCCGGGATGCGGACCACGGGGGTCGAGGGGGCCCTGATGGGCTTCGAACTGGATCCCGGGGCGGAGGCGTCGGTGGTCGGGGTGTGCGGACGGGCGCGCGGCGCCGGCGTGGGCCTGTCGGTCGAAGCGGGCGGCCTGGGCCGGGGCCTGGACTTCAACGGGACGACGCCGGATCAGGAGGTGTGCCGCGAGCTGGCGCTGCCGGGCCCGACGTCGTCGGTGCGTCTGGTTCCGCTGGAGCGCGGCGTGGTGATGGATTCCGTCATGCTGTCGGGCGCGAAGCCGGGAGTGATGGTGTCGAGCCTCGGCGTCATCGGCGCGACGCTGCGCGATCTGGCCAGTCGGGACGAGGCGATCGCGGCGACCGAACTGGCGATGTGGCGACCGTCGCTGATCGTGCTGGCGTTCGGCACCAATGAGGGGTTCGACGACGCGCTGGATAGCCGTGCGTACGAGACACTGCTCCGCGACCAGATCGCGCGGATGCGGCGGCTGGCGCCGGCGGCGTCGCTGATGCTGCTGGGCGCGCCGGATGCGCTGCGCAGCGGCGTGACGGGCGGATGCAGCGCGGACGGGCAGCGGAAACCGCCGCCGTCGCTGGCGGTGGTGCGCGACGTGCAACGCCGGGTCGCCGCCGACATGGGTGTGGCGTTCTGGGACTGGCGTGGGCGGATGGGCGGCGAGTGTTCGGCGGATCGGCTGGCCTTGAGGGACGCACCCTTGATGCGTGGCGACCGGGTGCATTTCACCAGCGAGGGCGCTGACTGGATCGGCGGCGTGCTGAGCCGCGACCTGCTGGCCGCCTATGACGGCTGGAGAGCCGCGCGCGTTCCGGCGGCGGGGGGACCAAACTAGTGCTGTTCCCGACCCTGGCCTTCGGCGTCTTCTTCCTGTTCGTCTATTTCACCGCCTGGTCGCTGGACCGCGAGAACGGGCGGCGGAAACTGTTCCTGCTGCTGGCCAGCTGGTTCTTCTACGCCCAGTGGGACTGGCGGTTCGTCGGCCTGCTGATCGCGTCGGCGGTGCTGAACTGGGGCGTCGGGGCGCTGATCGCGCGGCGGGCGGGGGCGAAGACGGCGTGGCTGGTCGGCCTGGGTGTCGCGGTCAATCTGCTGATCCTCGGCTTCTTCAAATACTATGGCTTCTTCATCGAGCAGGCGGGCGACCTGCTGATGCGGTTCGGCTGGGAGCGGGACCTGCCGCTGCTGCAGATCGTGCTGCCGGTGGGGATCAGCTTCTTCACCTTCCAGGGCATCAGCTATGTCGTGGACGTGCATCGCGGGAAGACGCCGGCGGCGAAGAGCCTGCTGGACGTCATGCTGCTGATGAGCTTCTTCCCGCATCTGGTGGCGGGGCCGATCGTAAGGGCCTCGGACCTGCTGCCGCAGTTCGACCGGACGCCGCGGCTGACGCGGGAGATGGCGACGCACGGCCTGCTGCTGATCGTCTGGGGCCTGTTCAAGAAGACGGTGATCGCATCCGAGATTTCGGTGAACCTGGTCGATCCGGTGTTCTTCGATCCGTCGGCCTACGGGGCCGTCGACATCGCGGCGGCCGTCTATGGCTATGCGGTCCAGATCTATTGCGACTTCTCGGCCTATTCGGACATGGCGATCGGGATCGCGGCCCTGCTGGGCTATTCCTTCCCGCGCAATTTCGACCAGCCTTACCGGGCCAGTTCGATGCAGTCGTTCTGGCGACGCTGGCATATCAGCCTGTCCAGCTGGCTGCGGGACTACCTCTATGTGCCGCTGGGGGGCGGGCGGAAGGGGCTGATCTCGAGCTGCATCAACGTCTTCATCACCATGGTGCTGGGCGGGCTGTGGCACGGGGCGGCCTGGACCTTCCTGGCCTGGGGCGCGCTGCACGGCGGGGTGCAGGTGATCGAGCGGCTTGGCCGCGCGGCGTTCGGGGACCGCAAGGTGATCCCGACGGTGGTCGGGGTGCTGGTCACCTTCCACATCGTCTGTCTGGGCTGGATCCTGTTCCGGGCCGAGAGCTTCGACATGGCCATGGCCATGCTGCAGGGGCTGGGCCGGATCGGGCCGGTCGTGGTGCTGACGCCGCTGCTGCTGACGCTGATCGTCGGCGGGCTGGCCATGCACTGGCTGCCGCCGCGCGCGGTCGAGGGGCTGGCCGAACGGCTGAAGACGGCGCCGTCGATCACCCTGGGCCTGCTGGTCGGGGCGGCCTTCCTGCTGATCGAGGCCGTGCGCCCCGAGGGCGTGGCCCCCTTCATCTATTTCCAGTTCTGAGGCGTTGGACCCGCGATGACCGACGACACGACAGGCAAGGACGGCGAAACGCCGGAAATCCCGCTGGAGCCGTTCCCGGTCCACCGGCCGGAATCGCCCTTTCCGCCGCTGTACGAAAGCCTGCCGCCGCCGCCCGAGGATCCTCCCAGCGACTGGATCGAGACCGCCGACGCCCATGACCTGCCGACGCGCGAGAACGCCCTGGCGGCGTTGGGCCGGTTCGCCTTTCCGCCCGCGCCGCCGCTGGATGACGAGGGGGTGGCCGCGCGGGACCGGCGCTGGACCAGCCGGGCGATCTTCACGGTCGCGGCCTTTCTGATGGTGTTCAACGCGGTGTCGCCGCTGAACTGGTCGCGGCAGCAGGCGCCGGGCTGGGTGCAGGGGACGGTGGAGCAGTTGTCCGAGGTGTGGGTCGCCCAGCTGGCGGTCTTCGGTGTGGACCAGCCGCGCCAGGGCCTGCGGGAGATGTGGACGGCGGCGCGGCAGGCGCGGTTCATCGGCCAGGCGCCGGCGCGCGACGCGGGGTCGACACCGGGCTGAGATTGGTGAACCTTCGCCGTCGGGGAAGACGTGCGGGGGCATGGGTGAAAATCGACAGACGCCAGGCGCTGACCGGAGCCGTCATGCTGGGCCTCGGCTCGATTTCGGGCGCCGCGCCTGCGCTGGGCCAGACGCAGCGGGTGCGCCGTGGCGCGGGAACCCTGTCCGCGACCAGCGACGACGTCGTGGCGTTCGGGGAAGGGCTGGCGCTGATGAAGCGGCGCCGGGACGACCGGTCCTGGGCCCGCCAGAACACGATCCACTCCCGCAACGGCCAGCACAACAACGGCCTGTTCCTGCCGTGGCACCGGCTGCAGCTGCTGCATCTGGAGCGGATCATCGCCGGCCTGACGGGGCATGCGGGTTTCGCCATGCCCTACTGGGACGCCCAGGAACACCGGACCCTGCCGTCGTGGATCACGGAGCCGGACGCCCTGCTGTACGAGCGGCAGCGGGCGCGGGGCGTGGATGTGCTTGATTTCAACGCCGCCCGCTGGGCCCGGTCGCCCTATATGTCGCGGCTGACCTCGGACGATTTCGAGACCTTCGCCGGCAAGCTGCCGACCGGGGCCGGCATGGTCGAGGGTTATGGCCACAACTACATCCACGAGCTGGTCGGCGGGCTGATGAAGCGGCTGACCACGGCGGCGACCGATCCGATCTTCTGGCTGCACCACTGCAATGTCGACCGGGTCTGGGCGACCTGGCACGCGCGTCAGGCGGCGAGCGTCTATCCCGCCGACTGGACCGCGCGGACGCTGAACGGCTTCGTCGGCGGCCAGGGCGAGGACACGGGCGACTGGCGGGTGGGGAGCGTGCTGGACACCCGGAGCCTGGGCTATGGCTATGACCACCTCTATCCGTTCCCGGTGTTCAACGCCCCCGAGGTCGGGCCGCCGGGGGCGACCCGGCGTGAGCCGCTGGGAGGCGTGGTCTACCGGATGAGGGCTGAGGGCGAGGGCGGCGGCGGGCTCTCGGTGACCCTGCCGGCCGAGGCGGTGGCGCGGATGCGGGCGGCGGACGATACGCTGATGATCGCCGGCGCCGGGTCGGTCGCATACGCGGCGACCGGGGCGCTGCTGGACCGGTCCATCGAGATTCGCATGCGCTGCGCCGGGCGGCGGATATCGCTCGGCTCCTCGCCGACCTTCCTGCATCTGCGGGAGGGGGCGGAGGCCCATCACGCCGGCGACTACGTCCTGCCTTTCCGTTTCGGCGAGGAGGTGCTGAACCTGATCGGCGAGGGCGACGCGGTGGTGACCGTCGCCGTGGACGCCGAGGACCTGGCGCCGGAGGCGGGACGCCCGCCCGCGCGGGCCGTGGCGCTGGACCTGTCGCTGACCCTGACCGAAAGCCGTTGGGCATGAGCCGTTTGAAGATCGTCGTGCTGCTTTTCGCGGCGCTTTGCCTGCCGATGACCGCCTGTTCGGTGTTCCAGGATCAGCTTC
>NZ_DATMYH010000122.1:0-5779 GCF_035561115.1 Brevundimonas sp.
GTGGTGCAGGCGTCCGGCAACTGATTGACGCCGACGGCGTTCCCAAGCGAATCTGTCGGGCGCGGATCAGGGAGCGGGGGGCTTTTGGCATATCGGGGTGTGACGGGCGCGGCGGCGGCGGCCTTGCTGGCGGCCTTGCCGGCGGCGGCTGCGGCGGCGGCTGACAGCACGCCCGCGATCCAGGGCGCGGGGCCGACGGACCAGGATCTGACGCGACTGTCGCTGGAAGAGCTGGCCATGGTCGAGGTGACCTCGGTGTCGCGGCGGCCCGAGACCCTGGCGAATGCGGCGGCGGCGATCTTCGTCATCACCCGGGACGACATCCGGCGTTCGGGGGCGACCAGCCTGCCCGAGGCGCTGCGGCTGGCGCCCAATCTGAACGTCCAGCGCGTCAATTCGGTCGACTATGCGATCAGCGCGCGCGGCTTCAACGGCTATGAGCAGTCCAACAAGCTGCTGGTGCTGCTGGACGGGCGCAGCCTCTATACGACCCTGAGTTCGGGCGTGTTCTGGGACGCCCGCGACGTGATGCTGGAAGACGTCGAGCGGATCGAGGTCATCAGCGGACCGGGCGGAGCCCTGTACGGATCCAACGCCATGAACGGCGTGATCAACATCATCACCCGGTCGGCGGCGGACACGACGGGGACGCTGGTCAGCGTCGGCGCCGGCAATGAGGACGCGACCTTCGCCGTGCGGCACGGCGGACGGCTGGGCGAGACCGGAGGATGGCGGGCCTATGTGACGGGATTCACGCGGGACGACAGCTACCGGCTGACGGGCGGGGACGCCACCGACGCGGCCGGGGGGCTGCGCGGCGGGGCGCGGGCGGACTGGACCGCAGGAGTGAACCGGCTGACGCTGCAGGGCGACGTGTTCGACAATGAGGTGGCGGTCAACGAGGACTTCTCGGGCGAGGAGACGCGGGTCAGCGGCCGCAACCTGCTGGGACGGTGGACGCGTCCGATCGGCGGCGGCGAGCTGCAGGTCCAGGCCTATTACGACCGCTTCGAGCGGACGGAATCGGCGGGAGTCGAAGATTCAGACACCTGGGACCTGTCGGCCCAGCACGCCTTCGGCCGGGGGCGGCACCAGCTGGTGCTGGGGGCGGGATACCGGACCGTGCAGTCGCGCTTCGTCGCCGCGCCCGGAGCGGCCGCCTTCCTCGACCCGTCCGAGCGGGCCCTGTCGCTGACGAACATCTTCGCCCAGGACCAGATCGCCCTGACCGGGGCCCTGACGCTGACGCTGGGGGTGAAGTTCGAGGACAACAGCTTCTCAGGGCAGGAATTCCTGCCCAACATCCGGCTGGGCTGGGAACGGCCGGGCGGGGACCTGGTCTGGGGCGCGATCAGCCGGGCCAGCCGCACGCCCAACCGGATCGAACGCGACCTGACCCTGCCGGGCGTTCTCGTCGGCGGCGACTTCCAGTCCGAGACCGTGACGGCGTACGAGCTTGGCTACCGGGCGCGGCCCCGCGAGCAGGTCTCGTTCTCGATCTCGGCCTTCTACAATGTCTATGACGACCTGCGGACGGCGTCCTTCCACCCCGTGACGCTGTTCCCGATCAGCCTGACCAATTTCGGCGAGGGCGAGACCTGGGGCGTGGAGGCCTGGGGCAGCTACGACGTCACCGACCGGTGGCGGGTGGGCGCGGGCCTCAGCACCCTGAACAAGGATTTCGCCGTCGATCCGTCAGGTTCGGACATCACGGGCCTGGCCTCGACCGGGGACGATCCGGAATACCAGCTGCTGCTGAAGTCCCAGACCCGGATCACCGACCGGCTGGATCTGGACCTGCGCCTGCGCGCCGTCGACACGCTGCAACCGAGCGGGACGGCCTCCTGGGTCGAGGCGGATGCGCGGCTGGGATGGCGGCTCACCGAGGCGCTGGAACTGTCGCTCAGCGGCCAGAATCTGCTGCAGGACCGGCGCGTGGAGACCGGCGACACCGCCCGACAGCGGGCCTTCGGCCGCAGCGTCTTCGTCGCCCTGCGGACGAGCTTCTGAGATGGCGCGGGCCCGGCGAATACCGGCGGGTCTGGGAGCGGCGGCCTGGGGCCTGACGCTCCTGGCCGCCGCCTGGCCCGCGGCCGCCCAGAGCCGGCTCGAATATTCGGTCAAGGCCAACTACCTGGTGCGGTTCGCCGCCTTTGTGGAATGGCCGCCGCGCGTCTTTTCGACCCCGCAGGCGCCGGTCGTCATCTGTGTCGTGGGGCGCGATCCCTTCGGCGCAGCGCTGGACACGGCGGCGCGGGCCCAGACCGCCTATGGCCGGCCGCTGGCGGTGCGCCGCCCCGCCAATGCGGCGGCGATGGCGGGGTGCCATATCGTCTATGCCGGTCAGGGCGGCGGGACGGCCGCGGCGGCGGCGGGGCAGCCGGGCGTGCTGCTGGTCACCGACGGCGCGGCGTCCGACCGCGGCGCCGTCCACTTCGTCCTCAGCGAGGGCCGGGTGCGGTTCCATATCGACCAGCAGGCGGCGGCGCGGAACGGTCTGACGATCAGCTCGCGCCTGCTGAACCTGGCCCTGTCCGTGCGGGGCGGCTGAGATGGCGTGGATCGAGCGTCTGAGACGCGGCCGTTTTCCCCTGCTGGTGCTGGCGTCGCTGATCGTGCTGCTGATCACGGGCGTGGCGACCGCGATCGTCAGCGAGCGCGGCCTGAAGCAGCAGCTGGCGCGCGAGGCGGAGGCCCAGGCCGACCTGCTGGCCGAGGCCGTCAGCGGAGCCCTGGCGTTCGACGACCAGGCGGCGGCGCAGGACTATGTCGACGCCGTCCAGATCAATCCGAACGTCATGGCGGCCGCGGTCTATGACGAGCACAACCGCATGGTGGCCAGCTTTGCGCGGCCCGGAGAGACCCTTCCCAGGGTCGCGGCGCCGGGAGACCGCGCCACGGTTTTCCGGGACAGCCGGCTCTATGTCGTGCGGCCCGTCGAGGAGGCGGGCCAGAGGCTGGGCACGGCGCGGCTTCGCCTTCTGGACACGCCGCCTTCGCAGCGGTTCAGCCGCAACGCCGGCCTGCTGCTGGTGCTGGGTCTGGCGCTGCTGGTCGTGGTCGTCCTGTCCGTGGCGCAGGGAGCCCTGCGGAAGGCCAACCGGGAACTGGCGCGCCGGGCCGAGGTGCTGGCCGAGACCAACCTGCTGCTGCAGCAGCAGATGGCCGAGCGCGAGAAGGCCGAGGAGGCGCTGCGCCAGAGTCAGAAGATGGAGGCCATCGGCCGGTTGACCGGCGGCATCGCCCACGATTTCAACAACCTGCTGATGGTGGCCTCGAGCGGCATCGAACTGCTGGACCGGACCGAGGATCCGAAGAAGCGCAGGACGCTGAGCGAGGGGGTGCGTCAGGCGATCGAGCGGGGCGCCGCCCTGACGCGGCAGATGCTGGCCTTCTCGCGCCGCTCGCCCCTGAAGGCCGACGTGCTGGACCTTCCGACCCAGGTGGAGGGGCTGCGATTCCTGCTGGAACGGTCGCTGCGCGAGGACATAGAGGTCGTGGTCGACCTGCCCGAGGGCCTGTGGCGGATCGAGGCGGACGCAGGCGAACTGGAGCTGGCGCTGCTGAACCTGGCGGTCAACGCCCGCGACGCCATGCCGAACGGCGGGACGCTGACCCTGTCGGCGCACAACGTCCCCGGATCGGAGAGCGGGCATGACACCGTCTGCCTGACCGTGACGGACACCGGCACGGGCATGTCCCCGGCGGTGTCGTCGCGCGTGTTCGAACCCTTCTTCACCACCAAGGAGGTCGGACGCGGCACCGGCCTGGGCCTGTCGCAGGTCTATGGCTTCGTGCGGTCGTCGGGGGGCGAGATCGGCGTCGAGTCGGCGGAAGGGATCGGGACGACCTTCACCCTGTGCCTGCCGCGCAGCGAGAAGGCGGCGACCGTCCTGAGCGCGGCGCCGGCGGGGGCGGCGGCGGCCGGGCCGGCGCGCAGACGCGGCGGCCGGCTGTTGCTGGTCGAGGACGACGATGCGGTGGCGGCCGGCGTCGGCCACATGCTGCGCGACCTCGGCTACACCTATGTGCGCGCCGCCCAGGCCACCGACGCCCTGAACATCCTCGAGAGCGGCGAGCGGTTCGATCTGGTCTTTTCCGACATGGTCATGCCGGGCGAACTGGACGGCCTGGGCCTGGGCAAGGAAATCCGCAGCCGGCAGCCCGACCTGCCGGTGGTCCTGACGACCGGATACAGTGAGGCGGCCTCGGCGGCGGGGGCCGGGAATTTCCGCCTGCTGCTGAAGCCCTACGGGATCGGGCAGATGGAGGCGGTGCTGGGCGAGGCGATCGGCGAGGGCCGGCCCCGGGGCTGACGCCGAAAACGGCGCCGAGCCCGCCGCCCGGACAGCCGCCGTCGCCGTGACCCGTTTCGGCCTGGGCGCCCGGCCGGGCGAGATCGAGCGGGTCGCCGCCGACCCGCCCGGCTGGCTGGCGGCGCGGGTGACGCCCGGGGGGCGCGCCCGCGGGCGGGGCGCTGAAGCCGGGGCGGCCTGATCGGAGACTGGCCGACGCTGGCGGAGAACCGGCTGTTCGAAGGGCGCGACCTAGCCCCGACGCTGGATGGGCGTTCGGTGTTCAAGCGCGTGCTGCGCGACCACCTGGGCGTCGACCGGACAGCGCTGGACGCGCGCGTCTTCCCTGGCAGCGCGGCCGAGGCCCCGACGCTGGAGGGTCTGGTCTAGTCTTCCTCGAGCGGGGGCAGGCCGGCTTCCTTGCGGGCGGCGGCGGCGGCCTTCTTCTCGGCCTTGGCGGCGGCCTTCTCGGCGGCCTTCTTGGCGTCGGCGCGATCGCGTTCCTGACGCTCGAAACTGTAGTTGGGTTTGCGGGCCATTGGAGGCTCTTTCTCTTTGTCGGCGCTGCCTGAGCGCGGGTATTGGCGCTGTCGCGCTTCGCGCTACTTGAACGCAGGAAGCGCCGCAGGAGCGCCTTGTGTTCCCCAAGGTGGGGCAAGCGGGGGGCCGGGGCAACCGTTGAGCGTCAATCGACGGCGACGATCTCCACCGTCTGGCCGGCGACGACGGCCTCGTCGCCCACGGTCTTGCCGATCAGGGCGACGGCGAGGGGGGAGACGTGGCTGACGGAACCGGCGGCGGGATCGGCCTCGTCCTCGCCGGTGATGCGCCAGGTCTGGGCCCGGCCGTCCTCGCGTTCGATCGTGACCGAGCCGCCGAAGCGGACGCGGCCGTCGGGTTCGGTCTCGACCAGCTGGGCGGTGGCTCTGCGGGCGGACCAGTAACGCAGGTCGCGGGTGGCCCGGGCCATGGCGGTGCGGTCGGCCTCGATGTCGCCCTGGGCCTGGGCGGCCGAGTAGGCCGCGCGGGCCGCGGCCAGGGCGGCCTCGATCGCGGTCAGGCCGGAGGACGTGACCAGATTGGGGTGCGGGGAGACGGGACGGTCGGGAAGATCGGCGGCCACAGCCTCCAGATCCTCCTCGCGGGTGAAGGCGACGCTCATGGGGGATGAGCGTATGGCGGCTCGGGGCGTTCCGGTCACGGTTCTTTTCGAGTGTTGGGTGAAAGGTGCTAGTGAGCAAGAGGTGAGCGTTTCGCACCCGCGCCGAATTGCAGCGGCTCACCTCTTCGCTCACCAGCCCTTTTCACTTCGGATCAGATGAGCGAATCCTCACGCACCGTGCATGTGATCGGAGCCGGGCCGGCCGGGCTGATGGCGGCCGAGCGCCTGGCGCAGGCGGGGCTGAAGGTGGTGGTGCACGAGGCCATGCCCTCGGTCGCGCGCAAATTCCTGATGGCCGGGCGGGGCGGGCTCAACCTGACCC
>NZ_DATMYH010000123.1:0-51382 GCF_035561115.1 Brevundimonas sp.
CTCCGGGCCCGTCCGCGACCTCGCCCGAATATCTGCGGAACTACGCCGTCGGTAACATCAACGCGATCAGCGCCTGGGATACGGGCGCGACCGGCCTGGGCGTCAACGTCGCGGTCATCGACTCGGGCATCGACTTCAGCCAGGCCGACCTCACGGGACGCATCTCGAACCTGTCGACAGACATCGTCGTCGGTCGCAACACCCCCACGGGGACCGTCGGACCCAACGGAGAGCCGGCTCACGGCACGCTGGTCTCCGGCGTGGTCGCGGCGAACTTCAACGGCTTCGGCACCATCGGGGTCGCCTATGAAGCGACCGTCATCTCCATTCGGGCGGACATCAGCGACTGCACCGATCCGGACGACACCGTCTGCTTCCGGTCGTCCGATCTGGCGCGCGCCATCGACTATGCGATCGCCAACAACGTCCGCATCGTCAACATGTCGCTTGGCGGTGCGGACCCGCTCACCTCCGCATTCGAGGCGGCGCTGCAGCGGGGGGTGAACGCGGGACTGGTCTTCGCCATCGCGGCCGGCAACGAAGCCGGCGCCAGCCCCGAATGGCCGGGCCGCTACGCCACGGACCTCCGTTTCATCGGCAGCATCATCGTCGTCGGCGCGCATGACAGCGCCAACCAGATCGCCAGCTTCTCGAACCGCGCCGGCGTCTCGGCCAACGAGTTCATCAGCGCGCCGGGCGTTGACGTGGTCACCAGCTGCGACGGCACCGTCTGTTACCGGGTCAACGGCACCTCGTTTTCCGCGCCGGCGGTGGCCGGGGCCCTGGCCCTGCTGCTCGACGCCTTTCCCAATCTGACGGGCCGTGAGGCCGTCCAGATCCTGCTGACCACGGCGCGCGACACCGGCGATCCGGGCGTCGACGGCGTCTATGGACGCGGCCTGCTGGACCTGGCCCGCGCCTTCCAGCCGGTCGGAGCCGCGCGGGTGGCGATGCAGAGCGGCCAGGCGGTCGCCGTCACCGAGCAGCGCTACGCCTACACGGGCGGGGCGTTCGGTGATGCGATCCGCTCCGCTCCGGGCCTGCAGACCGTGGGTCACGACGACTTCAACCGCCTGTTCCGGGTCAATCTGGCGTCAAGCTATGGCCTCGCCCCCCGCGGGGTCGCCAACATGCTGCCCCAGGCGCCGCGCCAGCAGGCGCGCCTGACCACGGCCGGGCCCCTCGGGTCGACCCTGTCGCTGACGACCAGCGCCGCCGTCGAGGACAGCGCCTGGGACCTTGCAGCCTCGACCAGCGTCATCACGCCCTGGCTGGACGAGCGTCGGCGCGAAGACGTGATGATGGAGTTCTCGGCGGGCAGGGGCGTGGTCGCCTTCTGGCAGGGCCGCAACGGCGCGCGCTCGCCCTTCTCGCTGGGGGCCGCCGACAATTTCGCCTCCCTGGCCCAGGTCGACCGGGCCTGGCTGGGCGCGGTGCGGTTCGGCGCCCTGACCCTCACGGCCGACACAGGCGTGGGCGACCGCGCCATGCCCTTCCAGACCCGGGAGGAAGACGTCTCCAGCTATGCCCGGTTCGTCGCCGACTGGCAGACCTCGCCGACCAGCCGCCTGCGCTTCGCGGTCGGCGGGCTGGACGAGAAGATGGGCCCGCTGGGCTCGTACGCGCCGCTGGATTCCGGCTTCGCCCTGCCCAGCGCCACCACCTTCGGCTCGGTGTCGGGTCAGTTCGCCCTGCGCTCCGATCTGTTCCTCAACGCCGAGATGGGCTGGGCGCGCACCGATCTGGAGGGACGTTTCCTGAGTCTGTCCGAGACGGCGCTGAGTTCGACCTGGGCGCTGGGTCTGACCACCTTCTGTCACAGGCTCGGCTTCGCGTGCGAGACCCTGACCTGGTCCATCGCCCAGCCGTTGCGGACCGAGAGCGGCGTCTTCAGCGCCCTCCTGGCCGATGCGCCCGCGAACTATTTCGACGCCCCCGTCTTCTCGGAACGGACCTTCTCGGCCGCGCCGAGCGGGCGCCAGATCGACATGTCGCTGGGCAGCGTGCATCGGCTCGGCGACGGCTCGGCGCTGAGTTTGCGCGGGCTGGTCACCCGGGACGATCGGAACGTGCGGTCGTCGCCGACGGCCTGGACGCTGATGGGAAGCTGGGGGAAGACGTTCTAGGCCGCGTGTCAACGGGCCCGGGCGGGTTTGCCGCCGGCCCTTCCCCCGTCTATGGCTCCTGAGAACGAGGGGCGAGCGTGGCGATATTTCCGGTGATTCTGTGTGGCGGCGCGGGAACGCGGCTTTGGCCCGCCTCGCGGCCGGCCCGCCCTAAGCAGTTCATCGACTTCGTCAGCGACCTGTCGCTGTTCCAGGAGACGGCCCGCCGGGTGGCGCCGCTCGCTGCGGACGGCGGACGGTTGATGGTCGTGGCTGGGCAGGCACACCGCGCGTTCATCGTCGAACAGTTGTCAGCCCTGGATCTGGAGGCTGTGATTCTGCTCGAACCCGAGGGTCGGGATTCGGCGCCGGCCATGGCGGCCGCCGCGGCGTGGGTGGCCCGCATCGCACCGGACGGTGTGGCGTTGTTCGTCGCTTCGGATCACCATATTCCGGACGACGCCGCCTTCCGTGACGCGGTGCTCGAGGCGGCGGAGGCCGCCCGGCAGGGCCGGATCGTGACCTTCGGCGTGCGGCCGACGGATCCGTCCTCGGCCTATGGCTACATCCACCCCGAGATGGCTGGACTGTCTCCCGTCCGGGCGTTCGTGGAGAAGCCGGATCGGGCCCAGGCAGAGATCTACGTCCGTGACGGCTATTTGTGGAATAGCGGAAACTTCATGGTCCGCGCCGACCTGCTGCTGGCCCAGCTTGATGCGTTCGCGCCCGAAGTCGCGGCGACCGCGCGCGCGGCTCTGCCGACCGAATCCGCGGCCGTGATGATGCTGACCGACGCATTCCGGCACGCTCCCAAAATTTCGATCGACTATGCGGTCATGGAACGGAGCGACCGGATTTCGGTGATGCCCGTGGACTATCGCTGGTCCGATCTCGGCGCGTGGGATGCGGTTGAAGCCCTGGGGTCGGGCGATCGGGGCGATTGGTTCGCGACCGAGGGGGATACGGGTCTGGTCCGCGCCGCCAAGGGCATGATCGTCGCCACCGCGGGCGTGTCGAACATCGCGATCATCGCCGAGCGGGATGCTGTTCTGGTGTGCAGCCTGGACCGGGCCCAGGAGGTGAAGGGCCTGGTCGAGCGTATCAGGACGGCGTCGCCCGCCCACGCGCAGGGCGCCGCCGTCGGACGCGATACGCTGGCGGACAGGGCGCGAAGCTTCGACCGCTGGATGCGGCTGAACGCCTTGCCGGTCTGGGCCACGATCGGCGTGGACGACGACGGCGGATTTCGCGAGACGATAGAGCTGTCCGGCTCCGTCTCGGGCGACTTCCGCCGCGCGCGGGTGCAGGCGCGCCAAGCCTATGTCTATTGCGCCGCGGGCGCGGCGGGCTGGGCCGGGCCGTGGCGGTCGCTGGTCAGCCGGAGTCTGGAGCGGTTCGAGGCGACCAACCGGCGCGCTGACGATCTGTACCGGACCCGGGTGTCGGCGGACGGCGCTGTGCTCGACGACGCCGCCTCCCTCTATGATCAGGCCTTCGCCCTGTTCGCCTTCGCCGCCGCCGCCCGGGTCGGGATCGCACCCGGCATGATGACGGAGCGGGCCCATACCGTGCGCGACGCCCTGTCGGCCCTGCGCGCGCCGACCGGCGGATGGCGCGAGACGGGCGATCATCCGTATCAGGCCAATGCGCATATGCATCTGCTCGAGGCCTGTCTGGCTTGGGAAGCGATCGAGCCCGAGGGCGTTTGGCGCGAGATGGCGGATGAGATCGTCGCCCTGGCCCGGCGCGCCTTCATCGACCCGGAGCGCGGCTTCCTGCGTGAATTCTTCGACGCCGAATGGCGGCCGGCGACCGGAGAGGACGGCCGCCTGGTTGAGCCCGGGCACCAGTTCGAATGGGCTTGGCTGCTGACGCGCTGGGGCCGCCTGCGCAGCGAAACCTGGGCTCTGGATGCGGCGGCCCGGCTGTACGACATGGGCGCCCGGGGCGTGGATCAGGGGCGGGGCGTAGCCATGGACGCCCTGAACGACGATCTGTCGGTGCGCTCGACTCAAGCGAGGCTGTGGCCGCAGACCGAGCGTCTGAAGGCAGCGCTGATCCTGGCGGAGGGCGGCGAGGGCGGACGCCGGAGCCTGTTGCTGCACGACGGGCGCAAGGCGCTGGCGGGCCTGCAGCGCTATCTCGAGCCTTCGGGCCTGTGGCGCGACAAGATGCAGGCCGACGGAGGCTTCGCCGAGGAGCCCGCGCCGGCCAGTTCGCTGTACCACATCATGGTCGCGTACGAGCAGTTGAGAGCGACGGCGGCGGTCTTGCCGGAGCTCGGCTGGTCTCCGGGGGCCGGATCGTGATCGGGGGCCGATCGGTTCTGGCCGTCATCACCGCGCGGGGAGGGTCCAAGGGTCTGCCACGCAAGAACCTGGCGCAGTTTCGAGGCGAGCCGCTGATCGCCTGGACGATACAGGCTGCCCAGGCGGCGAATAGCATCGACCGACTGATCCTGTCTTCCGATGATCCCGAGATTATCGAGACAGCCCGGGCGCTGGGCTGCGAGGCGCCGTTCCAGCGCGCGCCCGAACTGGCCAGCGACACAGCCGCCTCGGTCGATGTGGTGCTGGACGCCGCGGACCGCGTGCCGGGCTATGACATTGTGGTGCTGCTTCAGCCCACTTCGCCCCTCAGGACCGCGGGGGACATCGAGGCGACGCTGACGCTGATGGCTGAAAAAGGGGCTCCCGGCGCCGTGTCCGTCAGCGAGGCGCCCTGTCATCCTTATCTGATCTTCCGGCGTGACGCGGCGGGGCGGTTGTCGCCCTTCGTCGAGAAGCCGGCGGATATCGGCTGGCGGCGTCAGGATCTGCCGCCGGCGTATCGCGTCAACGGCGCCGTCTATGCGGCGGACCTGGCGTGGCTGAGAGCAGGGCGCGCGATGTGTAAAGCGGGCGAGACGGCCGCGTATGAAATGCCGGTCGAGCGGTCTGTCGACATCGACACTCTCGAGGACCTGCGGGCGGCCGAACGCTCGCCGATCTGACCTTCAGGGCAGCAGGGGGCCGCCCTGGGCCCGTTTCGCATCGATCTCGAGCTGCACCTGTTCCAGCGCCCGGGCGCGGGCTTCGGCCGAGGCGTGGCGCAGTTGCGGATACCGGACGCGCCAGTTGGCGGCCCCGAAGCGGCGCCAGAAGGCGGGCGCGATCCGGGTGTCGTATCCGGCGCGGGCGACCAGGAACAGGCCGACCCGGTCCGCCTGCTGCTCCTTGCTTCCGGACCCGCTGACGGCCGCAGCGTCATTGGCCTCGCGCCCCGCGCCGCCCACGTCGCTCCATGTGCGGTGCCGCAGCACATGGTGGGCCAGTTCATGGCCGAGGATCAGCGCCAGTTCGTCGTCCGACTGGGTGAATCCGGCCAAGGCCGTGCTGATGAACAGGCGCCGTCCGTCGGCGCGCGCATTCAGTTCATCCGAGGGGTTCAGCTGGACATCATAGCCGCACGCGCGATGAGGCTCGACCGTCACGCTCAGGGGTTCGCCGCCCCGGCGAATATCGAGGCGTGTCGCCCCGCCGGCGAGGGCGCGATCTACAACGGCCAGGTTGGCGGCCAGACCCTCGAAGGCGGGCGCGGTCCGGGCCGGGCCAAGGTTCAGCGCCGTTCCGTTGACGGCGAGGATCAGGTCGCCCTCGCGCAGGCCCGCAGCGGCGGCGGCCGAGGTCGGCGGCGCGGAGAGGACCCCCGGCAGGTCGCCCTCCAGGCCGAACCGGGCCTGCACGAGCGGCCGCAGTTCGTTGCTGTACTGGCTGGCGGAATGCAGGGCCCAGCCGGCGGATCGCCGGACCGCGGGACACAGGTCGACATTGTCCTCGGACAGTCGCTGCGCCACCCGGGCCACACGCTGGTCCAGGGCGGTCAAGGCCGTAAGCCGGTCGGCTGCACCTGCGCTGTTCGGTGAGGAGGGCGCCGAGGCGGTCGTGGGGCCGCTGCCGCAGCCGGCGATGGCCGCGCAAACTGCAAGGGTCCACAATGGGACGGCCATGGTCAGAAGCCGTGGCAAAGCCGGATCAATTTCTCAAGGGTCGAGCCAGGGGCCGACGCAGGAAGACATGGTTCAAGGCGATGGAAACGCTGAAAAGACCAGCCGGTAATCCGACTGGCCTCGACAACATACCAAAACGACAGCCAGCAATCGCCGACCGTCGCCTCAGCTCTTGTTTAGTCGCTCTCGCTGTCGTCGTCGGTCGCAACCACGACAGTGGCGACGATAACGGCGGCGCCGATCAGGAGAACGGGAAGCGGAATGCCGGCGAATTCCGAAGATTCACCGGAGGTGGCGCCGACGCGATCGCCAACGCGAGTCACGGCGGAGTTCGAGCCAGCAGCGGCCGCTTGGCCAGCAACCAGCAGCAGGCCGGCCGTAACGGCGGCGATGGTCTTACGCATGCTAATCCCCTTGATTTAATTCATCCACCGAGGCGCTCGCACCTCAGCAGCCTGTCTTCTACAATCACACTTCAGCGGCAAGCAAGAGAAAAGTGGGACCGCGGGTTGTCCAGATCCTTTGCGATCAGAGCGCAGGCGGCCCGAAAATGTCTCCGGGGCGGGCTCGATTTTCCAAAATGGAGCGAAGTCGCACAATTTCTGGAATAGTTAGGCAAGTTTTTCAGAAGTTGTTGCTCCTGCTAGGAATCCGGATTTGCAACATCGCAGGAACAATGATGCACCTGGACGGCAAGCGCATACTGGTCACCGGCGCGGACGGCTTCATCGGCTCGCACCTGACCGAGCGGCTGGTGCGGCGCGGTTGCGACGTGCGCGCCTTCGTCCAGTACAACAGTCTCGGCGGCTGGGGCTGGCTGGATGACAGCCCGGCGGACGTCCGCAAGGATCTGGACGTCTTCGCCGGCGACATCCGCGATCCGCACGGGGTGCGTACGGCCATGACCGGGTGCGACGTGGTCCTGCACCTCGCGGCCCTGATCGCCATCCCCTACAGCTACCACTCGCCCCAGACCTATGTTGAGACCAACGTCCTGGGCACGCTGAACATCGTCCAGGCGGCGCGCGACCTCGGGGTCGAGCGGGTGGTCCACACCTCGACCAGCGAGGTCTATGGCACGGCGCGGTTCGTTCCGATCACCGAGGCCCATCCGCTGCAGGGCCAGTCGCCCTATTCGGCCAGCAAGATCGGCGCGGACCAGATCGCGCTGAGCTTCCATGCGGCTTTCGGCACGCCCGTGACGGTGATCCGCCCCTTCAACACCTACGGACCCCGCCAGTCGGCGCGGGCGGTGATCCCGGCGGTCATCACCCAGATCGCGGCGGGCGCGAGCGAGATCAAGCTGGGCGCGGTGCATCCGACGCGGGACTTCACCTTCGTGGCCGACACCGCGCGCGGCTTCGAGGCGCTGGCGGAATGCGACGCCGCCGTGGGCCAGACGGTCAATGTCGGCAGCGGCTTCGAGGTCTCGATCGGCGACACGGCGCGTCAGATCATCGCCCTGATGGACCGCGACGTCGCTATCGTCACCGACGACCAGCGCCTGCGCCCGGAGGCCAGCGAGGTCGAACGCCTGTGGGCCGACAGCGCCCTGATGCAGTCCCTGACCGGCTGGTCGCCCGAATACGGGGACGGCGAGGGCTTCGCGCGCGGTCTGCGGCAGACCATCGACTGGTTCAGCGATCCCGCCAACCTGGCCCGCTACAAGGCGGATCGGTACGTGCTGTGAGCCTGCCCGGTCGGGTCCTCGCGGCGGTGCGCGCCGCCCTGCCGGCGTCCGAGGGCGGCGTCGCCCTGCACGAACCCGAGTTCCGGGGGCGGGAGTGGACCTATCTGAAGGACTGCCTCGACACCGGCTGGGTGTCGTCCGTCGGCGCCTATGTCGACCGCATCGAACGCGATCTGGAAACTATCACGGGCGCCGCCCATGCGGTGGCGACATCCAACGGCACCGCGGCGCTCGACATCTGCCTGCGTCTGGCGGGGGTGAAGGCGCGCGACGAGGTGCTGGTCCCGGCCCTGACCTTCGTCGCCACCGCCAACGCCGTGGCCTATCAGGGCGCGACGCCGCATTTCGTGGACTCCGAGGCGACGACGCTGGGCGTCGATCCCGTCCGGCTGGACGCATATCTGCACGAGACCGCGCGCCTCAACGGCGACGTCTGCGTCAACAGCCGCACCGGCGCGCCGATCCGGGCCTTGATGGTCATGCACGTCTTCGGCCATCCGTGCGATCTGGACGGTCTGGCGGAGGTCGCGGCCCGCTGGAAGCTGACGCTGGTCGAGGACGCCGCCGAGGGCCTCGGCTCGCGCTGGAACGGGCGGCATGTCGGCAATGTCGGGCTGGTCTCGGCGCTCAGTTTCAATGGCAACAAGATCGTCACCACCGGCGGAGGCGGCGCGATCCTGACCAACGATCCCGAGCTGGGTCGACGGGCCAAGCACCTGACGACCACGGCGCGGGTCCCGCACAAATGGTCGTTCGTCCACGACGAGGTCGGCTGGAACTACCGCATGCCGAACCTGAACGCGGCCTTGGGGTGCGCCCAGCTGGAACGGCTGCCCGACATGATGGCGCGCAAGGCGATGCTGACGCAGCGCTATGCGGAGGCGTTCCGCGGCGTGGAAGGGGCGCGGCTGCTGACCGCCCGGCCCGGGGCGGAGGTCAATCACTGGCTCAACGCCGTGATCCTCGACCGGCCGGACATGGCGATGCGCGACGCCCTGCTCGAGGCTCTGAACGACGCCGGCTTCATGGCCCGGCCGCTGTGGACGCTGATGCACCGTCTGCCGATGTACGCAGCCTGCCCGCGCGACGCCCTGCCGGTCGCCGAGGCGCTGGAGGCCAGCGTGATCAACCTCCCCAGCAGCGCCCGGCTGGCCGACGCCTAGCGGTCCAGCGGCCGGGCCGGATTGCCGACCACGACCGCGCCGGCCGGCACGTCCTTCGTCACCACCGCCCCCATGCCGATGACCGCGCCGCGGCCGATACGCAACGGCCTGTCCGGCGTGCCCTGTTTCAGCACGGCGCCGGTTCCGACATAGACGTCGTCCTCGATCACCGTATTGCCGTTGACGCAGACGCGGGGAGCCAGGGTGACGAAGTCGCCGACGACGCAGTCGTGCGCGACGTAGCAGAACAGATTGGCCTGGAAATGCCGGCCGATGACGACATTGGCGGTGATCACCACATGGTCGCACAGGATGGCGCCCTCGCCGATCTGCGAGGGTCCGCGGAAGATGCAGGTCGGGGCCACGATGGAGACGAAGGCCCGGCCCGCGGCCCTCATCTCGGCATCGATCCGGCGGCGCAGGGCCGCGTCGGCGACGGGGATGGACACGGCCATATCCGGGGTCGCCTCGGCTTGCAGGATGATGGGCACGCCGTTGACCGCGTCCTGTCCCGGCTCGAGCGCCAGATGGGAGACATTGTCCGCGCCCGCCTGGGCCACGGCCAAGGGAGCCACCTCCCGGGCGAAGCCGCCGGTTCCGCACAATCCGATTCGCATGCGATCCTCCCCGGACATGGTAGCAGGTTGCTAAGGCGCGCGGCCTACAGCTTCATCATGGAGGCGTGGTTGGGGAAACGGCGGATCTGCGTGGCGACCAGCGGGCGGGCCGACTACGGCCTGCTGGCCTGGCCCATGCGCGACATCGCCGCTTCGGACGACCTGTCGCTGCAGCTGCTCGTCACCGGAACCCATCTCGAAGAGCGCCACGGCATGACGATCGGACAGATCGAGGCCGACGGCTTCGCCATCGACGCGCGCGTGCCCATGGCCCTGACCTCGGACGATCCCGCTGGCCTCGCCCGGTCCATGGCGGCGGGTCTGACCGGAGCGGTTGAGGCGCTGGAGCAGTTGCGGCCGGACATGCTGATGCTGCTCGGCGACCGGTTCGAGACCCTGGCCCTGGCCCAGGCCGCCATGCTGACCCGCGTCCCCATCGCCCACATCGGCGGCGGCGACGTGACCGAGGGCGCGATCGACGAGGGTATCAGGCACGCCATCACCAAACTGTCCCACCTGCATCTGGTCACCCACCCGGACGCCGCCCGCCGCGTGATCCGCATGGGCGAGGCGCCGGACCGGGTCCATGTCGTCGGCAACCCCGGACTGGACATGCTGAGCCGCGCGCCGGCGATGGCTCGTGAGGCGCTGGAAACCCGGCTGGGGCGACCGCTCGGCGCGCGGAACCTGCTGGTCACCTTCCACCCTGTGACGACCCTGCCGGACAAGGGGCTCGCCGAACTGGACGCCTTGCTGAAAGCGCTGGAGCAGCTGACGGACGTGGCGCTGTGGATCACCCGCGCCAACGCCGATCCGGGCGGGCTGGCGTTCAACGCCGCGCTTGAGGCCTTCGCCGCGGGCCGGAGCAACGTCAGCCTGCATGACGCTCTCGGGCCCGCCTATCTGCCGCTGCTGGCCGCCTGCGACGCCGTGGTCGGCAACTCCTCCAGCGGACTGGCCGAGGCGCCCTCGGTGCGGACCCCGACGGTGAATGTCGGGCTGAGACAGGCCGGCCGTCTGGCCGGGCCGTCGATCCTGCACGCCGAGGCCGAGCCGGCCGCCATCTCCGCCGCGATCGCCCGGGCCATGGCCGGCGACATGCCGGGCTTCGACAATCCCTATGGCGACGGCCAGAGCTCGGCGCGCATTGTCGGGGCCCTGGTCGCCGCCCCGCCCCGCGACATCCTGCTGCGCAAGCGATTCTACGACGGCGAACCGCCTCATGCATGATCCCGTCCTCATCATCGCCGAAGCCGGGGTGAACCACGACGGTTCGCTGGACGACGCCTGCCGCATGATCGACGTCGCCGCCGAGGCCGGCGCCGATGTCGTCAAATTCCAGACCTTCGTCCCCGAGGCCGTCCTGACGGCGCGGGCCATGAAGGCCGCCTATCAGGAGACCAACACCGGCGAGGGCGGAACCCAACTGGACATGGTGCGCAAGCTGGCGCTGAGCCGCGCCGACCACCGCGTCCTGGCCGACCGCTGCGCCCGGCGCGGGGTGCGCTTCATGTCGACCGCCTTCGACATGGAGAGCCTGGACTTCCTGTCCGGTCTCGACATGCCGGCGATCAAGATCCCGTCCGGCGACCTGACCTGGGGCGCCATGCTGCTGGCCGCCGCCCGTGTCGGACCGCCGCTGATCGTCTCGACCGGCATGGCGACGCTGGACGAGGTGCGTCAGACCCTGACCGTCATCGCCTTCGGCCTGACGCGCCACGGCGATCCTTCAGGCCCGGACGATCTCGAGCGCGCCTTCGCCGCGGGTCAGGCGGCTTTGCGCGAGCGGGTGACCCTGCTGCACTGCACGACCGAATATCCGGCCCCGCTGGAAGCCATCAACCTGCGCGCCATGGACACGATGGCGCAAACCTTCGGTCTGAAGGTCGGCTATTCCGACCACAGCCTGGGCCTGACCGTGGCGGTCGCCGCCGTCGCGCGGGGCGCCTGCGTGATCGAGAAGCATTTCACCCTCAGCCGCACCCGCCCCGGCCCCGACCATCCGGCCTCGCTGGAGCCCGACGAACTGGCGGCCATGGTCCGCGCCATCCGCGACGTCGAGATCGCCCTGGGTCGGCCCGAGAAGGCGCCGGCGCCGGCCGAACTGGGCAATCTGGCGATCGCGCGCCGGTCGCTGGTCGCCGCCCGCCCGATCCGCCGCGGCGAGATCCTGACCCCGGACGCCATGACCGCCAAACGCCCCGCCGACGGCTTGTCGCCGATGCAGCAATGGCGCTTGATCGGCACGGCGGCGCAGCGCGACTATGCGCCGGACGACGCGCTCGAGGACGGGCAGGGGACAGCGTAATGCGGCAGTGGGAGAAAGCCCTGATCGGACCGGAGGCGACGTTCCGCGACGCCCTGATCTCGATCGACGCGACCGGCGCCGGCATCGCCCTGGTGGTCGATGCTGAACGGCGGCTTCTGGGCGCCCTGTCCGACGGCGACGTGCGCCGCGCGCTGATCAGGGGCGCGGGGATGGAGGACCGGGCCATCGGCGCCGCCAACGCCAAGCCCGTCTGCGCCGACGACCATCAGGACCCGGCCGCGATGCTGGCGACCCTGCGGGCCCACAGCCTGCGCCAGCTGCCCATTCTCGACGACAAACGCCGCGTGGTCGGCATGGTCACGGTCGAGGACTTCCTCAACATCCCGGTCCGCACCAATCCGGTGGTCATCATGGCCGGCGGCAAGGGCGAGCGGCTGGCCGAACTGACCTGCGACACGCCCAAGCCGATGCTGACCGTCGGCTCGCGGCCCATCCTGGACACCATCGTCGGCAATCTGGCGGGGCAGGGGTTCCGCAATTTCTGGCTGGCCGTGAACTACAAGGCCGAGCAGATCGAGAGTCATTTCGGCGACGGGTCGGCTCTCGGCCTGAACATCCGCTACCTGCGCGAGGCCAAGCCGCTGGGCACCTGCGGCGCGCTCAGCCTGATGCCCCGGCCCGACGAACCCTTCGTGGTCACCAACGGCGACGTGCTGGCCAAGGCCGACTACAGCCATCTGCTGGATTCGCATCTGCAGTCGGACGCCCTGGCCACCGTGGTGGTGCGCGACTACCAGATGCAGGTGCCGTTCGGCGTGGTGAACGCCAACGGGGCGCAGGTGACCCGGATCGATGAGAAGCCGACCCAGAGCTACACCATCAGCGCCGGGGTCTATGTGCTGTCGCCCGCGGTTCTCGACCTGATACCGAAAGACGCCTTCTATGACATGCCGGCCCTGATCGCCGACATGATCGCGCGCGAACTTCCGGTCCGGCTTCAACGCGCCGAGGGGTATTGGATGGACATCGGCCGCCCGCCCGACTATGCGCAGGCGAACGCGGATTTTGGTGCGGTGTTCGAGGGTTAGGGGGCGCCCTTTTGCGGACTTGGGACGTCGCTAGTCGCACTGAGGCGGGTCGGGTCCCTGATCAGCAGGATGTTCAGAATTGGCGGTGGCGAGTTCCGCCCCGGTCGACAAGAAACCATGTTTTCAAAACTGTTGAAACGTCGAGCCCCTGTTAAGGCCCCCGAGACTCCGCGCGTGCCGGATGGTCAGATCGTATGGGCGATCGGCGATATCCACGGGCGACTGGATCTGCTGAAGCCGCTGGTCGAAGCGATCCGCATCGACGCCGCGGCTTCCGATGCTCGGAAAAAGACAGTCGTCTTCCTCGGCGACTATATCGACCGCGGCCCGGATTCGCGCGGCGTGATCCAATACCTTGCCGCCCTCCCGAAGGGCGAGGGCATCGAGTGGCGGTTCCTGAAGGGCAACCACGAGGAAGCCATGCTGGACTTCCTGGACAACCCGACCACGGGGCCGACCTGGTGCGAGTACGGCGGCGACGCCACCTTGGCGTCCTATGGGCTTCGGCTGCCGCAGATCAAGCACAAGGCGGGGGGCTGGGCCCATGTGTCCGCCGATCTGGACCACAAGGTTACGCCGACGGAACGGGCGTTTCTGGAGAACCTGGAGCTCTGCGTGTCGGAGGGTGACTACTTCTTTGCCCATGCGGGCGCCAGGCCCGGGGTCGCTTTGGCTGACCAGTCCGCCCGTGACCTGATGTGGATCCGGAACAGCTTCCTTCACAGCAACGTCGAATTCGAGAAGGTGGTGGTGCACGGTCATACGCCGACCCAGCAGATCCAAGCGGATCATCGGCGCATTGGCGTGGATACGAAAGCCTATGAGTCGGGCGTGCTCACCGCTCTGAGACTGTGGGACACGCAACGCCAAGCGATGCACTCGGAACACGGCGTGGTGCGTAGTTCCACTCTGGACCCCGTCGGCCGCCGTATAGAGACCGGGTTCGCCGGGCGAGCCGCCGACCTGAATGCCGATCATCCCTCGCGCCCCCGAGGCGCGATCTAGGCCCGTGAAGCGAGGTCGGATCGCCGGGCGAGCTCGAGAAGACCGCAGCACAGGGCCAGCAAAACGGCCATCGTCGTCGTACGCAAGGGATAGTCCGCCGCCGAATGCAGGAGTAGCACGCCGATCCCAATACTCGCCGCGCGCTGAAGGTCCCGTTCGCGCGATGGAGCGGCCCTCCAGGCGCTGGCGCATCTCCGAGCGTACCAGACGAGGAAGGCCAGCAACACGCCTATCCCGAGCCATCCCGCCTCCAGCCAGATCTGCAAATACTCGTTGTGGGCCTGGTTGAAGAAGGTGCTGTCCAATTCTTCCCGCGGCTCGACCGAACGATAGACGGCGTCGAAGCTGCCGATGCCCGATCCAAGCGGCAGATAAGCTTGGGCTGTCTCCGCCACGAGAGGCCAGCGCTCGAAGCGGGTGTCGACCGCCCCATCGGTGTCGAACCGGGCTAGGATGGGTGGGAGTGCGAGCACCGCGACGGCCGTCAGTGCGACGCCGAGCGATCCCACAAGCATGAGGAGCGCTCGACCCGGCCGGCCCCGTCCCGCCGCAATCCAGGCGGCAAGCATGCTGACGAGCATCACCGGAACGAACAAGGTGATGCCGGCGCGCGACCGGATCGCGGCAAGGGCCACAACGACCAGACCGGCGAACAGCGCACCCAGCCAGAGTGTCGATGATTGTTGCTCTCGCCTTCGCAGCGTCGCCGCTCCGAATGTGAGGGCGAATGGCAGGGTGACCAGGAGGCTTGACGCAAGATGATTGCGGTTGGCGAAGAAGCCGTTGATCGATCCGGCGTCTGTCCAGCTCCAGACGTACAGGCGATCTCCGCCGCTGCCCAGTTGTGCGGCGCCCAGAAGGATCCCCACGACCGCTGCGGCGATACAGAACTGGACCATCAGCTCGCGTTGAGACGGGGAAAGCGACAGCACGCCGGCAAACAAGGCCGCCGGAGGAATGAGCGCCAGGGCTGAGCGCCACGTGGGTTCGGGGGTCAAGCTCACTGGATTCCACCCGGGCTGCAGCCCCGCGAGTTGCAGGGCCACCATCATGTTCTCCCTGCCGGGAAGTCCGCTCCAGATCGACGTGGGCAGAGGGATCAACTGGATGAGGGGCACGGCGACGACGGCCGCCAGCAGGCCGAGCGCGAAACGATGCTGACGCCAGAGTCTGGTCGAGACGAGGCGGCCCGTGGCGAGGACCAGAAGCGGAAGGGCGGCCAATTCGATGAGCGCCAGACGCAGCGCGTTACCCTGACTGGCGCCGCCAAAGACGAACGAAAACGCCAGTAGAACCACCGCCGCAATAGCGACAGCGTCCCGCCGTTCCCTGAGAATCTTCTGCACTATAGACAATGGCGTTTACATAAATACGGCCCAGATCGGGCGGGATCGTTGGCTGTCCGCGGCGCCCACAACTGTCTTGCCTGGATTACAGGCGGGATCATTCGGCGAGACGGCATCAGTTCGGCGTCGGTTTGAAGGCGTCGATCGCAACCTCGTCGAACCAGACAACCATGGGCTTGCGGTTGTCCAGAGCCCGGCCCCGGAGTTCCAGCAGTTGGCTGGGGCAACCCTCCGGAACGGAAAATTTCACGGCTGAAGAGGTCCATGCGCCGGCTCCCGTAACCGGCACGGCCGAGCTTGAGAGTATGGAACGGCCCCCGGGGTCGCAGGTGATGTTCCATCCCATACGGTCAGTCGGTTCTCCGGATTCGATTCTGAACTGGAAGCGCAAGTGGTGCGCGCCCGGTGCGAGGAATACCCTTTGATGAGCTATGACGGCGGCGGAATAGCCATCGTATTCGACCCTGAGAGCCGGGTTCGAAGGCCTGAGCTCGTCAGTCATGGCCTCGGCGACCGCGCCGGACTTCTGGACCAGAGACCATTGGAACGGCTCAGGAGCCGTCGGATCGTCGAAGCGGCCGTTTGTCACCGCCGAGCCGGAGGCGGGGCGGTTCAGGCGCGCCCGCACGGTCTTTATGATCCCGACCTGTCGCTGCGCCATCGCATTCGCATAGAACTCCTGGAGTTCTGTCGTCGTCAGGGGCGCGGGAGTGGACTGGAGCAGGACAGCGAGATTGGCGGCGACCGGCAAACTGCCATCCGCCTCATAGAGGCTCGTCAGATAACCCGGCCGCCAGGGCGGACGGATAGCGAGCAGGTCCGTGAGCACCGGCAGGACCCGTTGCGGGTCTCTCGTCGCAGCCAGGGTGAAGAGACGGAAGGTCGGGGGCTGAAGGTCTCCCCGACGTCGCGCCAGGGTGTCCGCATGTGCGAAGGCGGAGGCGTAGTCCCCTCGCCGAAGCCTGTGTTCCACGAGCCAGGCATGAGTCGGGTCGTCCCGAAGGCTCCAGTTCCCGGCCAGGGTCAGTATTTCGTTCGCCTCATCTAGACGGCCGGCCTTGGCCTCCGTCAATCCCACGACCCGCAGCGCCTTTACGTCAAAGGGCGCGCGGCTCAGGGCGTCCCGGCTGAGAGCGGCGGCGTTGTCGTTGCGTCCAGCGGCCAACTCCGACTCGGCTGCACGCCGCAGGACAAGCGGCGAGGTGGGAGCGATCCGGATAGCCGCTTCGACGGGCGCCCGCTCGATGTACGGCTGGATGACGATCTGCCAGGCAAGCACCATGCCCCCGACCGCCAGCGCATAGGGAATAACCCCGGCCGCCGCGAGGCGCCGTTGCGGGCCTGACGTTTCCGTCACGCTCCTCAAGTCCGTTTGGCCTTCCCGCCCGCCTTGGAGCTGGTGGTTGCGCCGCTGTGTTCTGCCTCGGCCCCGTATTTGTAGTCATAGGCGTAGTCGTAGCCGCCGTAGGACGTGCTCTTGGCACTGAACTTCGACAGTACCAGGCCCAGCAGATGGGCCTGGCCGACCCTGAGACGTCCCAGTGCGCCGCGCGCCTGGCCCCGACGGGTGCCTCTGGACTCGATCACGAAGACCACGCCGCCCACGGCGGCGGCCAGCAAAGGCGAGTCCGCAAATCCGAGAACAGGGGGACCGTCGATGACCACATGGTCGTAGGTGGCCCGGGCTTCGGCCAGGATCTGGCGCAACCGGTCGCCGCCCCACAGTTCGGCCGGGTTGGGCGGCAGAGGGCCGCACGGAATAAAGAACAGGTTTTCCGCGTTGGTCGGTCGCACAACCGCGGCGAGGTCTGCCGAGCCCGAGAGGAGATTGCTCATCCCCCATTCGTTTTCGACACCGACGACCCGGTGCATGGACGGGTTGCGAAGGTCGCCATCCACCAGCAGCACGCGCCGTCCGACCCGGGCGAGGTTTAGCGCGATGGCGTAGGCCGTGGTCGACTTGCCTTCAGCTGGTCGGGCGCTGGTGATCAAAAGACTGCTGGGCGCTCCATCGGGCGTCGAGAACTGAAGCGCCGTTCGCAGGGAGTAATAGGCTTCGGAGAAGCCGGACCTGAGGTCCGCCAACGCAGCGGCGGTAGTCTGCCCTTTTTCCAGCAGCGGGACCACGCCGAGTACGGGGACTCCCAACTTGCTCTCGGCGTCGTCGGGGGTCGCCAGGGTCTCGTCCAACGCCTCGAGAACAAGGGCGCCCGCCGCGCCCAGGCCGATGCCCAGCAGGGCCGCAACCAAGATGTTGAGCAGCAAATTCGGCTTGGACGGCGCCTCCGGCGGCGCGGCGCGATCAACGATCGAGATGTTGTTGGCCGCGACCCCGCCTGTGACGCTCACTTCCTTGTAGCGCTGCAGAAGCCCCTCATAGAGGGTGCGGGTCGTATCCAGTTCGCGCTGCAGAATGTTGTACTGGATGGAACGGTCACGAAGATCCAGCACATCGTCGGTCAGGGCCGCGACCTGGCCTGCAAGCGACCGCTCCTGGCGGGCCGCGATCTCATATTCGCTTTGGATCGAGCGACGGATGTTGCCGGCGATGGCCTGAATCTGACCATCGGCCTCGTCGCTCTGGGCCTTCAACTGCACCATCTCCGGGTAGTCCGGCCGATAGATGCTGAGCTTTTGTTGGTAGGCGGCGTCCAGAACCGCCTTCTGTTCCATCAGTCGCTGAATCGTCGGGTTCTGCAAAACCTCCGGCAGCGTCATCAAGGCAGAGCTTCGCGCCGAGCGCCACCGCTCTTCCGCCGCGACCCGCTCCTCGCGGGCTTTCGCCAACGCGCCGTTTATGGCGACGAGATTATTGGAGGTCAGGGATTGGGTTGCGCCGACATTGGCCTCGCCACTTCCGGGCTCGCTGATGTTGATGATCTGCTGATTGGCGGCATAGGCGACAAGCTGGCGTTCGGCCGATTCCAGCCGATCCTTGGTCTGGGCGATGCGTTCCTCGAGAAACTCGCGAGCGTACGAGGAGCTCTCGAATTTCCTGTCCAGATTGGCCTGGATGAAGTTTTCCGCGAAGCCGTTGGCGATCCGCGCCGCCACGACGGGATCGGGATTGTCATACCCGACGGACACAAGCCGCGAGCCCCGTACGGGAGCAACGCTGAGGCTCGCCTGCACTACTTTCAGGGCCGCGGCCCGGCGCTGGGACGCCTGCGAGGCGCCCGAGCCGGCGGCGGTCGGCGGTTCGGCCCCGATCGCCTCCAGCGCCGCGTTAGAGCTGGCGAGCCCAAGGTTTTCGACGACCCGTTCGGCGAGCGAGCGGCTGCGAAGCAGGCCGTACTGCGTCTGGAAGAACTCTTCTCCGGCGATCATGCTTTCGGGAGGAGAGACCTCCTCGGAGCTGAAGACCCTGGCGGCTTCGCGGTCGATCTGCAGAGTAGCCTTGGCGGTATAGATCGGCGTCATGAGCAACGTCAGCGCCGCGCCGAGGGCCAGCATTCCGAAGAAGCAGCCGAGAATCAGAATGCGATGCTTCAGCGCCAGGCGCCAATAGACAGCCAGGTCAAAAGCAGGCGTGGGCGGGCGATCCCCAACCCAGTCTGACGGCTGGGCATGGACAGCCGCAATGCGTGACCGGTCGTCGGCCCTCGGACGGGGGCCGCGCTCACCAGCAAAGGAATTGTCGCCCAACATCATGCTAAACCGTAACGCCTAGCGGCCGCAGCCGCGCTGAAACAACTCGGGCTGATATCGTAAAGCCCTCCTACACGCATCCGAATTCGAAAGGTCGCTATGGTGTCCCTAGCCCGGGACCGCCTAGCGTCTCGGCAGGAACGTTTTTGACTGTCATGCAAGATCTGGAACGCTCTGAAAACAGTTCAGGAGGGAATCACGTCGACGACCGTACGCAGCGCCGTGGAGGCGCGGGTCTCGCCGGGCAGAACGGCGCCCGGACCGGTAGAAGCGAAAAGGGCGCGCATCAGGGACGACAAATAACCTCGCAAGACTGACATGGTCCCGCACAAGCGGATGGTTGACAGGGGAGAGGTCGACGCCCGGCAGGCACCCTACCAAGTCCCCATACCCGAAGGCCTTGTCCAGCACCGGGAGCGGGCGGTCAACCTGGTGTGTTGCTGTATGCGGAAGGCTGTCGCGATAACCGGTTGATCCGATGATCGGCACAGCCTAAAGGCCCAATCGGCTCGACCGGTGATTGTCGCGTCCAGGTGGGAAAATCGCTGTCTGCGTGAACTGGCAAGTTGCGCCCCCGGCGCGACCCGTATTGGGTCATGCGCAGAGGGTGTTCCGTCGCTTCGAGATTAACGCTAAGGCGTCGCCGGAAAACGAAGGAATGACCATTATGACCCGCAAGACTGCTCTCGTGACAGGCATCACCGGCCAGGATGGCGCATATCTCGCAGAACTGCTGCTGGACAAGGGCTATATTGTCCACGGGATCAAGCGCCGGTCATCGTCATTCAACACCAGCCGCATCGAACACCTCTTCCAGGACCCTCATGAGTCCGACCCCCGGCTGATCCTTCACTACGGGGACATGACGGACGCCACCAATCTGATCCGCATCGTCCAGGAAACGCAGCCCGACGAAATCTACAATCTGGCCGCGCAATCCCACGTTCAGGTCAGCTTCGAGACGCCGGAATACACCGCCAATTCCGATGGGATGGGCGTGCTGCGGTTGCTCGAAGCCATCCGCCTGCTCGGCATGACCGAGAAGGTGCGGTTCTACCAAGCCTCTACGTCCGAGCTGTACGGCAAGGTGCAGGAAATCCCGCAGTCCGAGACCACGCCCTTCTATCCGCGCAGCCCCTACGCCGCTGCGAAGCTGTATGCCTACTGGATCGTGGTGAACTACCGTGAAGCATACGGAATGCATGCCTCCAACGGCATCCTCTTCAATCACGAAAGCCCTCTGCGCGGCGAAACCTTCGTGACGCGCAAGATCACCCGTGCGGCGGCGGCGATCAGCCTCGGCCGTCAGAAAAAGCTCTATCTCGGCAACCTCGACGCCAAGCGCGACTGGGGCCACGCCCGTGATTATGTCCGGGGCATGTGGCTCATGCTCCAGCAGGACCAACCCGACGACTATGTCCTGGCGACTGGCGAGACCACCCTTGTGCGCGACTTTGCGGCCCTGGCCTTCCGCGAGGCCGGCATCGAGATCGAATGGCGCGGCGGGGGAGTCGAGGAGACGGGCGTCAACGCCGCCACCGGCGAGATCGTGGTCGAGGTCGATCCCCGCTATTTCCGGCCGACCGAGGTCGACCTTCTGATCGGCGACCCCACCAAGGCCCAGAAGAAGCTTGGTTGGAACCACGAGACCCGTTGGGATGCGCTGTGCAGCGAGATGGTCCGCGAAGACCTCCGACTGATGGCCAAAGCTGATTGATCGTACTGACAGAACCCGGGAACATTTCATGACAACCTACCCCCTGGCCGCCTCCACCTGGGGCGACGAAGAGCGGCAGGCCGCGATCGACGTTCTGGACAGCGGCCAGACCACGATGGGTCCCAAGGTCCGCGAGTTCGAAGAACGGTTCGCGGAATATTTCGGCGCGCGATACGCAGTGATGTCGAACTCCGGCTCCTCCGCCAACCTGCTGGCGGTCGCGGCGCTGTTCTTCACGCGCGAGCCGAAGGTGAAGGCGGGGATGACGGCTATCGTTCCGGCTGTCTCATGGGCGACAACCTACTACCCCCTGACCCAGTACGGGCTGAAACTTCGGTTCGTCGATATCGACGCCGACACGCTCAATTTCGATCTCAAGGCTCTGGCCGAAGCGATCGACGATGATGTCGCGGTCATCTTCGCCGTCAATCTGCTGGGCAATCCCAACGACTACACCGCCATCAAGGCGCTGATCGGCGACCGGCCGATCACCCTGCTGGAGGACAACTGCGAATCGATGGGCGCGACCTTTGGCGGCAGGGCGACCGGCACCTTCGGCGCGATCGGCACTTACAGCACCTTCTTCAGTCACCACATGTCGACGATGGAGGGCGGCGTCAGCGTCACTGATGACGAGGAGTTGTACCAGCTCATGCTGTCGCTGCGCGCCCACGGCTGGACCCGCAACCTGTCCTGGCCCAACCACCTGGTGGAGAAGGACGAGCGCAGCGAGTTTTACGAACTCTTCCGGTTCATTCTGCCTGGATACAATCTGCGGCCGCTTGAGATGTCCGGAGCCATTGGCATCGAACAGTTGAAGCGCCTCCCGGGTTTCATCGAGCAGCGCCGGGCCAACGCCGCGCGCTTCCAGGAGCTGTTCAGCGACGTCAAAGGCCTGCGTATTCAGCAGGAAACCGGCCAGAGCAGCTGGTTCGGCTTCTCCCTTGTCCTGACACCCGACGCGGCGGTGTCCCGTGAGACGGTGTTGGCGGCGCTGAAGGGCGAAGGCGTGGAAACCCGGCCCGTCGTCGCCGGCAACTTCTATCGCAACCCGGTCATCCGGCATCTCGACTACCACCCGAACCCCAACCTGCCGAACGCCGACGAGATCCACGACCGCGGCTTCTACATCGGCAATCATCACTGGGATGTCCGGCCTGATCTGGAGCGCCTGCGCCAGATCGTTGGCCAGGCCATCAGCGGCTGATCGTATGAAGGTTCTCGTGACCGGCGCCAGCGGCATGGTCGGCCGCAACCTGTTGTCCGACCCGCGGACGGCCGACTACGAGATACTGGCCCCCCGGCGGTCGGAGCTCAGCCTGACCGACGCGGCGTCGTGCGATGCTTGGTTCGCGCAGCACCGGCCTGATGCGGTGATACACCTCGCCGCCGTCGTCGGTGGAATTCAGGCCAACATCAACGAGCCGGTTCGCTTCCTCGTCGAGAACACCCAGATCGCCCTCAACCTGTTCGGAGCGGCGCGGGCCAATGGCATCCAGACCTTTCTGAACGTCGGATCCAGCTGCATGTATCCGCGCAACATTGACGACGTGCTGTCGTTGCCGATGTTGCTGTCGGCGCCGCTGGAGCCGACCAACGAGGGTTATGCGCTCGCCAAGATCGTATCCTGGAAACTGGCCGAGTATATGCGCCGCGAGAACCCCTCCCTGCAGTACAAGACCATTGTGCCCTGCAACCTGTATGGCCTCTACGACCATTTCGATGCGGTCCGCTCCCACATGGTGCCGGCGGCCATCATGAAGGTGGTCGCAGCGGCGGAAGAGGGCCGGGACACGGTCGAAATCTGGGGCGACGGCACCGCCCGACGTGAGTTTATGTTCGCCCGTGATCTGGCGGACTTCATCTGGACGTGGCTGCCTCGCATCGAGGATTTGCCCGATCTGATGAATGTGGGAGTGGGCCGGGACCATTCGGTCACCGAATACTACGAGGCGATCACGGCGGCCGTCGGCTATTCGGGTGGTTTCGCCTATGATCCGTCAAAACCTGCGGGAATGAAGCGTAAGCTGCTGGACGTCACTCAACAGACCGAGCTTGGCTGGCAGCCGAAGACGAGGCTGGCGGACGGGATTCGCGATACGCTGAAGTACTATCAGGCCGTTCGTACCGCCTGACCAGGATGCCGGCGGCGGGCCAAGCGCCGTCCGTGCAGGCGTTTTTCAATCCGCCAGCAGCGAGCGATATTCTGCGATGATGTGCTTCCAGCGGTACCGGTCGCGAAGCGCGTTGACGGCCCTGCTTTCAACCGGCGCGAGGGGGCGCTGCAGGAGCGCGGCCAGAGACGCGGCATCGCTGAAGTAGTGCCCAGCGTCCGAAAGGGTCGCACGATTGAAGGCGCAGTCGAAGCTGATCAGAAGATCGGTGTGGAACAGCGCCTCAACCAGGGACGGATTGGTACCGCCCACGCTGTGGCCGTGGATATAGCCACGGGCTTGCCTTCTCCATGGGTCGAGTGCGATCTGCTCGTAGATCGGGTCCAGCAGCTGGAAGCCGCTCGTTTCTCCGAACCTCTGGCGAAGCGTGCGGCCGTAGTCGTTCGCACTCCAGTTGCCGACGAAGACAAGCGGCACCCCCGCTTGCCGGCACCCTTCGAGAATTTCCCGGGTGTTGTTCTCCGGTTCGATCCGGGCGATCGCCAGATAGTGTCGTTTCGGGGCCGCAGCCTCGCCGGACGACATCAGCGTATGGTCGCCGCCGTAGGCGATCGTGACGGGCTCGCGGCCATAGCGATCACGAAACAGGGTCGCCAACGCTTCATTGTCGGCGATGACGACCGAAGCACAGCGCGCGGCGCAGTATTCCAACGCCTTGAGCAAGAGCTTGGCCGATCTTGAGAACTTGTCGCGTCGCCACTCCATGCCGTCGACGTTGACGATGAACCGGCTGCGCGGAGACAACAGCCTCAATAGCGGCAACAGCCAGGCTCCAGAGTAGCCGAATACGTATATGTCACGCGCACGGACAATGAACACGGCATGCAGCAGGGCTAGCCCGTCGTAGAAGAGACTCCCCGGTCCGTTCGCGCGCAGCGGCAGGAATATGCGGGTGTGGCCGTGAAACGCCGGCTCGCGCTCCGTTGGCCCGTAGGTACGCTTTTCGCAATAGACGATGAGCTTGACGTCGTCGGCTGAAAGGTTGACGCAGAGCTGTTCCGCCAACGTCTCGAAACCGCCGTAGCGGGCGGGGACGCCCACTGTGCCAACAAGCGCCACTGGTCGGGACGTCAAGACGCCGCTCCTTGTTTCTTGAGAAGGTCGAGAAGGCGGTTCGCGAAGATCTCCGTTGAAAAATGAGGCCGGCGCTCTGCGCATGCCGCGCGGAGTACAGCGGCCCGTTCCGGCGCGCGGTGAAGGTCGGCAATCGCTTGAGCGATCAAATCGGGATCGCGCCGTGGGTCGTTGAAGGCCAGCGCCTCGCCGACCACTTCGCCAAGGACGATGATGCCTGTGCCCGCCACCGGCACGAGCCGCGTGACGGCCTCGGCGGCGACGAGCGAAAAGGTCTCGGCGCACACTCGCGCATCGGTGCAGAGCAGGACCAGAAAGCCGTCGGCGTACATGACGTCCGGAGAGCGTTCGCCGAAAACGACGTCGATCCCGACGCCGCGAGCGGCGTCCACCAGTGCTCGATCATGGCGATCTTCGTCTGACAGGTACGCCGTTTTGCGCAAGGCCACGCCAGTCAGCCGCCGGCAGACCGCGACGTACAGATCGAATCCCTTGATCGGTTGCGTGGTGCCCACGAAGAGAAGGCGATCCTTCCGGGCACTGATGTAATCGGTCGTGGGTCGGCTGACTGGATTGGGCAATATGGCCGCTGCGACACCGAGGCGCTGCGCTTGGTCCGCCGATACACAGACAAGCCTGGAGCCGCGCCATCCGGCAAATCGGATTAGGAGACGAAACGGAGCAGGGAAGGTCGCCTCGTGAAGGTGAACCACCGTCCGCCTCGGCGCGATCAGGATCGCCAACAGGGCCGGGGGGATGGCGTAGACAGTGTTGGCCCAGACGACGCGCCCCCGTATCGCTGCCCAGGCCACGGGCGCCAAGGCGAGCATGATCCAGAGGGGGTAGAGCAGCTTGCGGGTTGGAATATGGCCGCAACGCACGTCGGGCCGAACACCGGGTACCTCTGACAGAAAGCCCCGACCGCCGAAGCCGAGCTTGATCGCCACATTCACCCCGGCCGCAGCGAATGCGTTGACGATGGCTTCTGCGACGCGCTGCGATCCAGCGTACGCATCAAACGGCTGAACAAAAAGAACCCTTTGCACGGCGCTCACATTCCGGGTTCCAATGGGGCGGAGACGCGCGGTTCTCCCTGACGCCGGGCCAGCAGCCACCAGAGGCCGCAGAGCAACGCCGAGACCCCTAGGCAGATGGCGAGGCGGCCGATAATCGGGACCGCAGCATCACGTGACACCAGGTCGATATACTGGACTATCGAACCGGCGACGCCGATCACTACGACGCAGACTACGACGCGCTTTATGATCCACCAAGCCTCGGCCCGCCCAAAAGTGCTCAACATCAGCCAACCGGCGCCCGCATGGCTGAGCCCCAGCGCGATCGGAATGGCCAGCACGCCGATACGGGGAAACAGAGCGATCACCAAGAGCGTCGACGCAGCGCCTGCCAAGGTGCCCAGGAAGGCATAGGTTTTTCCCCGTCTTGCCCCCAGAAGCGCCGATCCACCGACCAAGTAAAGGATCACGGACACGAGTGCTATCGAATAACAGCGCAGTAACTCGGTCAGCAGAAGTTGGGTTTCAGTCCCGAGGTCGCCGCCGAACAGGATGACGGGCGCCAAGCTGGAGAGGCCGAACAGCGCGATCATGCCCATGGTCAGCAGCACCAGGCACTGGTGCGCCCAGTGCCGGATCTCGTGCCAGAAAGGAGCCCGATCCAGGGAACTCCAGCTTCGGGTCAGCGAAGGGACCGCCAGGGCGGAAAGGGCGGAGGAGAACACCGCCTGCACGGTATTACGGGCAAAAAGCGCGTAGCTCAGGATCGCTAGCACCCCCGTGCCGGCTTGAAGCGCGAACTGCCGCTCGATCAGGCCGCTGACCTGGCTGAGCGCATAGGGCAGCAGGAGCGGTAGAGAAAAGACCAGTGCCTCCCGCGCATGCCGCCGAAAAGCAACGGCTTTTAGGCGGAGAACGGCGCGTGTCAGCTCGGGCCAGAAGGAGGCGCCGACCAAGAGGGGTGACACCAGACCGATGTAGTAGCTGATAGGAAGCACCCAGAGCGCGGGCAGGGCGGGGAACAGGACAATGAACAGCACCCCCACCGCACCGCCAACGATACCGGCGATCTCGGGAGGAAAAAAGCTGCCCCGGCAGTTGAGGTGGGCGGTCAGCACCGCGACTGCTTGCGAGATCAGCAGCGATGGCATCAGGGCGTACAGAAAAAAGGCCGAGAGCGAGGCCTGCTCTGGCTGCTCGCTATACAAGACCCTGACAATGATGGGGAAAAGGAATACCGCAGCGGCGGCGAGCACCGCCGTGGCACCGATCATCATCAGTGCGACCGTCGCGATATATTCTTCCGCGATGGGACGCCCCTCCTTGTGATCGATGGCGGTGTAGCTCGCACGGATCGTTTCCGTGATCGGCCCGAACAGGATCATGGTGGCGGCGTTGACGATGCCAAGCGACCATACCCAAGCGTCGTACGTCGCGCTGACGCCGAACATGCGAGCGTAGACGAATATTGTCGCGAGGCCGACCGCTAGCTTGAAGCCTCGCGCCGTAAGCAGGCCGAGGAAGTCCAGTCGCATGGTCAACGGCTCGCCCCGGATTCCCGGCGCCGGTCCACCGCCTTCTGGTAGGCGTCAAGCAAGACGGCGGGGCGGTGTTCGACGCGGAAGCGGTCACAGGCCACCGCGCAGGATCGGGCCATCGCTTCGAGCCGTTCGGGCGCGGCGATCAGCTCTTCCAGCGCGTCGGTAATCGCCTGTGTCGTCTTGCCGGGGTCGATGACAGGCACGGGAATCCCATAGGGTGGCTGTACCACATCGTGCATTCCGCAGTGATCCAGGGCCATCACAGGGACGCTGCGGGCCAAGGCTTCCCAGACAGAGGTCGGATTGCCCTCGTTCAGTCCGGTCACCACGTGGAGATGGGCCTGATCGAGCAACTCCAGCACTCGCGGGCGGGAGACGCGTCCGTGCCAGACCACTCGGCCCCCGATGCCAGAGGTGGCAGCAAGCCGTTTCAGCTGCTCGCCCATTGGGCCGTCGCCCACGATGTCGACCTGCACCTGATGGACGTCGCGCAACCCGGCCAGGGCGTTCAACAACAACACCAGGCCCTTTCGGGCTTCAAGCGACCCTATCCATGCGATCCGGATTGGCCGGGCGGGGAATTTGTCGGCGTTGAGCGAGATGGTGCCCTCGATCCCGTTTTCCGCCAAATAGGTCGATTTCACGCCTTTGAGCCGCTCGATCACCGCCTGGTTTCCAGTGGTGGCGGCGAAGAGGAAGTCAGCACGCTTCAGCGCCGCATCAATCCGCCGGCTGACGCGGAGCTGCAGAAGGTTGGTAAATGCTCGAGCGAGCAGCACAAGGCGCCCCTTGAAGGGCACGACCGAATAGAAGCGCCACGGAACGCTGGTGACGCCGCCGATCGGTCCCCAGACGTAGGGAAGCGGTAGCCGCCAGAGATAGCCGGGCTCGCGATAACCGATCGGTCCGACGAAATGGATCAGATCGAAAGGCTCTTCGGCGGTAAGTCTCCTCGCTTCGGTCAACGCCGCGCGATGCCAGATATTGTAGGCGAGATAGAAAACGTGGGGCAGCACACCTCGCCTGTTAAGCGCGTTCAGCCACCGGGCGAGCGGCGATTGCGGGACGAAATGGAGGGCGACGGGGCCATCCGCGCTGCAGTCCACAAAGGTGGCGGTTTCGAAATCGCTTGTCTCGCCCATATGGGGGCCCGCGCAGCCATACAGCACCGTCAGGTCGCAGTGAGATCGCATTGCCTGGATGTAATTCCAGGCGACGGCGTACTCTGACCCGCGTTTCGGGGAGACCATATAGGCAAGGGCGAGAACCCGGGGGCGCGTCGACATGCCGGGTCACCAGAACTGATAGGGGGAGCTCCACGCAGCCCCCCGCCAAACCGCAACGGCGAGCCACATCACGAACGCGAGGGAAATCCCGACCGCCGCCGCAATATCGCGCGGCCTGCGCGACTCGACGAGGCAGTAGTGAAGGGTGAAGCCGACGCAGATCGCGCGCATCGCCACAAAATAGAACAACGCACGAGCGAAGGGAATGAAATCCCAAGTGTTGGCCACGGGTTGAAGTAGAGCCGCGATGAGGAAAGAGTTGTGATAGTACCGATATCCCATGTTCGCGTACCTTCGGCTCATCACTCCCGAGTATAGGATGATGGCGATGTCCACTGCGACCCAAAGATAAACGCCGAGATTCAGCGATGGGTTGAAATTCTGTTCGAACGCAAGATCAGCGCGAGATATATCCGTGTAGGACGAATAGCCCAGTATGTTGGCCGCGAACGTGAATGCGCCCACCACCTGTTCGAAGAATACGCCGACGGTCGCGTATGAGAAAGCCAGCGCAACGATCTGCGCGGACACCGGCGGGACGCGCAACCAGTAAAGGACCGCTCCGATTGGCAACATCATCAGCGCGCTACGGTGGAACAGGCCCCCGAAGACCACCCAAGCAAGGAAGACGATCCAACGCCTCTCGTTCAGCGCGGCGAGAGCCAGGAGGAGAGCGAAGAACGCTATCCCCTGTCGCACGATGTTGTTGAGATCCAGCAGCAGGAGCGCCACGCAGGCGAACACCACGAATGGCGATATGGTCGGCTTCTTCCGAAGCCACAGCGAGAAAAGCAAAATCTGCAGGAAGCTGCTCGCCACGATGATCGATCGATCGGGCAGTTGAAACAGCTTGAGAAGGTGGATTAGCGCCAGAAACCCCGGCTCGAAGGGGACATCGCCGGCGCGGTCGCCAAGAGAGGCGTACCGATAATAGTCAATATAGCCGAAGAAATCGCCGCCGACGTTGTAGCGGCCGCCGATGAGAACGGTGAATAATGCAACCGACAACAGAGCTGCGACCGTGCCGGTCTCCAGTCCGGGATCGCGACCCAAAGCCGCTTGGCGTGCGGGTTGCGCCCAGAACACGACAAGCGCGATCATCAGGCCAAAATAGACGGAATAAGCGAGTATCATCTCAGCGGCCCTTGGCCGTCGCGCAACGCCACCATGCCGAGCAGTCGTGAGTAATTGACGAGTGCGCGCAAGGGGAAGTGCCGCCACCAGGGCCTGCCCAACGCCGCGAGCCGGGAAAGTGGTGCTATTCGGCGACGATCCTCGGGCTCTGTCCGGATCGCGTAGTACCAGGCGGCGGCCAAGGCGAAGCCGATTTCGCGGGCCAGGGCGCCGCGGCCGGCACGCGTGATCGAGTCCGTCGCCGCGTGCGCGCCGAGCTTTTCCGCGATGATCAGCATGTCATCCAAATGCTTTTTGGGACGGGCCAGCGACATGATCGAACCGGGACGCAGGCGATAGCGATAACAGGTGTCTCTCAGACGAACGAGAGAGACTGCCCTTACCATGGCGATCGCGGAGAACAGAGCGTCCTCGTGATAGATACCCCTCTCAAAGCGAAGCTTTTCCTGTTCGATCAGATCGCGGGAGAAGGCATAGAACTGGACGGGACTCGGCGGGCGGCCCGATGTCATGAACCTGACCGGGTCTACATTCTGATCGTAGACAGCAAGATAGTCCGGACGGCCCAGGGTGTCGCCGATCGTGGCGAACTCGAAGGCGATGATGTCCGGGCGCAGCCGTTGTACGCATTGGGCCAGAACAGAGATCGCATCGGCGCAGATTTCGTCATCGCTGTCTATGAACCAGACATAGTCGCCGGTCGCCCGGTCCAGTCCGACGTTACGAGCCGCGCCGAGTCCCGCGTTGGTCTGACGAATGATCGTCACATTCGTCAATCCGGCGCAGCGCTCATCGACGATTGCCATGCTGTCGTCGGGTGACCCGTCGTCGATCACGATAAGCTCGCAGTACTCCACGAAACCCTCGGCCCCGATAATGCTGTCGAGGCAGTCGGCGATATAGGCCTCGACTCCGTAGACGGGGACGATCAACGAGAATTTCGGGTTATGGAGGTCAGCCACGCCAGGCAACCTTTCTGCGCCAGGCGAACGTCGTAACTTTCCGTTGGGCTCGCGCCGCCAGATCGCGCAAGCGCGCGAAAGGCAGGTCTGCCTCTGGTACGAGGGGAGCAGGATGCATCTCCCGCGCGTGCACGAGGCCCAACTGCTCCCCGATCAGGGTGGAGATGTCGAAATCCCGGATCAGCCTCTGCCGGGCCGTCACCAACGCGTCAAACCGGCGTTGATACAGCGCCTCGCCGTCCGCCAGGATGGCGTCGATGGTCCGCCGGACGCTGGCATAGTCGTCGATGTCGATCGCGATCGTCGCACCGGGAAAATAGCGCTCGATGTTCGGGCACCCCGCATAGATGGGGATCGCATACCCAAGGAGCGCATCCGCGATCTTCTCGGTCCAGAGATCGGGCACTGAGCAGTTCTCGATGCAAAGCTGAAAGCGGTACGGGAGGATGGCATCCTCCTTGTACTCCACAAAGTTGTGGGGGCGGCCGAAGAAGTCGATCCGGTCTGCATAATCACCGGCCAACCGATCGACGAGGGCGCGCCGTTTGATGTGCATCGGCAGATAGTTCAGGTTCGAGGTCACCGTCGACAGCATCAGCGACTTGGCCGGCGGGGCCAGGTCCGCCACTGCGCGGTGGTCATACCGGTAGGCGGTTCGGCTGGCGCTGTACCCGAAATGCCAGTTGTTGAAATGCTGCTGGTGAAACACAGCAGGCACCACGTCTGCCGGCGCTCCGGCGGAGAAGATCGTGTCAAATTGGCGCAGGAAGGCCGGCGAGTGGTTGCCAACTTCGGGGGGCTCGCCGGATATGAACACCAGCCCGCCCTCACGCACCTTGTAGGTCGCTTGCGACCGGAGCGTTTCGAACACAACCACCAGATCCCATTCCCGGTCCGAATCGCCGTTCTCGATGACGACGTAGCCATCGCGCGCAGGATCGAAATGCTGCGGGAACAGTGCGGCGCCGTGACAATGCAGGATGTTTACAGCGGGCAGGCCGGGGGTCATCGGGACTCTTTTCGAAGTGCAAGCGCGACCAGAAAGCGCGAGCGCAAAGCGCGAAGTTCCGGGCTGCGAAACTCGCACTCCATCCCCGAGAAAACCGATGCCCAGAAGAGCAGGGTGCTGTCGTTCCCCTCCACACGCCCGAAACTCGCCAAGGTCCGTAGCACCTGCTCAGGCGTCATGTCGCCGGTCGGAACGATGTACGCGCCCGCGTCCGCCAAGACCGTCGCTACAGCGGGAGACAACAGACGATGTTCCTCATTTGTCACTATGCCCACGCCGGCGCTGAGGCCCTTCAGCCTTGCATCCAGGTGGGCGAGGACAGCTTCCTCGGAGGCGAAGAAGTCTCCGAGACGGAGATGCATCCCGGTTTCGCCAGACGGGGAAGGCGCGACGCCCAGTTCCTCACGTAACCGAAGCAGTTCGTGCTGCAACGCTTGGTCGTCAAATTCGGCGTAGTCGGCCACGCGTTGGAAATAGCCATCGAGATAGGTCGTACCGAACAGCGCCACCATCTCGCGACGGAGCGTCAGCCGGGTCGCGATCTTTGGCAGGCGCAGCGAAGATATCAGTTGTGCCGGCCAGCTCGGCGGTGCGGCGCGCGCCAGTTCGTTGCTGCGCGCGAAGGCGTGTTTGTAACGAAGGTCGTGGGCTTCGTGCAGGGTCGCTCCCCGCGAGCGGGCGTACAGGCGCGAATAGAGCAGTTGGAAGAGCTGGTTCCCCAAGCCGCCATGGGTACGGACTATGACCTTCATCAGGCGCGGGCTTTCGCCGTGCACGTGGCTATTTCGACGCCGGTCGAAGCGGCCAGGCCGCCGGCCCTCATTTCCCTTGTCATGCGGATCATCGGGTCTTCGCTACGAGGTTGGTCATGGGCGGTGGGCCGGGATCCGGTCAAACTCGGGAGAGGCGGGAGGATTTCTGCTGTCCATCGACGACTATCGCCGCATTGTCCAGCCAGTGGGCCGATGCAGGTAGAAGTCACGCCGGCAAAGGAATGGCCGGGCCTCGTCGAGGGTCATTCCTCGCCGTTCGCAGCTGTCCGACCGGCGGGCGAGGTCTCCCTTCAGGCGCGCGTATGCCAGCGCCAGGCCGTGTCGACGATCGCTTCGAGACCATAGGCCGGACGCCAGTCCAGAAGCGTGGACGCTTTTCGATTGTCGGCCACCAGCGTTGGAGCGTCGCCGTCCCGGCGAGGGGCTTCGACGACATCGAACGGCCTGCCCGAGACGGTGCGGACAGCGTCGATCAATTCCCGGACCGTGGTGCCCCGGCCCGTGCCGAGATTGAAGGTGTCGGACCCGCCCCCGCCGAGCAGCCGGCCCACCGCCGCGACATGGGCGTCGGCGAGATCGAGGACGTGAACGAAATCGCGCACTGCGGTCCCGTCCCGTGTGTCGTAGTCCGTTCCGAAGAGGGTGAACAGCTGCCTCCCAAGCGCCGCGAAAATAGCGTTCGGGATGGCGTGCGTTTCGGGCTCGTGCTTCTCGCCGATCCGACCCTCCGGGTCAGCGCCGGCCGCGTTGAAATACCGCAGTCTGACGGAGGGAAAGCCGTTCCAGCGATCGAGATCGGCGAGCGCCTCCTCCACCATCAACTTGCTGCGCCCATAGGGACTCAGGGGGTTACAGGGATGGGATTCGACGAGGGGCAGCGATTGCGGCGTGCCGTAGACCGCACAGGTCGAGGAGAAGACGACCCCCCCGCAGCCGGCTCGCCGGGCGACGTCGAGCAGCGCCAGGCTGCCGCCTACGTTATTGTCATAGAAGCCCGCGGGGTCCTTGGTGGATTCCCCGACCTCGATCAGAGCGGCGAAATGCACGACCGCGGCCGGGCGATGCTGCGCGAAGACCGTCTCAAGCCGGGCCCGGTCGCGGATGTCGCCGACCTCCAGCGGTCCCCACTGGACGAAGTCGGCCCAGCCCCGGGCCAAGCTATCATAGACGACGGGTCGATATCCCGCCTCAGCCAGTCGAAGGCAGGTGTGAGAGCCGACGTACCCGGCACCGCCAGTGACCAGGATAACATCTCCGGACATAGTACAAACCCTTGTAAGTACGTAGAAATTTCGCCGCGCTCAAAGTTTGTGGAACGCGCGTCGCGATAAAATTGGCCGCCGAACTGCCGTGACGTCGTCACCTTGGGAGTGAGACTACGCGACGCTCAACGCTTGAATCGACCAGACCGACAGCCTGCGCCCCGGCATAAGGCCATCGTCCTCAATGCTCATGACTGGTTCCGGGAACCGGAACGGCGCACGACGCAGGTTCAATAGCCGGAAGTCGCCCGTCGCGATGTCGGCATTGAAGCCCGTCGCGACATCGGTCGTGGCGATCAGCCACCGGCGTTCTTTTCGGTTCAGGTTGGCGATCAATGCCTTGATATCGGCAAAGCTGAGGTGGAACAGGATTTCCCGACACAGCACCGTATCGGCATCCGGAAGGTCATCGACGACCGCGTCGAGACAACGAAACTCGTGGGTGGGAAGGAGATTGCGGTTGGCCTCGATCACCGATGGCACAATGTCGACGCCGATATAGTGGTCCAGCTCAAGCGTCTTGATCCATGTCAGGTCGCCGCAGCCGATATCCAGCAGCGTCCCGGCGTTCAGGGCCTTCAGCAAGTCGGGGAGTTTGCTGCGAATGGACTCCGTAACGGCCAGCGACGATCCGGGTCCGGAAAGAGGCTGCTCGCCTTCCCCCGCCTTCCACAGACCACGATCGTAAATGTCGGCGAACCGGTCCTCCCTGGCGGCGAGTTGCAGGTGCCCTCCAGGACGGCGCAACCCGATCCGGTAAAGGGCGTGACGTGCGATCTCTCTGACTGTGTTGATCACGTGGGCCATGCCCCCCTCTCCTGTAGCCGAACTCCGGCCGCAGCGCTAAACGGATCAGTCCCGGGCGGCAAGGCCAGTGGTTGTCTTCGGTCTTCAAGGGGGCCACACTGGCCCCGGCAAGTGCGTTGTAGTGCAGCCCTGCCGGGTCGCGAATCCTTGGGCCGGGGTTCGCTTCACTAAAACCTGGTCCCAAGCGCATGAGGACCGATGGACCTGTCGCCTTCCCGAGTGATCCGCGGATTGAAGAACCTCTATCGCCGCGAGGTGTTGAGGGACGGCCCGTTGTTGGAAGCCCGCCGCTTCTTTCGGGAGAATGGCGAGGCGAGGCGCCTGGATTATCCGCTCGGCCCTGAAAGCGTTGTTGTCGATCTGGGGGGGTATCGCGGCGACTTTGCCTGGGCCATCAACAGCCGTTATGGGTCAGTAGTCCACGCATTTGAGCCGATGCCCAAATTTGCGGCCGAGGCTCAGGCGAGGTTCGCGGGCAACGACAAGGTCCACATCCACTGCTTCGGGCTGGGAGCGGAGAATGGCGCGTTTGCTCTTAGTGATGATGGTCCAGCCTCAAGCTTTGTGGATCTTGGGAAAGCAAGCCGGCATCAGGTTTGTGAAATGCGCGCTGTAAATCAGACGCTCGATGCTCTCGGTATCGACCATATAGACTTGCTAAAAGTCAACATAGAGGGCGGCGAATACGATGTCATGCCTGCGCTCATAGCTGGCGGTCTGTTCCCAAGGATCAAGCATCTGCAAATCCAATTTCATACCGTCGGCGATTTTGAGCATGATCGGGACGCGATCCGAATTGAGCTTGAAAAAACGCACAGTGAACGTTGGTGCTATCGCTTTGTCTGGGAGAGTTGGTCTCTTAAGGACTGATTCAAAGCAATCCTGCGGGTTCGAGGGCGTTGCGCCTGGAAGCGAACGCCGCACGGTCCAAGTCTATGCGATCACGGGCTGCCCGGGTAATCAATGCCAGTAAAGTCGGCCCGCGGTGGGCTGATCATGGGTGCGTATGATGTCCTCACAGTCGGGACCGCTTCTACTAAGACCGCGACGCTTCGAGGATGAGCGAGGCTGGTTCATGGAGACCTATTCGGAAGCCGCGCTTTCGCGTGCGGGGGTGCACCACGCCTTCGTGCAGGACAACCACTCGTACTCCGCGATCGAGGGAACGATCAGAGGCATTCATTTCCAGCGTCCGCCGCATGCCCAGGCCAAGCTTGTAAGATGCGTGCGCGGATCGATCATGGATTATGCGGTTGACCTGAGACGGGGCTCGCCGACGTACGGGCGGCGCCTGTCTGCCCGGCTCACAGCTGACGGAGGCGAGCAGTTGTATGTGCCCATCGGCTTCGGCCACGCCTTCGTCACCCTCGAGCCGGACGTGGAAGTAGCCTACAAGGTCTCGGATGTGTATGCGCCGGCCTGTGAAGGCGGGATCATCTGGAACGATTCGGCGCTTGCCATTGACTGGCCTGTCCCGGCCCGCGGGCCCGTGCTCTCGAGCAAGGACGCGGTGCTCCCGACCCTCGCCGAGTTTGACAGTCCTTTTGAATACGATGGGGCGCCGCTTCCCCAGACTTGGGGTTAAGAACCTGCCATGCGCATCTTGATCACCGGCGGGGCCGGCTTCATCGGCTCGGCCCTGACGCGGCAGCTGATTTCACACACCGACCATGAGGTGTTGGTGTTCGACAAGCTGACCTATGCGGGGCTTTTGAGTTCCCTGGAAGTTGTAGCGTCCAGCAGCCGCTACAATTTCGTCCAGGCTGATATCTGCGACGCCGAGGCTGTCGCCGAGGTGTTGGCCGGCTTCCGACCTGAGGTGGTTGCTCATCTGGCCGCCGAGAGTCACGTTGACCGCTCGATCGACGGCCCGGCCGACTTTGTGCAGACGAATCTGGTTGGCACCTTCGTGATGCTGAACCAGACGTTGGGCTACTGGCGCACCCTGTCGGATGCCGACAGGGCGGCCTTCCGCTTTCATCACATTTCGACAGATGAAGTGTTCGGGTCGCTTGGCGACGACGGCTTCTTCACCGAAACCAGCCCGTACGATCCGCGCTCGCCGTATTCAGCCTCGAAGGCGGGATCCGACCATCTGGCGCGCGCCTGGCTCCACACCTATGGGCTGCCCGTGCTGGTGACCAACTGCTCGAACAACTACGGTCCCTATCACTTCCCGGAAAAGTTGATACCTCTGATCATTGTGCGGGCCCTGAACGGCGAGCAGTTGCCGGTCTATGGCGACGGTTCCAACGTGCGCGACTGGCTGTTTGTCGATGATCACGCCCGTGCTCTCCAGGCCGTGTTCGAACGGGGGGAACCGGGCCAGACCTACAACGTCGGCGGCAACGCCGAGCGCAAAAATATCGAAGTGGTGAAGACGGTCTGTTCGATCCTGGATCGTCTGCAACCTCGAGCGGACGGCAAGCCGTATGCAAATCAGATCGTTTTCGTGACTGATCGCCCCGGCCATGATCACCGCTACGCCATCGACGCCTCGAAGATCCGCGCCGATCTGGGGTGGAGCCCTTCGGTTACGTTTGAAGAAGGCGTCGCGCGCACCGTAGCCTGGTACTTGGAAAACCGGACCTGGTGGCAAGATATTCTCGACGCGCGCTATGCTACACAGCGCCTGGGCGTGGCGCATGGGTGATGCCATCCACATTCTGATCACCGGCGGCGCCGGCCAGCTCGGGCAGGAACTGGCGCGCCTCGACTGGCCGGCGGATACGGTTCTCCACGCTCCGGCCCGTGCCGAGCTGGACCTTGGCGATGTCGCGTCGGTAAGGGCGGCATTTGAGACAAGATCGTTTGCGGCGGTGATCAACTGCGGTGCGTACACGGCGGTCGATAGGGCAGAGACGGAAGTCGCCGCCGCATTCGCCGCCAACGCGCTTGGCCCCGCGATCCTTGCGGAGCTCACGCGGGAAACGGGCGCGCCCCTGATCCAACTTTCGACGGACTACGTGTTCGACGGCTCGGCGAACAAACCCTATGTCGAGGACGACGAACTGGGGCCCTTGAATGTCTATGGCGCCTCCAAACTCGCAGGAGAACTGGCCGTGCGCGCCGGCAACCCACGCTCGGTTGTGCTTCGAACCGCTTGGGTCTTGAGCGCGCATGGAGCGAATTTTCTCAAGACCATGTTGCGTCTGGCCGCCGACCGGCCCGTCTTGTCTGTGGTCGATGATCAGCACGGATGTCCGACTTCGGCTCGGGACATCGCTTCCGTCCTGAAGGCTGTCACGCTCCGCATGATCGCTGAGGACGACGCCCCCGCCGGGACCTACCATTTTGTGAACACCGGTGAGACCACATGGGCAGGTCTGGCGCGCGAAATCTTCGCCAATAGCACCGCGCACGGAGGCGTATCCGCCCAGGTTGATGGGATTGCTACGGTCGACTATTCGACGCCGGCCCGACGTCCGGCCAATTCGCGTCTCTCTACGGAAAAGTTGACACGTGACTATGGGATAACGCCGCGCGATTGGCGGTTGGCCGTCGCTGATATTGTCGCCGAGTATTGTGCTGGAAGGACTGTTGCATGAAGGGCATTATTCTCGCCGGGGGATCAGGCACCCGTTTGCATCCCATGACGCTGGTTACATCAAAGCAATTGATGCCCGTGTACGACAAGCCGATGATCTATTATCCACTGACGACTCTGATGCTGGCTGGCATCCGGGAAGTATTGGTAATTTCTACACCGCGCGACACTCCCAGCTTCCAGGAACTGCTGGGTGACGGTTCCCAATGGGGCATTGAAATCCAGTATGTTGTCCAGCCCAGTCCGGATGGGCTGGCGCAGGCCTTTGTTCTCGGCGCCGATTTTGTCGGAAACAACCAGTCGGCGTTGATACTCGGCGACAATATCTTTTACGGGCACGGTATTACGGGTCTGCTAGCCAAGGCGGCGACGCGTCGTGAAGGAGCGTCGGTTTTCGCCTACCAGGTCGCCGATCCAGAGCGTTACGGCGTTGTAGAATTTGACGAGGAGATGCGCGCCATCTCCATTGAGGAGAAGCCGGTTCTTCCCAAGTCCAACTGGGCGGTAACCGGTCTCTACTTCTATGACGCCGAGGTGATCGATATCGCGCGTGAACTCAAGCCGTCTTCTCGCGGAGAGCTTGAGATCACCGACGTCAATCGCGTCTACCTGGAGCGTGAAAAGCTTTCAGTGGAGATTCTGGGACGGGGTTTTGCCTGGTTGGATACGGGCACGCCTGACACCCTTCTGGAGGCGGCCGAGTTCGTCCGCACGCTTGAGAAGCGGCAAGGCTTCAGGATCGCATGTCCCGAGGAAGTCGCATTCGTGAACGGATTTATCGACGCCGCCCAACTCGCCCGGTTGGCGGATGCTCTCGGCAAGAGTTCCTATGGACAGTACCTTCGGTCCACAGTACTCGGCGGCTAAACACCGTTTTCTTCGGGGCTGAGGAAAAGATGAAAGAAGCGCACCTCAGCTCAAGCCAGCAAAACATGCCTGCGATCTGCGTCTCACAATGCGATCAAAGGATCGACCTCATTCAGGAATAGCTTTGTGCAACAAGCTGCGGACCGACTAGCCTTGGCTGAAACTCGGGGACGGACGCACCCCGGGGCATCCCCCCGTCGGAGGAGTGTGACAATATTTCTGGCGATGGGGGCGCTGGTTGTCAGTTTCGCGTTGATGCCCTTGGCCTATGGCTTGCTGACGTTCGGGCTCGCTTTCCCGAAATATCTGCAAGGTCCTCTGCTCGCGCATGTCTGGCTGAACTGCGGCGCGAACGCCCTGATCATGCTGGGCGCCCTGTTGCTGACCGGACGGCTCGACCGCAAGGTTGCGGCGGTATTGACCCTCATGCTCGTCGTGCACGGCGCTCTGGCGTTCCTGATCCTGATCACGCGGGGGCTCTATTCGAACCAGATCATGATGACCGCAGTGCCCGTCTCCGCGGTCCTGGGCATGGCGGTGATGTATGTGAAGCACAGGTCCACCAAGGTCCGGATCGCCTTGGTCGGGCCGGACGACGCGCCTGCCAGCCATGTCCGCGTGGGCTATGATCGCATCCGGGACCCCGGTGCTGACCTGCGGGACTATGACATCCTGTTGACGACCAGCGTCATTGACCTGTCCCCCGAATGGGCCCGGGTTTTGTCCCGGGCCATGATCGCGGGGAAGCCGGTGCGCCATGTGGCCGAATATGTCGAGGAAGAGCAGGGTCTCGTCTCCATCGATCATTTCGACCTGGATCATCTGCCGGCGACGGGGCTGACCTCATACCGGACCCGCAAGCGTCTGATAGATATCGCAATCGCGGTCGGCCTTCTGCCGATCGCGCTGCCCATCCTGGGGCTCGGCGCCTTGCTGGTCCTGGTTTCCATGGGGCGGCCCGTCCTGTTCGTGCAGCCCCGGGCGGGGTTGGGCGGCAAGGTGTTCAATATCTACAAGCTGCGGACGATGAAGCTTTCGGACGTGGCTCACGGCACCACGACGGTGAAGGGCGATCTGCGCATCACACCTGTCGGCGGGTTCCTCCGTCGGTTCCGCATCGATGAACTACCCCAGCTTCTGAACGTGCTGAAAGGCGACATGAGCATCATCGGCCCACGTCCGGAATGGACGCTGCTCAGCGAGAAATATTCCCGTGATCTGCCGACCTATGTCTATCGGCATTTGGTCCGGCCCGGAATCACGGGCTGGGCCCAGGTGAGGGGCGGATACGCCTCGGATCTCGCCGAAACGCGGACCAAGGTCGGGTACGACTTGTTCTACATCAAGAACCTGTCCTTCTCGCTCGACATGCAGATTCTGATACGGACGGTCTGGACACTGCTGACCGGCGGCGGCGTGCGCTGACTGAAGGCCCTCGGCGAGCGGGGGTGTCACCCGTCGCGCAGCCGGTTCAGCCGTCGCTCCGTGCCCTGATCAATTCAGCCAATCCGCCCGGGTCCGCCAGCGTCGACGTATCCCCCAGGCTCCCCACGTCCCCCTCGGCGATCTTCCTCAGGATCCGCCGCATGATCTTTCCCGACCGCGTCTTGGGCAGGCCCGGAGCCCAGTGGATCACGTCCGGGGCGGCGATCGGCCCGATCTCCTTCCTCACATGCGCGACCAGCGCCTTCTTCAGGTCCTCCGTCGGCTCGACGCCGGCGTTCAGCGTGACATAGGCGTAGATGCCCTGGCCCTTGATGTCGTGGGGGAAGCCGACCACCGCGGCCTCGGCCACGTCATCGTGGAGGACGAGGGCTGACTCGACCTCGGCGGTGCCCATCCGATGGCCCGAGACGTTGATGACGTCGTCGACCCGGCCGGTGATCCAGTAATAGCCGTCCTCGTCGCGCCGGCAGCCGTCGCCGGTGAAATACTTGCCGGGGTAGGCGCTGAAATAGGTATCGAAGAACCGCTGGTGGTCGCCCCAGACCGTGCGCATCTGGCCCGGCCAACTATCGGTGATGCACAGATTGCCCGAGGTCACGCCTTCGAGCACCCGGCCCTCCGCATCCACGAGTTCGAGCTCGACCCCGGGCAAGGGTTTCGTCGCCGAGCCAGGCTTCAGATCGGTCGCGCCGGGCAGGGGCGAAACCAGAATGCCGCCCGTCTCGGTCTGCCACCAGGTGTCGACGATCGGGCAGCGTCCCTCGCCAACGACCTCGTGATACCAGCGCCAGGCCTCCGGGTTGATCGGCTCGCCGACGCTGCCCAGCAGGCGCAGCGACTTGCGGCTGGTCGCCTTCACCGGATCGTCCCCCTCGCGCATCAGGGCCCGGAGCGCGGTCGGGGCGGTGTAGAAGATCTCGACCTGGTGCTTGTCCACCACCTGCCAGAAACGGCCGTGATCCGGATAGTTGGGCACGCCCTCGAACATCAGGGTCGTCGCGCCGTTGGCCAGCGGGCCGTAGACGCAATAGCTGTGGCCGGTGACCCAGCCCACATCGGCGGTGCACCAGAAGACCTCGCCGGGGCGGTAGTCGAACACCAGCTCATGCGTCCACGCCGCCCAGAACAGATAGCCGCCGGTGGTGTGCAGCACGCCCTTGGGTTTGCCCGTAGAACCCGAGGTGTAGAGGATGAACAGCGGGTCCTCCGCATTCATCGGCTCACACGGGCAGTCGTCGCTGACGCCGCGTTTGGCCTCGCCGTAGCGAACGTCGCGGCCCTCGACGATCGGAATGACGGCGTTGGTGTGGGAGACGATCAGGACGTGATCGACCGCCACCTTCTCGCAAGCGGCGTCGACATTGGCCTTCAGCGGCACCCGCTTGCCGCCGCGCAGGCCTTCGTCGGCGGTGATGACGACCCTGGACCCGCAGTCCTCGATCCGGCCGGCCAGGCTGTCGGGCGAGAAGCCGCCGAACACCACCGAATGCACCGCGCCGATGCGGGCGCAGGCCAGCATGGCCACCGCCGCCGCCGGGATCATCGGCAGGTACAGGGTGACGCGGTCGCCCTTTGCGACGCCGAGGCCCTTCAGCACATTGGCCATGCGGCAGACTTCGGCGTGCAATTCGCGATAGGTCAGGCCGCCCGACTGGGTCGGTTCGTCGCCTTCCCAGAGGATCGCGGTCTGGTCGCCCCGTTCCGCCAGATGGCGGTCGAGGCAGTTCCAGGCGACGTTCAGGACGCCGTCCTCGAACCAGCGAATGCGGAAATCGGCCTTGTCGAACGACACGTCCTTGATCCGGGTCGGCGGGATCGTCCAGTCGAGGCGACGGGCCTGCTCCCCCCAGAACGCGTCGGGCGTTTCCCGGGCGGTCGCGCGGGCGGCGTCATAGGCGGCGCGGTTCATGCGCGCGCGTTGCGACCATTCGGAGGAAACAGGGAAAAGATCGCGTTCAGCCACTGGAAGCTCCTCATCTGGCAGGTCGACAGCATTTGACGGCGGTGGGCGAAAATGAAAGACGCCAAATCCTGGGATCCCGGAACCAGCGTGTTGTCAGCCCGCGGTGCCGTGGGCATTACGTTTGGATTTCGTCAGGCGACGATCTGACATGGGAATATTGCGCCTGCTCCTGGCGATCTCCATTCTCTTCGCTCACACGGGCTGTCTTCGGCTACCGGATCACCGGCGGCTCGGTCCCCGTGCAGGCGTTCTTCATCATCTCCGGCTACCTTCCTTGCCTATCGGCGCCGGGACGGACCCGTGTCGGGGCCAATGTCGAGGTTTTGGATGGTCGTGCTGGCAGCCACCATGGTGATCCGGCCCGCTCGGTTTATCGCAAAACATATCGGTGTTCCGCCTGAAGTAACAACTACTCCTACCTCGCATTGATCGCGCTCTCGATACCGTCGCTTGTCGCTTGGTGTCGGGACAAGGCTGGGGGATGCAGGCTTGGGGCGAGTTGAGCTATCCACTGTACCCGTTCCACTGGCCCATCGTGGAATTGTATCGGGCATATCTTTGTCGAAGGTGCTCTTGCCGTGACGGTGAGGTCGTCACTTGTCTGCCCGTCACTCTGTTCGTCGCGTGGGCTGCGGTGATACTTCTCGAACGGCCGCTCCGAAGACTGCGGGATTGTGTTCGTTCGAGCAACTTCGTCCGGAAGGTCGCGACCACCGGCAGCCTGTGAGTCATCAAACAAAATAGGTGGCCGATATCTGCCAATCATCGCCCGTCAGGGTATTGGCGGGCATGTTCACGATGGCCGTGCCGCCAGGGGCGATTGAACCGGAGATCCTTTTGGACGTGTCGTTTGACGCCCCGAAAGCCGCAAAGCTCACCATGCTGTTGGCGGCGACGGGAAGCCCGGTTATGGCGGCGCCGTTGTTCGCCACGCCGCCCCTGAAAGATGCTGAAATGGTCACCTGCTGGCCCGTGCGAACATACTGCGCAGAGATGACCGAAGGGGCTCTTGTCCATCCCCTGAACCGCGGGGTCCACGGGCCGCCCGTAGTCGAGAAGCTGAAATCGGTAACGCTTTCGCAGCCAACGGCCAGCACCCCAGCCAAGTCAGCCCGGGAAAGCTTGCTGACGCAATTCACCATCTGGACCGCGGTCACGATGCCCGTGGCGCCGCCGTCGAAAGCCAACGGACGGTGGGGCTGGTTGCCGGCGCCCCGATCCGGGAAGCGAACACCGAATATGCTCACATTGTCGTTTGCCAGAATGCCGGTGCTGCATTTCGAGTTGGGTACGTTGATGAGGGCGACGTTGCTGATTTCCTTGATCTGGTTGATTTCGACACAGCTTCTGGAGGCAGGGGTCGCCGCGGATATGCCCTCAACGGAAAGGCCGTTGATTGTGGTGTATGCACCAGCGAAATAGCAGCAGCCGTCAGCGGTGACCGTTTCCCACTGGGAGGCGGCGGCATTGGAATGATAGGCCCATGCCCGGTTCCCGACGCCGGTTACCTCAAGGTTTGTGAAACGGTTGTAGATGATCTCCCGGGAACCCGTGATAAACCATCCGTAATCTTTCACGCTGCCGCTGATCGTGATGTTTCGAAACTTGTTCATATAGATCACGCCCTCCAACCACATTCCGCGCCTGCAGTTGAGGATGCGGAAATTATGGAAGTCGGAAACGCTGATTGCCGAATTGGTCCCTGTCGTCGTGATTTTGACGCCGTCGCAGATCGCCGCACCGCCGTTGCACGTGATGCTGAAGTCGCCGAGCGTCATTCCGATGATGCTGGCGTTGTCGCCGCAAGCTATCAGCATCGCAGGGACGACTGCTGCGGAGACGACGTAAAACCGGGTGCGCGCAGGTCCGTCGCCGTGGAAAATGACGTCGTCGGTGAACCTCAGGGTGTCGCTGATCTTGTAGTTCCCGGAGGGTGCATAAATTGCGGCCCCCGAGGAGAGGCCATAATCGATCGCGGCCTGGATGGCGGAGGTGTCATCGGCAACCCCGTCGCCGAGCGCGCCGAAGTCCTTGACCGAGACGGTTTCACGCGTCTTTTCCTGGAGTGACCGGGTGACCGCGTCCGGTCCGGCAGCCGTGAAATTCACATTGGCGGCGAGGTCCGCGCCGATAGCGGTGCGGAGTTCCGCGGCGTTTCCGCCGATGTTTCCACCGTCAACGTTCAGCTTGTGGGCGATGGATGGGGCTGCGGGAGCATTCGATGCGATGTCCTCGATCTCGGCAAGCGCGGCGCGGGCGCTATCGCGTGCATTCTGGGCCAAGGTCCGGTCGGCCGCCGTCTGCGCCTGGGCCCGGGTGCTAGCCAGAGGCGCAACGAGCGCAAGCCCGCTGACGGCCACCAGGGACCGGCGGGTCACATCGTCAACCTTGCTGTCAGCCATCCTGGTTGTTCCTGCGTGTTGATGGAGGCTCACCTGAAAGGGGGGGGCTGTCCGCCGAAGATGCGCAGACGTTAGATCGGAATAGCAGATTTGGCGGTCGCGGCGGGAGGCCCCTCAACGGTCTTTTTCCTGATTCAGGTCCGACCGTCGAAAGTGGTTCACCGTCACTTCCCTACGCATGCAAATCCACATCCTTCCGGTCCCGGACGAACAGGAAGCCGACCACAACAGTGACCAGCGCCACCACGACCGGATACCACAGGCCGTAGTAGATATTGCCCGTGGCCGCGACCATGGCGAAGGCCGTGGTCGGCAGGAAGCCGCCGAACCAGCCGTTGCCGATGTGATAGGGCAGGGACATGGAGGTGTAGCGGATGTTGGTCGGGAACATCTCCACCAGCGCCGCCGCGATCGGCCCGTAGACCATGGTCACATAGAGGACGAGCAGGAACAGGATGGCGACGACGACGGGCTTGTCGACCAGGGCGCTGTCCGCCCTGGCCGGATAGCCGGCGGTCGCGAGGGCGGCGCCGAGGCCGGCCTCGAACGCTGTCTTGCGGGCTGTGAACTCGTCGCGGCTGATGGCGTCGCCGGGGATTGAGGCGAACCGGACATCCTCGGCGATGACGCTGTGGAAGCTGGTCACGACGGCGTCGCCGATCCGGACCTCCGCCACGGCCCCTGCCGGGGCGGCCACGTTGGCGTAGGTGACGCCGGCCCTGGCCAGGTACGACTTGGCGAGATCGCAGGAACTGTCGAACACCGTCTTGCCCACGGGATCGAACTGCAGGGCGCAGTCGGCGGGATCCGCATGGACGCTGACCGGCGCGCTCGCCGTGGCGGCGGCCAGCTGCGGATTGGCGGCCTGGGTCAGGGCGTGGAACAGCGGGAAATAGGTCAGGGCGGCCAGCAGGCAGCCGGCCAGGATGATCGGCTTGCGCCCCACCTTGTCCGACAACCAGCCCCAGAAGACGAAGAAGGGCGTGGCCAGAAGCAGGGCCGTGGCGATCAGGATGTTGGCCAGCGGCCCATCGACCTTCAGCGTCTTCTCAAGGAAGAACAGGGCGTAGAACTGGCCGGTGTACCAGACCACCGCCTGACCCGCCGTCAGCCCGACCAGCGCCAGCAGCACCAGTTTCAGGTTCGGCCACTTCGCGAAACTGTCCTTCAGCGGCGTGCGCGATCCTCGCCCCTCGGCCTTCATGCGGGCGAAGGCCGGGCTCTCGGCCAGCTTCAGCCGGATCCACAGCGACACGCCCAGCAGCAGGATCGAGACGAGGAAGGGAATCCGCCAGCCCCAGTCCTTGAACGCCTCCTCGCCGACGGCGGTGCGCACGCCCAGGATGACCAGCAGGCTCAGCATCAGGCCCGCGGTGGCGGTGATCTGGATGAAGGAGGTGTAGAAGCCGCGCTTTCCGGGCGGCGCATGTTCGGCGACATAGGTGGCCGCCCCGCCGTATTCTCCGCCCAGGGCCAGACCCTGCACCAGCCGCATGACGATCAGGATCGCCGGGGCCGCCACGCCGATGGCGGCGTAGGACGGCAGCAAGCCGACGACAAAGGTCGACAGACCCATCAGCAGCATGGTCACAAGAAAGGTGTTCTTGCGTCCCCACAGATCGCCCAGCCGGCCGAAGAAGATGGCCCCGAACGGCCGCACCGCGAACCCGGCGGCGAAGGCCATCAGGGCGAAGATGAAGCCGGTGGTCTCGTTCACCCCCGAAAAGAACTGGGCCGTGATGATCGCCGCCAGAGAGCCGTACAGATAGAAGTCGTACCACTCGATCACGGTCCCGACCGACGAGGCCAGTATGACCAGTCGGTCGCTGCGGTCGACGGTGTGTTCGGCGGCCTCGGTCATGCGTCCTCCCCAAGGGTGCGGGAGGAACCTGAACGGCGAAACCGGCGGTGTCGAGAGCCCGCCATTCCCGTGCGTCCCCGCGAAGGCGGGGATGACCGGACTGATCTGTCAGCGCGTCTCGATCAGATCCTCCATATCGGCCTGGACGCTTTCGGCGGTGGGCCGACGGCCGGCGCCGCGACCGGTCGCGGTGAAGATGCGGCCGTCGGCCAAGGTGACCCGCAGGGCGTTGGCCTCGTCGGGCAGGGCCGCGAACAGGGCGTCGCCGTCCACGGTCTCGAAGGCCACGCCTGTCTGACCCGAAGCCACGTCCAGCCGCGCCATCTGGCGCACGCGGCCGACGGGCAGGACGGCGTCGGCGGACAGGGTCTGGCGCGCGACAGCCTCGATCCGCAGTGAGCGACCCAGCCCCTCATGGGCGAGGATGGCCAGTTTGGCGGCGGCGTCCAGCCCCGTCAGGTCGGCGGTCGGGTCTTCCTCCGCGAAGCCGGCGTCGCGGGCGGCCGTCAGGGCGTCGTCGAAGGCGCCGCCCTCGGCCAGCCGGTTGAGGATGAAGTTGCAGGTGCCGTTCAGCACCGCCTCGATGCGGACGATGTCGCCCTGCAAGGCCGCACGGCGCACGGTCTCGATCAGGGGCGCCCCGCCGCCGACGCTGGCGGAATACAGCAGGCGCGCGCCGGCGCTTCCGGCCAGCGCCGTCAGGCCGGGCAGATCGCCCCCGATCGCCTGCTTGTTGGCGCTGACCACGTCCACGCCCCGCGACAGGGCCGCGCGGATCAGGGCCAGGCCGGTCGAGGCGTCCGAGATGGCCTCGACCACCACATCGGGCTCGCGCGCCAGCAGGGCGGCGGGGTCCGACAACGCCAGACCCTGCGGTATGGCCACGTCGCGCGCCTTGCCGGGATCGCGGACCAGGACGCCGACGACCTCAAAGCGAGGATCGGCCAGCAGGCGCGGCAGCACGCCGCCGCCGACGACGCCGCAGCCGGCCAGCGCAACGCGGAGGCGCCGGGAGCGAGCCGGGCGCGGACGTACGACGGCGATCCCGGGGCCGGGGACGATGGTGACGCCCTCGTGCAGCAGGGCGTCGCCGGGCGCCGCCCTGACGGCGGTCACGCCGATCGCGTCCAGCGCTTCGGCCAGAATGGCCGAGGCGTCCGCCCTGCCGCAGGCGACGGCGACCACCCGGCGGCCGCGCCGGACCTGACGGTACACGGCGGAGGCCGCTTCGACGGGGTCGGCGAGGTCGAGCTGCAGCAGGGCCACCGGCTCGTCGGCGACGGGGGCGGAGACGTCGTCGGCGGCCGGGATTCGGGCGAGGGGAAGGGCGGTCATGTCAGATCCCTCAGGCGGCTTCGGCGGCGAACGGGGCCGTGGCGGGAACGAGGGCGAGGGCGGCGGACAGGTCGGCCAGCAGGTCCTCGGGATGCTCCAGTCCGATGGACAAACGCAGCAGGCCGTCGGTGATGCCGGCGGTCTCCCGCGCCTCCGGCGTCATGGCCGCATGGGTCATCAGGGCCGGGTGGGCGATCAGGCTTTCGACGCCGCCGAGGGACTCGGCGAGAGTGAAGACTTCCAGCCCGTCGACGAAGGTGCGGACGGCCTGGATATCGTGCAGTTCGAAGCTCAGCATGGCGCCGAAACCCGCCTGTTGCCGCGCCGCGACGGCGTGGCCCGGATGGGTCTTCAGGCCGGGATAGTGGACGGCCTTGACCGCCGGCTGCGCATCCAGCCAATCGGCGACGCGGCCGGCGGTGGCCTGCTGCCGCTCGACGCGGGCGAACAGGGTGCGCACGCCGCGCAGGGTCAGGTACGCGTCAAAGGGCGAGCCCGTGACGCCCAGACAGTTGGCCCACCAGGTCAGCCGCTCCAGATCGGCCGGATCCTTCGCCACCACGCAGCCGCCGACCACGTCTGAATGGCCGTTGATGTATTTGGTCGTCGAATGGATCACCAGATCGGCGCCGAGGGCGATGGGCTGCTGCAGGGCGGGCGACAGGAAGGTGTTGTCCACCGCCGCCTTGCAGCCGACGGCATGGGCGCGCGCGCAGATATCGGCCACGTCCACCACCCTCATCAGCGGATTGGACGGGGTCTCGATCAGGATCAGTTTCGGCTTCAGGGCGAGGGCGGCGTCCAGCGCCGCGCGGTCGTTCTGATCGACGAACTGCACGTCGAAATGGCCGCGCCTGGCGCGGGCGCAGAGCAGCCGGTGGGTGCCGCCGTACAGGTCGTGAGGGGCGATCAGCAGGTCGCCGGGCTCCAGCGAGAACAGCGCCAGATCGACCGCCGCCATGCCGGTGGCGGTGATCACCGCGCCACAGCCGCCTTCCAGTTTCGCCAGGGTCTCGCCCAGCACGTCGCGGGTCGGATTGCCCGAGCGCGTGTAGTCGTAGCGGCGTTTTCCGTCGAGGCCGTCGAAGCTGTAGTTCGACGACAGATAGATGGGCGGCATCACCGCGCCGTGCGCCGGGTCGCTGTTCACGCCGTGACGCGCGGCGGTCGTACAGGGGCGGGCTTGAGCAGGGGCGGTCATGCGGCGATCTCGCTGGGCTGGGAGGCGGTGAGGGAGGAGAGGACGTCGTGCAGGGCGCGGCCGATCAGCTCGCGCTCCTTCAGGAAGGCGTCGTGGCCGAAGATCGAGGGGGCCTCGATCAGGCGGCGCAGGTTCGGGGCGCGGGCGGCCAGTTCGCGGCTGTCCGCGATCGGCACCAGCGCATCCGAGGTGAAGCCGACGACGGTCAGGGGGCAGCGCACGGCCGCGGGATCGACGCGGTGGCGATCAAGGGAGTCCGACAGGCTGATCCAGCGCCCGGCGCTGGTCGCGTCGGCGTAACCGGCGCCGCGGGCGATCAGATAGTCGCAGACCGGATAGGCCGCGCCGGCCTCGGCCGGCGGCGTCGGACTGAAGCGCAGGGCGAATTCGTCGGCGGTCCGATAGGTGGTCATGGCCAGCTGGCGGGCCAGGGCGATCCCCTCCGCCTCGCGGCCGCAGTCGCGGGCGAAGGCCAGAAGGCGGCGCTGCACCCCCCGCCAGGCGGTCGCCGCCGGATGGGCGCGGTGGGCGGCCGAGATCACGGCCAGCTCGCCGAGGCGCTCAGGGAAGGCGGCGGCGAAGGCCAGGCCGACACAGCCTCCGTACGAGGCGCCGATGAAGGCGTCGATACGCGGCTCGTCCAGCGCATCCAGCAGCAGGCCGAGCAGCCGCGCCTGATCGGCGGTGGTGATGGTGACGCCCGGCTCGTCCCGGCCGGGCAGGAGGTCGAAGGCCAGAACGCGGACGCGATCCGGATCGATCGGTCCGCCCGTCCTGACCGCCCATGGCCACCAGCGCGTCGGGAACCGGCCGCTGGATATCCCGCCGGCGACCACGACCAGCGGGCCGTCGGGGGCCCCGTGAACCCGCCCCACGACTTGCGTGGCCGTCAGCGCCTCGCCCGACTCCAGACGGAAGTCGCCCGGGATGGGGGCATGGACATCCCGCCCCGGCGCGTCTTCGATGGTTGCAGTGGTGGACGCCACGGTCCGCTCCGGTCTCGCTCAGCGAAACCGATGGGGCGAACCAATTCCTTGCGTGACAGACCCGTGAAGTCAGCCGGCTCCCGGACGTGAGGGCGCCGTCGCTTCACTCATCTCTCGCGGCTTCCGAAGAGGCCTCGCAGGAGTTGGCACCATCTCCAGGATCGGGTGGATCCTGGTAGGTTGCCCCGGCGTCAAAGGGCCTATCCCTCAGCCGGTCTTGATGAGCGCCCTTACGTTGGCGGACACTTCATCAGGCGTCAATCCCCTTGTTGCGGGTGCGAAGAACGCGCCTCCCAAGATTTCATTCGAGTTGAATTCCATATTGGCATGGCGCGACCGTTTCCGCTCCACTCTGGACAACAGAGGGTGCTCCAGCCTACCTAGGCACGGCTCGCTAACCCGTCCAGGAATGGGGTGAGGTGAGCAGCATCCCAGGATCATAGTTTTACCCATGCGACTTTTCCTCTTGTTCCTTGCTGCTGCAGGTCTGGCCGGATGCGGGACGCAGGGTCCGGCCAGTTTTAGTTCGGCTGGAACCATCGATCCGCAGCAGTTCATGGCCGCTTCATCGGGGGCGGAGGCAAGCGCTTATCGCATCGGTCCTTCCGACAAGCTTGCCTTGACTGTATTCCAGGTCGAAGAACTCTCGTTTGCGGAGATTTTTGTCGATGCTTCCGGGAAGCTGCAGCTGCCGTTGCTGGGGTCGGTCCAGGCAGCCGGACTGACACCGGCCGAGCTATCCGCGGATCTTGAGAGAAGGCTGGGGGAGAGATATCTTCGAAATCCCCAGGTGTCCGTCTCGGTTTCCGAAGCGGCCAGCCAAAAAATCACTGTTGATGGCGCGGTGGTGAAACCCGGCGTCTATGAGATGCGGGGGCGCACGACCCTGTTGCAGGCAGTCGCCATGGCGGAGGGCGGCACCCGGGTCGCCGACCTGAAAAAGGTCGCCGTTTTCAGATCGGTCGGGGGACGGCCAATGATCGCGGTGTTCGATCTGGCCGCCATCCGCCGCGGTCAGGCTCCGGATCCAGTCGTCCTCGGCGACGATATCGTTGTCGTTGATACGTCTCGCCTCAACGCAAGGTACCGGGACATCATTGAGCTTCTGCCGGGAATGGCCATCTTCGCCTATCTGTGAGGACGACCACCGGGATTCTGGTGGACGAGGCGTCCTCCTCGGAGGACGCCATCCCTTCTAACACCACGACGACCCTGCGCCGCCGGAGCATCGTCGGGCGCCATCATCGACATCCGGGGTCAGACGGGCTGGCGCGCGACGTTCGGCGACCCGGCCGCCTTGAGATGGCCGATACGAGATCGGCCCGGCCGAAAAGCACCTCTCGAGCGGCCCGCTGTGCCTCGAAAATCGACCTGATCCGTGCAATTGCCCGTGCATGAGCGGCGTTCCTCGGGGCCAGGTGACGGTTAGCAGCCCGCCGGCCCGCGCGTCCGGCGGCCGGGCCGGATCCGTCGCTTCAACATGACATGAACTGCTGACTGGTCATAACCGTCAAACCTCGCTCCAGCCTCCCGCCAGCGCCTTGAACAGGGCGATCTGGTAGGTGGTGACGAGGGCGTCCGAGGCCGCGAGCTGGGCGTCCGCCGAGGCCAGGGTCCGCTCGGCGTCGAGCACCGTCAGGAAGCTGTCGGCGCCGGCGTCGAAACGCAGGCGCGACAGGCGGGCGGCGTTGGCGGCCTGATCCCGCGCCGCCTGCAGGGCCGAGCGCCGGTCCAGCTCATTGGCGTAGTTGGCCAGGGCCGTCTCGGTTTCCTGCAACGCCACGAGCACCGCCTGGTCGAAGGTGGCGAGCGCGGCGTCCGAGCCGGCCGAAGCCTGTTCGATCCGCGCACGGGCGGCGAAGATGTTGGGGAAGGACCAGCTGATCAGCGGCCCGACGCTGAATCGGAAGCTTGAATCATTGGACAGATCGCCCGCGTCCAGCGCCGTCGATCCCACCGATCCGCCCAGGGTGATCCGCGGATAGAGATCCGCCGTGGCCACGTTCACCCGCGCCGCGGCGGCCGCCAGATCGCGCTCGGCCCGGCGAACGTCGGGTCGCCGCGCCAGCAGCTGGGCGCCGTCGCCGATCGGGATGGGCC
>NZ_DATMYH010000124.1:0-3734 GCF_035561115.1 Brevundimonas sp.
GGCCAGGGCCGCTTCAATCTCTCGATCTATCACACCGTACGCCTGCAGGATGAGATCCTCATCGCCGACGGCCTGCCGGTCCTCGATCTGCTGGACGGTTCGGCCACCAGCGGCCGCGGCGGCACGCCCCGCAACGAGATCCAGGCCCAGGTCGGCGTCTTCCGCAACGGCAAGGGCGCCTTCCTCTTCGGCAACTGGCGCGAGGGCACCCGCGTCGACGGCGGAACCGGCCCCGACCTGACCTTCTCGGACCTGGCCACGCTCAATCTGAACGTCTTCATCGACCTGGGTCAGCAGGCAGACTGGGTGGCGAAATACCCCTGGCTGAAGGGGGCGCGCCTGCAGCTCGGGGTGCAGAACATTTTCGACAGCCGTCTGGAGGTCACCTCCAGCGCCGGCGACGCGCCGCTGAACTACCAGCCCGACTATCTGGACCCCCAGGGCCGGACCGTCGGCCTGACCTTCCGCAAGATCCTGTTCTAGGTCGCGCACCCGGCCGTCAGTCGGCCGGGGGCGCCTTCTTCCCCCAACGCCGCTTCGGCGCCTCGCCCTTCGCCTTGGCGGCGATCTCCTTCAGCTTGCGGCCCTGCATGGCCGACAGGGCCTGACCCGGCGCGCCCAGTTCGGGGTCGCCGAAGGCGCGGCCGTGGGTCCTGATCCGCTCGCTGACCGACTCGATGAACTCGCCCTCCCATTCGGACAGCGAAACGCCCGCCTTCTCTGCCGAGCGGCGGGCGCGTCTGAGGGCGTTGAGGGCCGCCCGCCGGGCCGCCTTGCGTTCGGCCTCGAACGGACTGGCGGGCGGTTTCTTCGAACCGCCCCTGCCCCCGCCGAAGCCGGTTCGCTTCAGGGTCAGATCTCGCCGAGCGCCGACAGGTACAGGTCCAGGATCGCGTCCTCTTCCTGGCGCTTGGCCTTGTCCTGTTTGCGGATGCGGATGACCTTGCGCAGGATCTTGACGTCGTAGCCCTCGCCCTTGGCCTCCAGGAAGACCTCCTTCATGTCGGCCATGACGGCGGCCTTGTCCTCTTCCAGCCGCTCGATGCGCTCGATGATGGTGCGCAGCCGGCCCTGGGCGGCCGAGGTCAGGACGTCGGGCGAGGAATCGAAGGAAGCGTCGTCGGCCAAGGGAATACTCCGGAAAAAATCAAACGGACGCTAACCACGTCGTTTCGCGCGACTCAACGTCCCCTGGGGGCAGACGCGAAAAAGGCTGCGGACAAGTCCGCAGCCCTGAAACTTTCGAACCGCGCTGTGGCGCGCGGAAGACCTTTTAGCCCTGCTTCGCCTTGAAGCGCGGGTCGGTCTTGTTGATCACGTACACAACACCCTTGCGGCGCACGACCTTGCAGTCGCGGTGGCGGGTCTTGAGCGACTTGAGCGAGCTGCGGACCTTCATGGTCGTCGTCCTGAGGCAAAGCAAAACAGAAAAGCCCCAAATTCTTCCCCGAAAAATGGAAGAACCTGCGGCGGAGCGGTGCGTATAGAGAGGCTTCCCGGAATCGTCAACCGTGCGCCTGCGTGACTTTGCAGGCGGTTGCGGCATGCTGGCGACCCCAACGCACGGGATGGAGCCTCTCATGGTCAGCAACGACCGGGTTTACAGGTACAGCTTCGCCAGCGTCTATCCGCACTACATCGCCAAGGCGGAGAAGAAGGGCCGCACGAAGGACGAGGTGGACCAGATCATCTGCTGGCTGACCGGCTACACCCGGGAAGGGTTCGAGGCCCAGCTGGCGAAGAAGTCCGACCTCGAAACCTTCTACGCCGAGGCCCCCCGGCCGAACCCGGCGCGCGCCGGCATCACCGGCCTGATCTGCGGCATTCGCGTCGAGACCATCGAAGAGCCGCTGATGCGCGAGATCCGCTATCTGGACAAACTCATCGACGAACTCGCCAAGGGAAAGGCGATGGAGAAGATCCTGAGAAGCCCCGACTCTCCTCCCTCCGTGCATCCCCGCGAAGGCGGGGACCCAGGCTTGAGCGGCAGGCAGGACGGCTGAATGAACCGGCGTTATATCCAGCGCCGGCGGGGAGGCCAAAAACCTGGGTCCCCGCCTTCGCGGGGATGCACGGAATTGATGCGCACCAGCTCAAGCAGCGAGGCGCCGCGCGTCGATCGCGATAGCGCCCCCCGGAATGGCGCCTCTATTGCAGCAACGCTTGTCGCCCTCGCGCACTTGTTATGACGGGGCGGCCGCCGGGGACTCTACAGCTACATCATGCGTATCAGCCTTCGCCTCATCCTCATCGCCTCCGTCGCCGCCTGCGCGCCCATGCTGCCCGAGGCTCCGCCGGTAACGCCGACAGCGGCGCCCGAGCCCGTCCGTCCGGCCCCGCCGCCCGCCGCGCCGGCTCCGGCGCCCTCCAGACCCGCCGACCAGGCCGGCTTCGAGGGCTGGAAACAGGGCTTCCTGACCCGCCACGGCGGCGTCCGCCGCGACGCCTACGCCCGCGAACTGGCCGGCCTGACGCCCGATCCTTCCGTCATCCGCCTCGACGGCAACCAGCCCGAATTCAGCCGCCCCGCCGGCGCCTATGTCCAGAGCGCCGTCTCGGCGACGCGAATCGCCCAGGGCCGCCAACGCACCGAGCGCGTGCCGTGGGAGGTGACCCAGCGCTTCGGGGTCCCCGCGGAAATCCTGGTCTCCATCTGGGGCAATGAGAGCAGCTTCGGCGCCGTCCAGGGCGACTATGACGTCATCCGGTCGCTGGCGACCCTGGCGTATGACGGCCGCCGCCGCGACTGGGCCGAGGCCCAGTTGAAGGACGCCCTCGACATCGTCGTCGACGGCCGCCGCGACCGCGCGGGCCTGAAGGGCAGCTGGGCCGGCGCCATGGGCCAGACCCAGTTCATGCCCGACAACTATCTGCGTCTCGGCGTCGACCAGACCGGCGACGGCAAGGTCGACATCTGGGGCTCGGACGCCGACTCCCTCGCCTCCGCCGCCAATCTGCTGGCCCAGGCCGGGTGGAAGCGCGGCCAGAGCTGGGGCTATGAGGTCGTCCTGCCCGCCGGCTTCGACTATGCCGAGGCCGAAGGGCCCCGTCACGACTGGCGCTACTGGTCGCAACGCGGCGTGACCCTGGCCCGCGGCGGCGCGCCGACGGACGCCGAGGCGCTCGAAGAGGCGACCATTCTCCTGCCCCAGGGCGCACGCGGTCCGGCCTTCCTGGCCCTGCCCAACCACTATGTGATCCGCCGCTACAACAACTCGGTCTCCTATGCGCTGGCCATCGGTCTGACCGCCGACGGCATCGCCGGCAAGCCGGGACTGGTCGCGGCCTGGCCCGACGACTCCCCCCTGTCGCGCGACCAGCGCATCGGCGCCCAGCGTGCCCTGACCGCCCTTGGCTACGACACCCAGGGCGTGGACGGCGTCGTCGGCGCCAACACCCGCGCCGCCCTTCGCCGCTGGCAGATCGCCACGGGACGGCTGGCGGACGGCTATCTGACCGCCGATCTGGCCGACGAGCTGATCCGCCGGGCGGGGTAAGCGGCATCACAACCCGCCCCCCATTCCGTGCATCCCCCCGAAGGCGGGGCTCACCCTCTCATCCGTGCATCCCCGCGAAGGCGGGGCTCACACTTTCATCCGTGCATCCCCGCGAAGGCGGGGACCCAGGTTTGAGCGACGACGAGACTGGCTGAGCTGACCGGCGCTGGGTCCGGCGCTGGCGCGGGGCCAAAGCCTGGGTCCCCGCCTCCGCGGGGATGCACGGTGAAGAGCGAT
>NZ_DATMYH010000125.1:0-12083 GCF_035561115.1 Brevundimonas sp.
GTCCGTGGGTGCGCCGGCTGGTGGCCGAGACGACGCTGACGCCCGCCGACCTGATCTGGCCCCTGATCGTCCACGACGGGGCCGAGGACCGCCAGCCGGTCGCCTCCATGCCCGGCGTCTTCCGCCTGTCGCCCAGAGCCGCCGCCGAGGCCGCCGTCGAGGCCCGCGATCTGGGCATTCCGGTCGTCGCCCTGTTTCCCAATGTCGACGGCTCCATCAAGGACGGCGTCGGCACCGGCGCGACCGACCCCGACGGCCTGATCCCCGCCTGCATCCGCGCCATCAAGGACGCCGCGCCCGGGATCGGCGTCATGACCGACGTGGCGCTGGACTGCTACACCGACCACGGCCATGACGGCGTGGTCGAGAACGGCCGCATCCTCAATGACGCCAGCCTCGAACGGCTGGCCGAACAGGCCTTCATCCACGCCCATGCGGGGGCCGACATCGTCGCCCCGTCCGACATGATGGACGGTCGCGTCCAGGCCATCCGGGAGGCACTTGAAGCCAACGGCTTCTCCGACACCCTGATCCTGTCCTATGCGGCCAAATTCGCCTCGGCCTTCTACGGCCCCTACCGCGACGCTGTCGGCTCGGCGAAGGCGCTGACCGGTGACAAGAAGACCTACCAGATGGACTACGCCAATTCCGACGAGGCCCTGCGCGAGGTCGCCATGGACATCGCCGAGGGCGCCGACGCGGTGATGGTCAAGCCCGGCATGCCTTATCTCGATATCGTTCAACGGGTTGCAGAGACTTTCAAAGTCCCCACCTTCGCCTACCAGGTGTCCGGCGAATACGCGATGATGCAGGCCGCCATCGCCAACGGCTGGCTCGACGAGGACCGCGCCATCCTTGAAACCCTGCACGGCTTCAAGCGCGCGGGCTGCGCCGGGGTGCTGAGCTATTTCGCCCCGAAGGCGGCGAGGCTTCTGCGGGTGTGAGGCTAGACGCCGTCCGTGAAGCCCGCGATCAGGCCGTCCAGGAAGCCCTGAGCGAATTCACGCAAGACGATGAACGCCACCCCGACGGCGATGAGCAGCGCTACCGTGGTCACCGGCTTCCGGCGAAACGCGTTCGACACCTGGGCAATCACGTTCATCGGCGGTCTCCATGGCCAGACCACATCCTATACGGGCGTATGGCCGAAGCACAACGGCCGCGTCTAGGTCCCCGGGTTGCTGCGGGCCAGCAATGCGACCAGGTCGTCCTTCCAGAACGCCGCCCAGGTGTGGGTCCCATGGCCCTTGCCGCCGGCGCTGTTGGGGATCAGGCGATATCGGACGCCGGCGATCCGCGGAACGAACTGCTCGGCCAGACCCAGCTCCGGCGGATTGATGAAGTCGTCCGCCGAGTTGATCCAGGTCATCGGCGCGGTGATCCGCTCCAGCCCGGCCGAGGGGTCGTAGTCGAAGGAGGCATTGACCTGATACCAGAGGTCGTTGGCGTCCAGCGCCGGAAGCCGCCGGGCCTGCTGCGCCGCCAGCCACTCGTCGGCAGCGGCCGGGGTCGCCAGATCCTGTTGCATCGCCATCGGGGCCGAGCCCGCCAGCAGCAGAAGGTCGACCGCCGTGCGCAGCCCCCCGACGGGCTGCTCGACATAGTCGCCGCCGCGCCACGCCGGATCGTTCCGGATCGCGTCCTTCAGCATGGAGCGCCACAGCCGGTTCCGGCCAACGATGGCGGTCGGCTGGCAGGCCATCGGCATCAGGGCGTCGGCGAAGTCCGGGTGCGCCTCGGCCCAGACGAAGATGTGCATGCAGCCCATCGAGGTGCCCAGCATCAGCCGCACCCGGTCCACGCCCAGTCCGTCGACCAGCAGTCGCCGCTGCGCCTCGACCATGTCGGCGTAGCCGTACTCCGGGAACCCCGCCCGCAGACCGTCCGACGGCTTCGACGAGCCACCATGGCCGAGGTTGTCCGGCATGATGATGTAGTAGCGGGCCGTATCCAGCGGCTGGCCGGGCCCGAACAGTTCGCTGGCGAACTGGGGCGACAGGAACTGGGCGCCCGTTCCGCCCGTGCCGTGCAGCAACAGGACGGCGTTCTCGACGCGGCCGTCTGCGCCGCGCCGCGGCTGGCCCAGGGTGCGGTAGTGAAGCCGCAGTTCAGGGAGCCGCTGTCCGCCGGCGAGGGCGAAATCCCCGGCGGTGAAATCCCCCTCCGCCGGCGCCGGCTGGGCGAGGACGGCCGATGACAGGGCAAGGGCGGCGAGGCCGCAAACAGCGGACAGCAGGCGTTTCATGGCGTCGGAACTCCATCCAGCGGCAGGCGGGCGGACCAGCCGTCCCAGGCCACATCGACATGGGCGGGCACGGCGGCCTTGAGGGCGTTGTAATCGAGATCGAGGTGCAGGTTGGTCAGTACGGCGCGTTTGACGTCCGCGCGGGCGATCCAGTCCAGGGTCTTTTCGACATGGGCGTGGGTCGGATGCGGCGTCCAGCGCAAGGCGTCGACGATCCACAGGTCGCAGCCCCGCACCGCCTCGATCGCGGCCTCGTCCAGATCCGACACGTCGCTGGAATAGGCTATCGGCCCGATGCGATAGCCCACGGAGCGGATCGGGCCGTGGGCTTGATCGAAGGTGAGGACCGGAAGGTCGCCGCCCGCCCCGGCGACGGTCCATCGCCGTCCGTGGGGCGGAATCTCCATATCATCCAGTATGGCGGGATAGCCCTCCTCACTCTTGAATATATAGCGAAAACGATCCGTCAGGGCTGCCCGTGTCGGAGCATCCATCCATGCCGGAATACGTCGCCGGGTGCGCATGGCGAAAACGCGCAGATCGTCGATTCCATGAACCTGGTCCGCATGATCATGGGTGTAGAGAACGGCGTCGACGTGCCGGACCCCGGCGGCCAGCATCTGGGCGCGCAGGTCGGGCGAGGTGTCGATCAGCACGCTGGTCACGCCAGCCGGACCGTGGCGGCGGATCAGGGCCGAACAGCGGGTGCGGCGGTTCTTCGGCTCGGCCGGATCGCAGGCGCCCCAGTCGCCATCGCCGCGCGGCACCCCGCCGGAGGAGCCGCAGCCCAGGATGACGACCTCCAGCTCGCCGGGGTCGCTCATGCCGGCCTCCCGCTCTCTGGCGGCCGGGGAATACGATCGAACAGGGCGAAGAAGGCGGCCGAGGTGCGCGCCTCCGCCTCTTCCCGCGTCCAGCCCCGGATATCGGCCAGGGCGTCCAGCACATGACCGACCCAGGCGGGCTCGTTGCGCCGCCCCCGGTGAGGCGCCGGCGCGAGATAGGGGCAGTCGGTTTCCACAATGATCCGGTCGGCCGGCATCGACCGAATGACCTCCCGGACATCGCCCGCCGCCTTGAAGGTGGCGATGCCGGAGACCGAGAACCACGCCCCAAGTTCTGCTGCCTTTTCCGCGAGTTCCGGACCACTGGTGTAGCAATGCATCAGGAACCGGAACGGCGCCTCGGCCTGTTCCTCGGCCAGGATGCCGGCCATGACATCGTCCGCCTCACGCGTGTGGATCACCAGCGGCAGACCGGTCAGGCGCGCGGCCCCGATATGCTGCCGGAACACGGACGCCTGGGTGTCGCGGGGACTGAGGTCATAGTGAAAGTCCAGCCCGCACTCGCCGATTCCCACCACCCGGTCCCGGCCCGCAAGCTCGGCGAGCCGGCCCGCGGTCAGATCGGCGTAGTCTTTCGCCTCATGAGGATGAACGCCGACCGTGCACCAGATGTCGGCATGCGCCATGGCCAGCCCGTGGGTGGACTCGAACGTCGACAGCTTGTCGGAAATCTCGAGCATCAGGCCCACCCCGGCCGCGCGAGCCCGGGCGATGACAGCGTCGCGGTCCGCGTCGAACTGCGGCGCATGCAGATTGACGTGGCTGTCGATCAGCATCAGCCGCCCGCCTTGGTGCGCTGCAGATCGGCCAGGGCGCCAGCCAGAACGTCGCCGCGGTCCAGGTTGATGGCGGCGGTCCGGTCGGGCAGTTCGGACAGGCGGCTCCACAGCTCGGCCCAGCGCGCGCCGGACGCCCCCTCCTCCAGCGCCCGCACCTTCACGGCGGCGATCAGCCGGTCCATGAGGGTCTCGAACCGCTCCTGGCCCTCCGCGCCGCGGAACCTGTCGGCGACGGCCAGGGCTTCGGCGCGGTCGACGGCCGGCGCGGCGACCCAGGCCTGGGCCAGCCTGTCGGCCTCGAGGGTCGCCCCGGACGCCAGCGCCAGCGCCTGTCCCGGAGAGCCGGCGGCCATGGCTGCGATCCGCGCCGCCTCTCCGGATGACACGCCGGTCTGGTTGCGAACCAGATTCTCAAGCGCGTGCAGGGGCCAGACGGGGAAGGCCAGCCGCCGGCACCGCGAGCGCAAGGTCGACAACAGCCGTCCCGGCGCATGGGTGACGAGAAACAGCACGCCGCGCTCAGGCGGTTCTTCAAGAACCTTCAGCAAGGCGTTGGCAGCATTCAGGTTCAGGTCATCCGCCGCATCGATGATCGCAACGCGGTAGCGGGCCTGCGACGGGCTCTTGGAAAAGAACTCCGGCAGGTCGCGGGCCTGATCGACCGAGATCGATTTCTTCGTCTTGCCGCCTTCGACGGCGCGTTCCAGCACCAGAAGGTCGGGATGGGACTGAGCCGTCACCAGTCGGGCCACCGGATCTTCGGGCCGGGTTCCCAGCAACCCTCGCGACGGATCAGGCGCGGCCCCCAGAAGGCGGCGGGCCGCGCGGTAGGCGAACGTGGCCTTGCCCGCCCCCTCGACCCCGCACAGCAGCCAGGCGTGGTGCAGCCGGCCCTTGTCGAACGCATCCAGAAAGGCGGCCTCGGCCGCGGCGTCCGGAATCAGGTCGAACCGGTCGCGCGGATGCTCGCTCACAGCAGCCGCGCCTCTATTGCGGCCCAGACGCGCGCCGCCACTGCGTCCTGATCGCCGTCGGCGTCGATGACGACGCAGCGTTCGGGATGTCGCGCCGCAATGTCGAGGAAGCCGCGGCGCAACCGCTCGTGAAACTCCAGCCCCTTGGACTCGAACCGCGTCTCGAACAGGCCCCGCCCGAAGGCGCGCTCCAGCCCGATGCTGACCGGCAGGTCGAAGATCAGGGTCAGGTCCGGCTGGGTCTCGCCGACGATAGCGGCGTCCAGGGTCTCGATGAATTCGGCGGGCGTGCCGCCGCCCACGCCCTGGTAGGCACGGCTGGAATCGGCGAACCGGTCGCAGACCACCCAGCGGCCGGCTTCGAGCGCGGGGCGGATGGTCCTCTCCAGATGATCGCTGCGGGCGGCGAACATCAGCAGCGTCTCGGTCAGCGGCGACCAGCGGCCGGCGTCGCCGTTCAGGGCGATGTTGCGGATGTCCTCCGCACCGGCCGATCCGCCGGGCTCACGGGTCTGGACGACCTCCAGATCGCGCGCGCGCAGGCGCTCGACCAGCCGTGCGACCTGTGTCGACTTGCCGGTTCCCTCCCCGCCTTCGAACGTAATGAATCTGCCCTGGGTCACCGGCGCACAATGGCGGCGCCCGCCCGGTTCGCAAGCCTCAGCGCGCCGATATCAACAGGGCGTCGGCGTATCCGCGCGCGATGACCGCCTGACGGGCGTGCTCGGCGGCGTTGGCGTCGGGCCACGGGCCGACCAGAACGCGGTACAAAGCGTCGTTTCCGCGGGGGGCGACGTCGACGGCGGCGCGGTCTCCCAGCCGGTCGGCGACGCGATGAGCCGCCCGGCGGTCGGCGAAGGCGCCGGCCTGGACCCAGTACGCTCCGCTGGCGTACGTCGCCCCAGCCGGGACGGCAGGCGCCCGCGGCGCCGGGGCCGCGGCCTGTTGCAGGGCCGTTCCTCCGCCTATCCTGGGCGCCCGGCCCAGATAGCGCACCCTGACCTGGCCCACCCCCGCCGACAGAAGACCAAGCGCCTCGGCCGAGCCCCGCGACAGGTCGAGGATCCGGCCATCGACGAACGGGCCCCGGTCATTGACCCGTGCGACGATCCGGCGGCCGTTGGCCAGGTTGGTGACCTCGATCAGGCCGGGCAACGGCAGGGTCTTGTGGGCGGCGGTCAGGGCATGCATGTCGAAGCGCTCGCCGGTCGCCGTCGGACGGCCGTTGAACTGGTCGCCGTACCAGGACGCCATGCCGGTCTCGTCATAGCCGGGCTGTTCGGCGGGCTGATACCAGCGCCCCCGGATCTGGTAGGGGCGCATCGTCCCTGAAACGATCGGCGCGGGATCGGTCACGACCGGCAGCCGGCCCATGTCCGGCCGCGCGCCGCCGGCGCAGGCGGCCAGAAGCGACAGCAGCGCAACCGCCTGCGCGCCCCGGATTGTTTTGGCGAGTCTTGCAGCCATGGCCCCGTCCCTGACGGCCGGAAGCATGACCGCAGACATTTCCGCTTTGGTTAACGGGAGGTTTGGCGCTATGCGGCCATTCCGCTCGATAAGCACGGACAGGTGGCCGAGTGGTTTAAGGCAGCGGTCTTGAAAACCGCCGCAGGTGAAAGCCTGCCGTGGGTTCGAATCCCACCCTGTCCGCCAGCGGGACCGCGACGGGACCTCCCCGCGCGCGCCGTTCCTCCGTTCCGTTTCAACGCCAGACGGGACGCCCCGGCGCCGCGAGCGAGCGAAGCCCCTCGACAAAGGCGGCATGATTTTCGAAGTCTTCGCCCGCGAAGGCCGACAGGGCCTCCGCCTCGCCGATCAAGCCCTCCACCTCATCCGTCATGCCGCCGCCAAGGCGGACGAGCGCCCTGGCCCGCGCCCGGACAAGCAGCAGGGCGGCGTCCGGATAGCGGCCCGCAAGTCGCGCCGCCCATAGCGGGACATCGTCGGAAGATCCCCGAATCTCATCGCGGCGGGCCAGGATCATCGCCGCCGCCTCGCGATGCGCCGGCCAGTTCATCAGGAACGCCAGACCCTTGATCGCATCAGGATGCGCCCCGGCTTGCGCGAAGGCCCGATCCAGCGCGATGACGTCCTCGAAGTCGGGCAGCGCGGCCAGCAGCGTCCTCAGCGTGTCGACCGAAAGCGTCCGCTCGAACAGACTCCAGCGCGCTTCCTCAGCCGCGGCGTCCTGGCCTTCCGCTTCCAGGACGGCGATCTCGGCCGCGTACCAGCCGTCCGGCAGAGCCGCCGGCCCGGCGGCCCTCGTTCGACCCCATCGGCTGGCTGGCGGGCTTTCAGTCCGGGAGGCCTCCAGCGCCCCGCGCGCCTCCTCTGCACGGCCGGCCTGCGCGAGGCGTCTGGCGATCCCGGCGGCGACTTCGGGCTTGCGCCGCTCTTCATCCGGGATGGCGAGGACCCAGGCGTCGATATCGCCCGCCCGATCCGCCAGTTTACGCACGACGAGAGCCAACCGCCCCGTCGGACGGGGCCGCCCTCGCGTCAGGTCGGCCAACAACCGTCTCGCCATGGCCGGACTGAGAGCCGCGGCGCCGCGTCCGATCCAGGAAGCCCACTCCGACAGCCGCGTGAGCAGGGCGTCCGTCAGCGCCGGTCCGGCGACGTCCGGGCCGACCGTCGAGGCCAGCGCCGTCAGATCTTCAGATGCGCCGTCGAAGACCAGGGTGAGCTCGCCCCTGGGGTCCTTCACCCGCGCAGCCAGCGATGGATAGAGGTCGAACCAGGCCACCAGGCGGTCGAGCGCCAGCTTCGCATCCATCGCGGCGAGCCTCCCGACGATCATGCGCCGCAGCATCTGCAGGTCGGCGAGCAATTCCGGCCGCTTGCGCCACGACACCCGGGCCCGGCTGCTGGCCAGGGTGGCGAGCCGCTTGTCCAGTTCGAGCGCCAGATCGGGGGCTCCGATCTCGGCGGCCAGTTCCATTCGCAGCCGCCGCTTCAGATCGCCGTCCGCAACCTCGATCAGCAAGGCGGCGAGCCGATCCGCGCCGAGGGCGGACAGGTTCGCCTCGGACAGGGTCTTCCTTGCGGTTGAGGGGCGTCTGGCCATGCGTCCAGTCCAAGACGCCCGAAGCGCGAATGGTGCAAGCGCTGCCTTCACAAGGCCGGCATGACATCTGCAAGCCGGCCCATGTTCGCGTCATCGTCCGGCTGGCGAACCGCGCGGCGCGGGCGTCGCGCCCGGCGGATCGGTCGGGGCCGCCGCCGCCGGGGTCGGACCGAACACATAGAAGCCGCGCTGCGCCAGGGCTTCGGCGATACGCAGGATTTCCTGCTCACGCTCGACCCGCGTCAAACTGGCCCTCGACCCACGCATCCTGCCGCCTCCGCGCCTACGTTCCCCCCTTGCCGCCGTGCGGGCAAATCAAGGCTCGGTGAGGCCGGGACCAGACGATCCCGGGCGGACCAGTCCGGAGTCACCCTCGGCCGTCCCGTTTCAGTCGCAGAAGCTCCCTTCCCTCCTGAAACACCTCGACGTGCGTGAACTGGTTGCTCAGCAACAGTCGCATCTCGGCCAGATCGCGGGCCTGATGGATATCCGTCGCCTCGACCGCCTCCTCCTGGGGTGCCACCGACGCGCCGTCGTGCATATGAAAGACATAGGTCGGCATGACGCATCTCCTCCAAAAATCGATGGCGGAAACGACCTCGTACCGCACAGGTTCCTGTGTCGGAAAACGACGGTGCGGAAGGCGGCGAAGGACGGGCCGGGACGTCCTTCCCGCCCTTCGTCCAACCCTGAACCGCTTCAGGCCCGACTTGTCCTGAAACCCAGAACCGATCCGGAAGCCTGCGCGCGCTGCTCGTCGACCGCCGCGCCGTTGCGCAGCAGCGAGACGATACGCTCGATGGCCCGCAGGTCGAGACCGTCGCTGCGCCCGTCACCCTTCTGATCCATCACGACTTCAAGCATGCTCGCCGCGTCGGCGAGCGAACTGGGAAGATGGGCGAGGATCACACGCTCGGCGTTTTCCAGCGTGTCGAAATCATCGTCGGTGGCGGTCTGGCGCGTGGCCTCCCACAGCGCGATCGCCTGTCCAAAGGCGCGCTTCGTCGTCATGATATTGCTCCTGGCCAGACCCTGGGTCCGGCTGATGATGAAGTTTGGGCATAGGGAGCCGCACGGGCTTCCCACACCCCGAAAAGGGCGAGCAGCATCAGTTGCACCCAGATCACGATGCGCACCGTGACCGCGCCCCAGATTTGCAGGTCGCCGAGTATCGTCGCCGCCCAGAGGCCGATCGAAAGCAGCTGAACGCCGGCCGCGGCGATGAGCCACCAGCGGTCCGTCCGCAACGCCAGGATGATCAGCGTCGCAAAAAGCCCCGATGAAAGAACCGCGACTCCGTAGCGGAACTCGCCAATGTGCAGATGGTCCACGAACGGCGTCCCCACCATCGCGACGAGAAGCGCAACGCCCGCAATCCGTTCGGCAAGCCGCCCGAACCCCAGCAAGAGGCCGATCGTCAGGAAGCTCATAAGCGTGACCACATGTTGGGCCACGCTGTAGCCGGGGACGAGCACCTCAGCCGTTCGCGACGAGCTGCATCGGCGTCGGCGGCAGTTTTTGCTCCATCCCGCCGTCCATCCGCCATGACACGCCGAGCGTCTCCGCGACCTGGGCCAGCCCCCCATGGCTCCGGACCATCAGACCCCGCGCGCCGTTCAGTTGCGCCAGACTGGCGACGATATCGCTGATCTCGGCATGACCGACATCCGCCCCCACCGCCGCGTCACGCCGCCCATCGAGCATCGTCTGCAGCAGCTCGCTCGCGGCCACCATCGCTCGATCGACGGCGTGCTCCGTCGTATGGATCTTTCGGGCGATCCTCACCCCTACCTGTGCTCTTTTCACGTCCCCGCTCCGTGGCTGGTCGTTGGTTCCGACAAGGTCCGGATCGCGCCGGGAGGCGCCTGCTCGGCGGCGGTGCGTGTAGTCGCCGCCATCACAGACACGATTCCGATCGACACGATCGCGGCGCCCATCGCGAACGCGAGGACCAGAGCAAGCCGGACCAGGATGCGTCTGTCAGGACGCGGGAGGAACCAGCTGGACGGGCCCGGGCGATCGCCTGGGGCGCCGGATTGTTCGTCCGGCGCCGGATCAGGGAACGTCGGGGATGGACCGGTGGGAAGGGGGCCGGGAACAAACGAGGAGGAAAGCGGGTAGTCCCGGGAGACAATACGCACCGCTTCATAGCGATCGGAGGTTCCAAGCCGCTTGTACGCGTTGGAAAGATGATTGTTGACGGTGTTCGGCGAGATTGTCGCCCCCAGCCGCCGGGCGATCTCCTTGTTTGAGAGTCCCTCCCCAGCCAGTCGAACACACTGCAGCTGCCGCCGCGATAGCCGGTCGCCCATGCTCCACCCCTACAGACGATCAGGGCCTAAGCCGCTGACTCGAAAGAGAAGGGTTAAAGCAAATTCACTGGATTGCACGCACGAGGCGTAATCGGGCTCTCAGTATCGGACGCGGACGTAGGATCCCGGAGCGGCTTCTCCGGCCTTCAGCTTGCCGGAACCGACCTTGCGCCCCTTGACCTTGTCGTCGGCGGCGGCGGCGTCGAGCCAGCCCTGCCATTCCGGCCACCATGAACCCGCCTTCTGTTCCGCGTCGGCCAGCCAGGCCTCAGCGTCGTCCGGCGCCGCGTCATTGACCCAGTAGCCGTGCTTGTTCGACGCAGGCGGATTGATCATGCCGGCGTTGTGGCCGGAGCCTCCCAGCAGGAAGCGCGTCGGCCCGCCGAAGAAGCGACGCCCGGCATAGGTGTTCTTCCAGGCCGCCACGTGGTCGTCCTTCAACGCCACGATCATGACCGGCGTCCGGATCGCGCCGAGGTCGAGCGCGACGCCGTCGATCTTCACGCCGTCCTTCTCCCTGAGCCGGTTTCCGCGCAGCACCTGGGCGCCGTATTCGCTGAGCATCCGGGCCGGAATTCGCGCTCCGTCGTCGAACCACCATAGCAGGTCAGAGGCGCGCGCCTCGTCGCCGAGCAGATAGTGGTTCACCACCGACGACCAGATCAGGTCGTTGGCGCGCACAGTCGAAAACAGTTTCGTCAGGTCGTGCGCCTCGACGTAGCCGCGCTCGTTCAGATAGCGGTTGAAGGCCTTCAGGTCGCTGTCGCCGGTGAACACCGACCATTCGCCCATGTCGCCGAAATCGACCAGGGTGGCGATCAGCGTCGCCGAAGCCACGCGTTCGGTGCGATCCGTCGCGGCCAGATACGCCAGGGTCATGGCCGACAGGGTGCCGCCCAGACAGTAGGAAACCAGATCGGCGTCGGGCTCGCCCGTCGCCGCTTCGACGGCGTCCAGGGCGGCGATCACCCCGTTCTTCACATAGGCGTCCAGCCCATTGTCGGCGTGGCGCTCGTCGGGATTGGCCCAGGAGATGACGAAGACGGTGTGGCCCTGATCGACCAGCCATTTCAAATAGCTGGCCTTCGGAGTCAGGTCGAAGAGGTAGTATTTGTTCACCAGTGGAGGGACGAACAGCAGCGGACGGCGATAGACCTGCTGCGTCGTCGGCGCGTACTGGATCAATTCCATCAGATCGTTTTTGAACACCACGGCGCCGGGCGTGGCGGCGATGTTGACGCCCAGTTCGAAATCGTTGGGCGCGCGCCGGCTGACCAGTCCCTGACCCTTGCCGATGTCTTCAAGCAGATTCGACACGCCGATCATCAGGCTCAGGCCGCCGCTTTCGACCATCCGGCGGGCGACCTGCGGATTGGTCTGGGCGAAATTGGTCGGCGCCAGGGCGTTCATCATCTGGCGGCTGGCGAAATCCACCTGGGCGCGGGTGTCCTCGTCGACCGGAGCCGCGGCCACGAATTCCTGGAGCTGGCGCGCAGCCAGCAGATAGGCCTGCTTCAGCCAGTCGTAGACCGGCTCCTCGCTCCAGGCCGGATCCGAGAAGCGACGGTCGCCCCTGGCCGGCGCCGCGACAGGCGTGGTCTCCTGCCCCATCGCCCGGTCGCCCATGGTCCGCCACAGGGCGGTCCAGTCGCTCCAGTTCTTCGCCTGGGCTTCCAGCACCGCTGAGGGCCGCATCATCACCGAGGTGTTGAAATCGATCAGCGCCCGGGCCAGCGTCATGGGATCGTACGGAAGGGTTTGGGGGGTCGCGGCCTGCACCATCGTCATGCGCACCGCGGCTGCGGCGTTCTGCATCAGCCTGGTCAGGGTCTCGGCCACCACCATCGGATCGGGCGCGGAG
>NZ_DATMYH010000126.1:0-5930 GCF_035561115.1 Brevundimonas sp.
GCAGGTTCGAGTCCTGCCGCGCCTACCGCCCCCACATCCCCCCGCCCCGGCTCCAGCGGTCGTCGCCGCGGTAGCGGCTGTCCGGCACATACCGCCCGTCGCGGTCGTACCAGCCCTGGCCGTCCTGATAGTCGCCATAGCCGTCGGGCTGATAGCCGTCGTCCTGATAGGGCAGGCCCAGGATGCCGTCCTCGTCGTCCCACCAGTCGCGCGGATAGGCGTTGATCTCGCAGGTCCAGCCGTCACCCGGCCGCCAGTACGGTTCGTACCGGCCGCGGTACCTGTCGCGGAACTGGGGCCGGCAGACGTGTTGCGACCACACCCGGTTGCCGCTGGCCTCCACCGTGGCCCGGGCCTCGCGATAGATGACCTCGCGCACGCCGGCGAAGACGTTGTTGACGACCACCGCATGGCCCGAGGCCGCGGCCACGCCGACCGTGGTGGCCCGGATACGGCTGTCGGCCAGCCTCAGCTCGCCGTTGTAGAGCACCACCCCCTTGTCCGAACGGCCGATGCGGCTGTTGTGGATCTGCACCGAGGCCCCCTCGACGGCGACGCCCTCGACATAGCCGACGATGGCGGTGTTCTCGATCTCGACCCGGCCGTAGTCGCGCGCCGAGCGCACCACCACCCCGATCGAGCGCGGCCCGAAGGCGTTGGGCGCGCCCGTCCCCTTCAGGGTCGTCGATGCGATGCGCGAGGTCTGGCCCGCGCCCGGGATCAGCTCAAGCCCCGACTGGGCGCCGGTGATCGTCATTTCCCAGGCGGTCAGGACGGCGCCGTCGGCGACGATGGCCGGGGCCACGGTCTGGGCGTCGATGACGGCGTTGCGGATGTCCAGCAGGCCGCCGTCGACATAGATGGCCGCCTCGTCCCCCGCATGGCGGAAGCCGACCCGGTTCATGACGATCTCGGCTCCGTAGCCGACGATGCAGGCCGCGTCGCCGGCGTGGGGCGAGGCGAACATCATGTCGCGGATCTCGACCCGCACCCCCTGGGCCACCGTCATGCACGGCAGGCCGTCGGGCGCTATCAGGGTCGGCGCCGGATTGCGGCCCCAGTCGCGCGGATCGAAGCCGCCCTCGCCGATGATGGTCAGCGGCTTGTCGATGTTCAGCCAGCCGACGCAGGCCCCGCCCCGCGAGCGAATCACCAGCGTTCCGCCGGGCCGGACGCGGCGCACGGCGTCCTCGACCGCGCCGGTGCCGGGATTGCCGCCGCAGTCGACCAGCACGACCTCTTCCCCGCGCGGATAGCCGCCCGGATAGCCGGGCCGCCAGTCGGGCCGGTGCCGGCCGTAGTCATAGCGCCGGTGCGACGAGCCGCGGTTGCGGTAGCTGCGCGCGGGCGGGTCCAGCAGGATGCCGAAATTGGGCCGGGTCTGGCTTTCCACCTTGGCCGCGACCTGGGCCCGCGCGGTCGGGGCGCCGGTCAGGACGAAGGCGCCGACGGCGGCGGCCATCACGACGGCGCCCCCTATGATGCTGGCGATCCGGGCGAAGGGCGTGGGGCTGGTCATGATGCTACGCCCTCCTTAGCGGCGCTGCTGCGAACGGGAGACCTGGGCCAGCACGGCCTGCAGGCGGCCGGCCGAGGGGCCGAAGCCGGCCAGGGCGGAATCGATCCTCAGGGCCACGGCCTGGGCCTTGTCCTGATCCGCCACGCCCGAGACGCCGAGGGCGAAATAGCTCGACATGGCGAATTTGGCCTCGGGGCTGCCCTGTCGCGCCGCCTCGTCGAACCATTTGAAGGCGCGGGCGTAGTCGGCGGGCAGGCCGATGCCCTCGGCGTACATCACCGCCAGCACCAGCTGGGCTTCGGAGGAACCGTTGATCGCCGCCATCTGGATCGCGCGCACCCGCTCCAGGAACGACAGCCGCCCCTCCATGGGATGGCCCAGCATGGCCTCCAGCGTCTCGATCTGGCGCTTGGACAGGTCCTCGGGCCGGGCGGCGACCTCGTCGGTGATGCCGAGATAACGCAGGGCCCGGCCGACGTGGACGAACGGCAGCTCGCTCGCCATCCGGCCCAGGGCGTATTCATAGGCGTCGCCGCGCGGACGGCTTTCGTCCGAGAAGGGCACGCCCGACTGCGGCGCGCTGTTGGGATAGAATTCGAACGGCGGCGTCCACTGCCGCGCCTTGGTCTCGACGAAGCGCTGGTACTGGTCGCGGCTCGGGGCCGAGCGCTCGAAATCCTTCAGCAGGACATAGGCCCCGACGTCGCCGGTCTGCACCGCCAGATAGTTGTACAGATAGGCGTCGACGTCGTTGCGCTGGAACAGATTGGTCGCCGAGTAGTAGCCGCGCCGGTTTCGGTCGCGGCCGTTTCCGCCCTGGGGGCGGCCCCAGGCCTCGCGGGCCTCGCGGTTGTCTTCCGGCTCGCCGAACGGGCCGTACAGGCCGTCATGCAGCCGCGCCAGGGTGCGGTAGCCGTCGGCGTCCTGGGTCGACAGCACATAGATCACCCGGTCGCGGACGGCCTCCTGCTCCTCGCGCGTCATCTGGCCCAGCTGGCGGTCCAGCCGCTGATAGGCCGCGTGACGCTCCCAGGCGCGGCAGTCGTCGTATTTCGACAGCGGCCGCCAGCCGCCGAAGCCGCCGCGGTCGACGCGGTTGATCGGGGCGTAGCCTTCGTCGTTGGACAGGGCCAGGGCGTACCAGGTCGCGCTCTCGATCGGGTCCTCGATGTTCTTGTCGGTCGCCCGGACGGCGGCGTAGCGCGCGCCCAGCTCCAGCTGGGCGAAGAAGTCGCCGCGGAAGGCGGCGCGACGCAGGGCCCGCAGACCCGTCTCCTGGGCGTTGAACTCGGACCCGGTCAGGGAGGCGGGACGCGGACAGGCGTTGCCGGCCCCGGCGCCGGCCGGCTGCCAGAAACGCACGCCGTTGCGATCGCCGCACGACACCATGCCAAGGGCGGTCAGGGCGAGAACGCCCGCCACCGCTGCAATGGCGATCGGGCCTCGCCCTCCTCCGGAGCGGGGCTGGTCGTCATGGTCCGGATGATTGTCGCGCATTCGCCCCCCTTCGACCAAAAGCGGACAGCCCGGGGCCCGCACGCTGAAGCTTGCGCAGGCGGGACAGTTCCGTCCAGTTAACCATCTGTCAAGGTTAACGCTGGTTTGCGACAAAGCGTTGCCGCAGCACGGCCCTTTTGTGTCCGGCGGCGGACTTATCCCCACGAATCAGTCGCTTGCGCACTCGCCTGTGAGGGGAAAACCGGGCTCTCGCCAGTGGGGGCGGGGCTCCCTATATGCATCGGCCAGACCGCCGGAGCCCTGTATGTCCTATCTCGCCCGCGATGACCGTCCCGCCGACAAGGCCGCGCGCTACGCCGAGCTCGAGGAGGAAATTCTGGCCGTCCTCGACGGCGAGCCCAACCGCATCGCCCGTATGGCCACGGTCGCCTCCATGCTGGCGGACGCCTTCCCCGTCTTCTTCTGGACCGGCTTTTACGTCGTCGATCCCGACAAGGCCGACGAACTGGTGGTCGGCCCTTATCAAGGCACCCTCGGCTGTTTGCGCATCGCCTTCGGCCGCGGCGTCTGCGGGACCGCCGCCCGGGACCGCGAGACCCGGATCGTCGACGACGTCCACGCCTTCCCCGGCCACATCGCCTGCGACAGCCGCTCGGCCAGCGAGATCGTTGTCCCGGTGTTCGATCCGTCCGGCACCCTGATCGCGGTTTTGGACGTCGACGCCACCGAGACGTCCGCTTTTGACGCAACCGACGCCTATGCTCTCGAACGGCTGATGGCCAAGGTCTTCGGCTGAGCCGAGTGGACTCAGTGGACTCTTCGGACTCATTGGACTGCTTTTTTTCCGTCCGGGGACCACTCAAATGGACTCTTCGGACTCATTGGACTGTGTTTTCGGGAGGTGCGGCATGTCGGAACGGGTAATCGCGGTGACGGGCGGCCATGGCGTGCTGGGCCGCGCCGTCGTGGAGGCGGCCCTGGCCGACGGGCTGAAGGTGGCGATCATCGATCACGCCGCCGGCCAGACGGCGCCCGAGGGCGTCCTCGAACTGGGCGGCGTCGACCTGACCGACCCCGCCGCGGCGACGAAGGCCCTGGACGCGGTCGCCGCGCATTTCGGCCGGCTGGACGCCCTGTTGAACATCGCCGGCGGCTTCGTCTGGCAGACCACCGACGACGCGGAACCCGCATGGGCGAAGATGTTCGCCCTCAACCTGACCACCGCCCTGAACGCCAGCCGCGCCGCCCTGCCCCATCTGAAACGCTCCACGGAGGGCCGAATCGTCAATGTCGGGGCCAATGGCGCGCTCAAGGCCGCAGCCGGCATGGGCGCCTACGCCGCCTCCAAATCGGGCGTCCACCGCCTGACCGAGGCCCTGGCCGAAGAGCTGAAATCCACCCCGGTGACTGTCAACGCCGTCCTGCCTTCGATCCTCGACACCGACCAGAACCGCAAGGACATGCCGGACGCCGACCCCGCCAAATGGGTCCGGCCGTCCGACCTCGCCCGGGTCATGCTGTTCCTCGCCTCGCCGGAAAGCCGTGCTGTCACGGGGGCCCTGATCCCCGTCACGGGCCGGGTGTGATGGCCGCCTTTCTCCGTTCATCCCGGCGAAAGCCGGGACCCAGTTCTGTCCAGCTTGACGCTGGCGTTTCAGGACAAGCGATCGCGGGTCACACCCACCTTTCCCATCACCCAAAGCACTGGGTCCCGGCTTTCGCCGGGATGAACGGATATGAGTAGCGTCCTCACCCGCTCGGTCCTCTACCTGCCGGCCAGCAATCCGCGCGCGATCGAAAAGGCCCGCGGCCTGAACGCCGACGCCGTCATTCTCGACCTCGAGGACGCCGTCGCCCCCGACGCCAAGGCCGGGGCGCGCCAGGCCGCCGTCGAGGCCCTCTCGGCGGGCGGTTTCGGCGGCCGGGTCGGGGTCCGCGTCAACGGCCTCGACACGCCCTGGGGCGCGGATGATCTGACCGCCCTCTGCATTCACAAACCCGACTTCGTGGTCGCCCCCAAGATCGAGAGCCCCGAGGCCGTCCGCGACGTCGCCGCCCATCTGCCCGCCGACGTCGCCCTGTGGATCATGGTCGAGACGCCGCTGTCGGTCCTGCGGCTCGACGCCATCGCCGGCGCCGGCGCCGGCGCGCCGCTGGCCGCCCTGATGCTGGGAATCAACGACTTCGGCGAGCGGATGAACCTGGTCCTCGGCCCCGAGCGCGAACCGATGAAGCCCTGGCTGGCCGCCGTCGTCGCCGCCGCCCGCGGCCACGGCCTTCTTGCCATCGACGGCGTGGTCAACGCCACGGACGACGCGGACCGGCTGCGCACTGAATGCCTGCAGGGCCGCGCCTTCGGCTTCGACGGCAAGAGCCTGATCCACCCGGCCCAGATCGACGCCGCCAACGCCGCCTTCTCGCCGACCCCCGAAGAGGTCGCCCGGGCCCGCGAGGTGGTCGCCGCCTTCGCCGCCGCCGACGCCCGGGGCAAGGGCGCCATCCGCGTCGGTTACCGCATGGTCGAACGCCTCCACCTCGAAGCCGCCCACCGTCTGCTGGCGCGGCATGAGGCCGCGGAGCATCGCGCCGGATGACCCATCTCGACCGCCGCGACGGACGGGCCTAAAGACCGTTCTTCAACGCAACGGACGTCCCTCAAGCAACGAGGCGACGCGCGCCGAGTGATAGGGACCAACACACCTTGACCCACGCCGTCATCGCCGCCACCGGCCTGTTCACCCCCGAACAGTCCATCTCCAACGAAGAGCTGGTCGCCGCCTACAACGCTTACGCCGAACAGTTCAACATCGACCACGCCGCCGAAATCCTCGAAGGCGACGTCGCCGAACTGACGCCCTCCTCGGTCGAGTTCATCGAGAAGGCCTCCGGCATCAAGAGCCGCTTCGTGCTCGACAAGGCCGGCGTGCTCGACCCCGCCCGCATGGCCCCCAAC
>NZ_DATMYH010000127.1:0-12895 GCF_035561115.1 Brevundimonas sp.
GTCTGAACGAGGGCGTGGCCCAGGCCGCCTCCATCTATGTCGCCTTCATGCGCGAGGTCGGCACCATCCATGCGGGCTTCGACAGCGCAGAGGCCATCCAGGCCGCCATCCGCAAGGGCGCGTCCTACGAGCCGGCCCAGCTGTCGCGCGGCATGATCGCCTATGGCGCGATCCTGGCGCTGCAGTCGCCGGAGTTCGTGCAGGGCGTCCGCACCTACGCCGTCGATCCCGCCCAGCGTCAGCAGATGATCGCCCGCATCCTGGCCGATCCCGCGGCCGCCGCCACCTTCCCGGGCGCGGACGCCGCGGCGGGCCTGATCGTCGACACAATCGGCCGCGATTCGGCGGCCATGATGGCCATCGCCGAGACCGTCGAGGAAGACGCCTACACGATTCAGGGACGCGGAGATCCGCGGCGCCGCTGGGCCACCGTTCACATTTCGGACCGCGTCACCCGGCTGGAGGGCGCCAAGTCGCTTTCCGCGGTGCAGATGCTGCCGTCGGCCGAGGAATCCGCCCGCCTGTTCGCCGCCGCCAACAGCGGCTCGGGGCTGGGCGTGGGCCCGGCGCGTTCGGGCCCGCCGTATACACCTGCGGTGATCCGTTCGCTGGCCGTGGCGGCGCTTGCCGCCCTGGGCGCCGGGGGCGACGACGCCCGCGCCAACACCGAGGCCCTGACGGTCGAGCAGAACAGCGAATTCTGCCTCAACATGTCCAAGCTGATGCTGTTCCAGTGTCTGGCCGCCTCGCGCCCCAGCTATGAGGACATGTTCTGCGTCGGACGCCACGTCGCCCGCGACCTGGCCACCTGCACGGCACAGAACATCACCCCCGCGCCGCTCGACGTCCCCCAGACCGCCGTGGCGGGCGGGGCGCCGGAACAGACGCCGATCGCCGCCGAGGCGGCCGCTGCGTCCACCGCGGCGACGACGGCGCTGAACGACAGCCGCTGAGGCAGCGCGCAAGCGGCGCCCGCCCTGTTGCGTCGCGGTGTTCTTGCGTGTAATGACCCGCGCTCTTGAATTCAGGGTCCCTGACCCCGCCGCGAGGGCTGACTGGTCAGCGCGGCGTTTGTGTTGTTGAGGCGAGGCGATGGCCGAGATCATTCTGAACGTGGACGTCCGTGATGGCGTTGGCACCGGCGGCGCACGCGCCGCGCGTCGCGCGGGCATGGTCCCGGGCGTGCTGTACGGCGGCGACAAGGCTCCCGTCGCCATCTCGGTGAACGAGCGCGACTTCCGCAAGTCGCTCTACACCGGCAAGCTGCTGGGCCATCTGGTGACGCTGAAGTACGGCGACGAGAGCCAGCCGGTCATCGCTCGCGACGTGCAGTTCGACCCCGTGTCGGACCGCCCGCTGCACTTCGACCTGATGCGCGTCGATGAAAAGCAGACCATCAAGATCGACATCCCGGTTCACTTCATCAACCAGGACCAGTGCGAAGCCTTCCGTCAGGGCGGTTCGCTGGAAGTCGTCCGTCACTCCGTCGAGGTCAAGGTCCGCGCGGATCACATCCCGGAAGACCTGATCGTCGACCTGGCCGGCCACAAGATGGGCGACACCATCCGCTGGACCGACCTGAAGGGCACCAAGGACGTCGAGCCGACCATCACCGACCGTGACTTCGTGATCGCCTCGATCAAGACCTCTTCGGCCGCCATCTCGGCCGCCGCTGACGAAGCCCACGACGCCGAAGTCGCCGCCGAGGCCGCCGAGGTCGAAGCCACCGAACAGGCCGCATCGGGCGAAGGCGAAGCCGAAGCCGCCGAGGGCGAATCGACCGAAGGCTGATCGCCTTCCTTCGACTGTTTTGCGAAGCGGCCCCTTCCGGTTACGGATGGGGCCGTTTCCTTGTCCGGACCTGAGCCATGATCATCATCGCCGGCCTGGGCAATCCGGGCCCCAAATACCAGGGCAACCGCCACAACATCGGCTTCATGGCCGCCGACGAGATCGCCTCGCGCTGGCGGTTCGGGCCCGAGCGCGCAAAATTCCAGTCAGTGATCCGCGAGGGCGAGGTGGCCACGCCGAGCGGGGACGTTCGCGTCCTGCTGATGAAGCCCCAGACCTTCATGAACGAGAGCGGCCGGGCGGTCGGCGAGGCTGCCCGCTTCTACAAGGTCAAACCGTCCGAAGTGATCGTCTTCCACGACGAGATCGACCTGGCTCCCGGGCGGTTCCGCATGAAGACCGGCGGCGGGGCGGCGGGCCAGAACGGCGTGCGATCGCTGATCAGCCACCTGGGCGCGGATTTCCGCCGCGGGCGGATGGGCGTGGGCCATCCGGGCGAAAGCCATCTGGTCATGCCCCATGTGCTGGGAGACTTCCACAAGGCCGACCGCGTCTGGCTGGACCCGATGCTGGCGGCCGTCGCGGACGCCCTGCCCTTCGCCCTGGCCGGCGACGACGAACGCTATCAGGCCGAGGTCATGCGTCTGGCCCCTGCGCCAAAATTCAGCCCGCGTCAGGCGGCGCGGGGCGACGACTAGACGCACCGCCTTGTCCGCGGGCAACGGCGCGGATAGACCGCGCCCAGCCCTGAAGGAATCGCCATGAACCGCGCCCTCATCTCCGCCGCCGCCCTGCTGCTGCTGGCCGCCTGCAATTCCGGCGAACGCGCGCCCGAGCCCGGCGCGCCGACGGTCACGGTGGCCGACGCCCTGTGCCGGCCGACGCCCAGGGGTCGCCAGACGACCGGCTGCTACATGACCCTGACGGCCAGCGGTCCTGACCGGCTGATCTCGGTCGAAAGCCCCGAGGCCAACATCGTCCAGATCCATGAGAGCCGCATGGAAAGCAATATGATGATGATGCAGCAGCTGCGGGACGGCCTGCCCCTGGCGGCCGGTCAGGCCGCTGTCCTGGCGCCGGGCGGCAATCATCTGATGCTGCTGGGCGTCAAGGAGCCGCTGGCGGCGGGCGACACCGTGACATTGAAGCTGACGTTCGAGACGGCCGCCCCGGTCGAGGTGACCGCAGCCGTCGCCCAGCCCGCCGCATCGGAATACGACCAGGCTGCGGCTCACTGAGCCGCCGAGCCTGACAAACGAGGCGCGACCGGCTAAAGGCTCGCGCTCACCACTCCGCTTTGCCGCCTCTCGCCGACGGGACGATCCTTCGTCGCCCGCACAAGAGGCTTCAGGAACCGCCCAAGCCCATGGCTCTCAAAGTCGCGATCGTCGGCCTGCCCAACGTCGGCAAGTCCACCCTCTTCAACGCCCTGACCAAGACGGCGGCGGCGCAGGCCGCCAACTATCCGTTCTGCACCATCGAGCCCAACACCGGCGACGTGGCGGTGCCGGAGCCGCGGCTGGAACAGCTGGCGGCCATCGCGGGTTCGAAGGAAATCATCCCGTCGCGGATCACCTTCGTCGACATCGCCGGCCTGGTGCGCGGCGCCTCCAAGGGCGAGGGTCTGGGCAACCAGTTCCTGGCCAACATCCGCGACTGCGACGCCGTGGCCTTCGTGGCCCGCTGCTTCGTCGACGACGACATCACCCACGTCGAGAACCGCATCGATCCCATCTCGGACCTCGACATCATCGAGACCGAACTGATGCTGGCCGACCTCGAAAGCCTCGAGAAGCGGGTCGTCAACGTCGAGAAGAAGGCCAAGGGCGGCGACAAGGAGGCCCAGACCACCCTGCGCCTGATCAACAAGGCCCTGGTTCCTTTGCGCGCCGGCAAGCCCGCCCGCGTGGCCGAGGTGGACAAGGAGGACGAGAAGGCGTGGCACATGCTGCAGCTGCTGACCTCCCTGCCCGCCCTCTATGTCGCCAACGTCGACGAAGCCTCGGCCGACAAGGGCAATGAGTTGTCGGATCTGGTGGCGAAGCGCGCGGCGGCCGACAACGCCAATTCGGTCGTCATCTCGGCCAAGATCGATTCCGAACTGGCCGTGCTGGACGCCGACGAACAGGCCGAGTTCCTGGAAAGCCTCGGCCTGGCCGAGCCGGGCCTGAACCGCCTGATCCGCGAGGCCTACGCCCTCCTGGGCCTGCAGTCCTATTTCACCGTGGGGCCCAAGGAAGCGCGCGCCTGGACCATTCCGGTCGGCGCCACCGCGCCGCAGGCCGCCGGCGTCATCCACACCGACTTTGAAAAGGGCTTCATCCGCGCCGAGACCATCGCCTTCGAGGACTTCGTCGCGCTGAAGGGCGAGGCGAAAGCGCGCGAGGCGGGCAAGCTGCGGGCCGAAGGCAAGTCGTACGTCGTCAAGGACGGCGACGTGATGAATTTCCTGTTCAACTAGCCGGCGCCGCGGCCTCCGGCGCCGGGCATCGCACCAGGCTGACGGCGGCGCCGTTCCGGTTCAACCAGGTCAGACGCATCGCGTCGCCCTGGACGGCCATGCGGACCCGCTCGTTCGAGGTCTGGCCCTCGGCTGCGCACGCCAGGGCCGCTTCGTAGCCGTCGGCCACCTGGCTGATCGACAGGATGCCGCAGCTGTTCTCATAGCCCTCGAACCGGGTGGTGCTGATCTCGATCGGCCGTTCGGCGCCACGAGGATTGGCGCACCAGCGGACATTGGCGGCCCAGCGGCCGACGAAGGTCTGCGGGCCGGATCCGGGCATGATGGACCCGACCCCCGGCGGCGGGGTCGGGGCCGGCGCCTCGGCCTCCGCCGTGTTGATCGGCGCCGCGGGATCGGTCGGCGGATTGGTTTCGGACCGGCCGCAGGCGACGAGGGCCAGGGCGAGGAACGGGACGAAGCGGTGCTGGGTCATGACCTGAGAACGCGGTTCTTCCGTGACGGCTCCCGATCTCGCCCCGATCACGAATTCGCGGTCACGCTTGCATCCCCCGCAAGATTTTGCGACCGGTTCGCCAGTGTCGAGAACAAGGGGGCGTCCCGCATGACTCAGAACACCAATCCATGGGCGGCCCAGGTCGATCCCCTGGCCCAGGATATCGCCGCGGTGCTCAAGCGCATGGGCGGTTCGGCCCACCAGCGCGACGTGGTCCAGTGCGTCGCCGCGATGAAGCGACAGCGGGGCGAGACCGTGGCCCAGGATCTGGCCAACCGGATCGTCGAGGTGTTCGAGAAATATCGCGACCTGTTCTTCAAGCCGTTCGGCGAAGGCTCGATGCGCTGGGCGCTGAAGCCCGGCGTCGCCTGACCTCTCCACCGCTGTAACGACAGAGGCCCGCAACCGGATGGTCGCGGGCCTCGCCGTTCAGGGCGACCGATGTCGCGCTTGCCCGGCTTGTCGCCGATGTCTTCGCCGCGATGTCCTGCTTGTCGCGGTGGAAATGTATCGGTCGGTTCGGGTTCTAGAACCGGCGGACGTAGCTCAGGCCGTAGGTGTCGAGTTCACCGCCGTTGTCGTCGGTGAAGTCGCGGCGGGTCCAGTCGGCGCGGACGCCGTTGCGGCCGTCGAAGAAATAGTTGGCGCCGGCGCCGTAGTTGACGCTTTCGCCGTCCTCGGTGGCCGTGAAGCCCGCGACGTCGGCCTTGATCTGGGTCGTGCCGTAGCCGACGCGGCCGAACACTTCGAAGTTCGGGCTGATCGGCAGGGTGCCGACGACATAGGCTGCGGCATCGTATTCATGGGACAGGTCGCCCGTGACGCCGGCGACGGTGACCTCATCGTCCCTGACGCCGAACGAGGCTTCGCCCTCGACGCCGACGTAGCGGTTGAACTTCGCGTTCAGGCGGCCGGTGACGGCGCCCAGGGAGGCGTCGTCGCCGTCCAGATGGGTGTAACCGAGCGAACCGGTGACTTGCGGATTGGAAATGCTCTGGGCCATGGCCGGCGCGGCCAACAGAGTAAGAGCGGCGGTGGCGAGAAGAACGTTACGCATTGTTTCTTGTATCCTCTAGATGTGGCAACCGACGGCTGCCAGCCCCATCCAGCGAGGACACAAATGGGCGGGCGAAAGCGGCGTTCCAGAGGCGGACGAATACATAACAATGACTGTGTGGCGCGAGGCACAGACCGCGTTACCCCAAACAAGACAGTTTTGTGGCGGATACGGCCCAGCTTGCTCAGCGGTCCTTTTCGCGTTCGGTTCCGGCGCGGGCGTGGAGGGCGGCCTGGGCGGCGGCGAGACGGGCGATCGGCACGCGGTAGGGCGAGCAACTGACGTAGTCGAGGCCGACCTCCTCGCAAAAGGCGATGGAAGACGGATCGCCGCCGTGCTCGCCGCAGATGCCCATCTTGATGCCCGGCCGCGCGGCCCCGCCGCGTTCGGCGGCGATGCGGATCAGGTCGCCGACGCCGTCCTGGTCGAGGCGGACGAAGGGGTCGGACTCGAAGATGCCCTTGTCCATATAGGCCTGCAGGAAGCGGCCGGAGTCGTCGCGGCTGATGCCGAAGGTGGTCTGGGTCAGGTCATTGGTGCCGAAGCTGAAGAATTCGGCGTGCTCGGCCAGGTCGGCGGCGCGCAGGGCGGCGCGGGGCAGTTCGATCATGGTGCCGACCAGATAGTCGACCCGGTCATCGGCCTCGGCGAAGACGGCCTCGGCGGTCCGGTCGGTCAGCTCGCGCAGGTATTTCATCTCCAGCCCGAGGGCGACCAGCGGGTGCATGATCTCGGGGATGGGGGCCTCGGCCGCCGTCTCTTTTACTTCCAGCGCCGCCTCGAGGATGGCGCGGACCTGCATCTCGTAGATCTCGGGATAGGCGACGCCCAGACGGCAGCCGCGGTGGCCGAGCATGGGGTTGGTCTCGTGCAGTTCCTTCGCCCGGCGTTTCAGCTTGGCGGCGTCCAGCCCTTGCGTCGCCGCCAGGGCGTCGATCTCGGCGTCGGTGTGGGGGATGAATTCGTGCAGCGGCGGATCGAGCAGGCGCACCGTCACCGGCAGGCCGGCCATGATGGTGAAGAGCTCGACGAAGTCGGCCTTCTGGAACGGGGCGATCTTGGCCAGGGCGGCGCGGCGGCCGGCCTCGTCGTCGGCCAGGATCATCTCGCGCACGGCGGCGATGCGGGCGTCGTCGAAGAACATGTGCTCGGTCCGGCACAGGCCGATGCCCTCAGCCCCGAAGCCGCGCGCGGTGCGGGCGTCCAGCGGGGTCTCGGCGTTGGCGCGGACGCGCAGGCGGCGGACCTTGTCGGCCCAGGCCATCAGGGTCTGGAAGTCGCCGGTCAGCTCGGGCTCGATCATCGCCACGGCGCCGTCGAGGACCTCGCCCTTCGAGCCGTCGATGGTGATGATCTCGCCGGCCCTGAAGATGCGGCCGCGGGCGGTGAAGGTCCCGGCGTGCTCGTCGATCGACAGTTCGTTGATGCCGCACACGCAGGGCCGCCCCATGCCGCGGGCCACGACGGCGGCGTGGCTGGTCATGCCGCCCCGGGCCGTGACGATCCCGCGCGCCGCATGCATGCCGTGGATGTCCTCGGGACTGGTCTCCTCGCGCACCAGGATGACGGCGTCGCCCAGCTGGTTCAGCCGTTCGGCCTCGTCGGCGTCGAAGACGATCTTGCCGGTCGCTGCGCCCGGCGAGGCGGGCAGGCCGGCGGCGACCACGCTGCGCGTCGCGTTCGGATCGAGGGTCGGGTGCAGCAGCTGGTCGAGGGCCGCGGGCTCGACGCGGGAGACGGCCTCTTCTTCCGAGATCACGCCCTCGGCGGCCAGGTCGACGGCGATCTTCAGCGCCGATTTGGCGGTGCGCTTGCCGTTGCGGGTCTGCAGCATCCAGAGCCGGCCCTGTTCGACCGTGAACTCGATATCCTGCATGTCGCGATAATGGCTCTCCAGCCGGCCCACCACGTCGACGAATTCGGCGAAGACGGCTGGCATGGCCTCTTCCATCGAGGGGGCGGTCTCGCCCATCTCCTCGCGGCCGGCCCGGGTCAGCGACTGGGGCGTGCGGATGCCGGCGACGACGTCCTCGCCCTGGGCGTTGATCAGGAATTCGCCGTACAGCTTCGCCTCGCCCGTCGACGGGTTGCGGGTGAAGGCGACGCCGGTGGCCGAGGTGTCGCCCATATTGCCGAACACCATCGACTGGACGTTGACCGCCGTGCCCCAGCTTTCGGGGATGTCGTGCATGCGGCGATAGAATTTGGCCCGGTCGTTCATCCAGCTGGCGAAGACGGCCGAGACGGCGCCCCACAGCTGGTCGTTCGGGTCCTGCGGGAAGGGCTGGCCCAGCCGGTCCTCGACCACGGCCTTGTAGTCGGCGACGACCTTCTCCCAGTCCTTCGCGGTCAGGTCGGTGTCGATGGTGACGCCCAGACGATCCTTGTGATCGTCCAGCACCTCCTCGAAGTCGTCGTGCGACAGGCCGAGGACGACGCTGGAATACATGGTGATGAAGCGGCGATAGCTGTCGAAGGCGAAGCGGCGGTCGCCGGAGAGGGCGGCGAGGCCCTCGACCGTCTCATCGTTGAGGCCGAGATTCAGGACGGTGTCCATCATCCCCGGCATGGAGGCGCGGGCGCCCGACCGCACCGAGACCAGCAGGGGGTTGGACGCATCGCCGAAGGTCTTGCCGACGACAGCCTCGACCTTTTTCAGGCCGGCGGCGACCTGTGCGGCGAGGGCGTCGGGGTAGGTCTGGCCGTTGGAATAGTAGTGGACGCAGGCCTCGGTGGTGATGGTGAAGCCCGGAGGCACGGGCAGGCCGAGCGAGGACATCTCGGCGAGGTTGGCGCCCTTGCCGCCGAGCAGGTTCTTCATCGACGCATCGCCGTCGGCGGAGCCCCCGCCGAAGCCGTACACCCACTGAGTCATAGACAAGCCCCTGAGCCTTGATCGTGTCCGGCCTGACTAACGTGCTGCGCCCGCGAAGGCGAGGCCGGGGCCGTAACAAAGCGTGAGCGGATGTGGCGGTTCCGGGTCGAGGGGGCGAGAGTCCCTGCCGGGCGCGGAAAATGCGAAAATGGGGACTCTGGAGACATTGGGGACGTGGCGGTTCCCGGCGGATTGGGCGGAATCGGCGCGCCGACCGGGGGGGCGCGCCCTGCTGAAACGGTCTGCATCCTTCATGACGCCATTCGAGCATGCGGCTGCGTCAGAAGCGGACGTATGGGGTCCGTGGTCGGGTTGAGGGGGCGGGAGTCTCCGAAAGCTGGGGCGGAAAGGTCGGACTGGAAGGGGCGAGAGTCTCGAGCTCGCCCGTTCGGGAGGTCTCCGGCCGAAACGCGCCGCCGGGTTCCGCCAACCCCACTTCTGTCATCCTCGGGGCTTGACCCGAGGATCAGACCTTCCGGCGCCGCTTCTTCATCACCCACTCTCCATCTCCGAAGAAAAGTCAGCGTGTTGCGTTCACCGGTTGAGCCAACCGTGGTTAGCGGGCATCCGACGACCCGAGCGTGTCGTCTCCTGTGTCACAGGTCAGATCTTGCATGATCGGAAAATACCCGATGACCGTTGCATCTCGAGGTGAGGCGATCGCGCTCATCTGCGAATAGGCGATGCAGCGCGTCGCATCCCCCGCGTCGCCGCATATGGCATCATCCTTGATTTCGACATCAGTCAGCGAAAAAGCCTGACCCGATTTCAGGCAGCCCCGAACGCCCCAAGCCTCTTCCGCGGGGCGGGCCGGTATCAAGGGGCCCATGATCCCGCCGGGAAGAGATGCGATCCGCTCTTGTGTATCGACGCGAAGACTCTCCCTTGCCCGGATGTAGCTGGACCGGCGAGCGGCCTCCAACGCGCGCTCCGCCCCGAGCCGGTCAGGGACCAACGGGTCATGCTCCAGGATGCCAACGCAACTCGCCAAACCCATAGCGGCGGCGCCTGCAACCATCGCGCTTCGCAAACCTCCAGCCTTCATTTGCACCGACTCGATTGTTCCTTGAATCTTCCCATAGCGTCAGTCAGGACATCCATGGTTGCAATGGACATAATGGGTGGGAGACGGGCGTTGACCCAAGCCTTGAAAGAGCCAGGCTAAGGACATGATGTTTGCGGTTCTGGTTGCTCTTCTCGGCTCATCACCGGGTGCGGAGGCTGCGGAGGACTGGCGTCTCGTTGATGCTGGTCCGGACTTTGCCTACGGCATCGACAGGGACTCGATTGTGTTGCGCGGATCTGTGCGAGCGTTCGTAGCCGTGTCTGTCGAAGCGGACGGCTACGGCAAAGCGAGGCTGATCGCCGATTGCGCAGACATGACAATCCGGGTGCAGGAAGACCTGTCGACCCATGCCGATCAAAGCGCTGTCGAAAACACGCCACGCGCCGCAGTCGGTTCCGAGTTGAGCATGGTCAATCGCGTTTGCCGAACCTGGGCGGAAGGGGGCCCCCGCGAGACCAAGATCAGCTTCGAACAGTTTTTGGAAACGGCGAAGGAGTTCATCGGCGTTCCCATGCTTGTGCCTTGCGGACCGCCGCCCCACTCACGCTATGCAAGGTCTCGCGAGGAGTGCGTTCTCTGAGGTCCGCAATGGGTCGTGAGCGGACCTTGACGAACGGGCGTAAAGCAGACCCCGCCCATTCCCGCAGGGCGCAGAATCGCGCACCCTGGGCCATGAAGCCGGACCTGATCATTTTCGACTACGACGGCGTCGTCGCCGACAGCGAACTGCTCAACAACACGGTGCTGGCCGAGGTGCTCACCGGGATCGGGCTGGCGACAACCACCGACGACGCCATCGCGACCTACATGGGCAAGCGCTGGCTGGACTGCCGTCCGCTGATCGAGGAGCGGCTGGGCGGCGCCTGTCCCGACCATGTGCACGCCGACTGGACCCGTCTCTGCCACGAGCGGGCGGGCAGCGGGCTGACGGCAGTGCCCGGCCTGGCCGCCTTTCTCGAAGGCCGCGGGGAGCCGCGCTGCATCGCCTCCTCGAGCCCGCCCGACTGGATCGAACTGGGCCTCGCCCGCTTCGGCCTGACGGGCGCGATGGGTCCCGTGTTCAGCGCCGCGGTGCATGTGACGCGGGGCAAGCCGCATCCGGACCTGTTCCTCCACGCGGCGGCGGAGATGAAGGCCGATCCGGCGCGCACCGTCGTCATCGAGGACAGCGCGACCGGGGTGCTGGCCGGGGTGGCGGCCGGAATGCAAGTCGTCGGCCTGTGCGCGGGCGGCCATGTTCGCGACGGCCATGCCGAACGGCTGACGAAAGCCGGCGCCCATGACATCGCCCTGTCGTGGGATGAGGTGGCGCGATTGATCGGCTGAAGGGGGCGCCTCCGTGTCGCCCGGACGGGGGTGACGGCATCTGTCTCCTCCCTGTTCGCGAAGCGAATGGGGAGGGGGACCGCGAAGCGGTGGAGGGGCGCCAGTCCGCGCTCGCTGCTTCCACCCCTCCACCCCCCGCGCTGAGTCGCGCGGGCGGTCCCCCTCCCCATCGCCTCCGGCGACAGGGAGGAGACAGATTGCCCAAGCTAACCCGCCCTTAACCGCGATGATTCACCAATCGGTCTTCAAGCTGAGCGGGGCCGCGTATCCATGTCCGAGTTGAAGACCGACGTCGTCATGAGGGGCGACTGCATCGAGGTGTTGCGCTCGCTCCCCGACGCCTGCGTCGACATGGTCTTCGCCGACCCGCCCTATAACCTGCAGCTGGGCGGCGACCTGCTGCGGCCCGACAACAGCCTGGTCGACGCGGTCGACGACGACTGGGACAAGTTCGACAGCTTCGCCGCCTATGACGCCTTCACCCGCGAATGGATGGCGGAATGCCGCCGGGTGCTGAAGCCGGAAGGCTCGATCTGGGTGATCGGCAGCTATCACAACGTCTTCCGCCTGGGCACGGCGATCCAGGATCTGGGCTTCTGGGTGCTGAACGACATCATCTGGCGCAAGTCCAACCCGATGCCGAACTTCAAGGGCACGCGCTTCACCAACGCCCATGAGACCCTGATCTGGGCCGCCCGCAGCCGCGAGCAGAAGCGCTACACCTTCAACTACGACGCCCTGAAGGCCTTCAACGAGGACACGCAGATGCGGTCCGACTGGACCCTTGCCCTGTGCACGGGCGAGGAGCGGATCAAGGACGCCGAGGGCAAGAAGGCCCATCCGACCCAGAAGCCCGAGGGCCTGCTGCACCGGGTGCTTCTGGCCGCGACGCGGCCCGGCGACGTGGTGCTGGACCCCTTCTTCGGCACCGGCACGACGGGGGCGGCGGCGAAGCGGCTGGGGCGTCATTTCATCGGCATCGAGCGCGACGAGACCTACGCCAGGGTGGCGGAGAAGCGGATCAAGGCGGTGATCCCGGCCGCGCCCGAGGACCTGGTCGTCATGGGCTCGAAGCGGGCCGAGGTGAAGGTGCCGTTCGGAGCGCTGGTCGAGGCCGGCCTGCTGTCACCGGGCGACAAGCTGTACAGCCCGCGCGGCGACCGCGAGGCCCGGGTCCGGGCGGACGGCTCGCTGGTGGCCGGCGAACTGACCGGTTCGATCCACAAACTGGGCGCCCTGTTCGAGAACGCGCCGGCCTGCAACGGCTGGACCTACTGGCGATTCAAGACGGATCAGGGACTTAGGTCGATCGACACCCTGCGGGCCGAGGTCCGCGCCGGGATGCAATGACCGGTAGCCGACACTGAAACAGCTGTAACCCTCACAGTTCCCACAGGAAAAATCCGCGTTCCGGGAACTTCGCACATGCGAGATGGTTGAATATTCCGGCGCCCGCGTCAGGGGCGTCCGGAGCATGAGCCATGAAGATCGCCCAGGTCGCGCCCCTGTATGAGGCCGTGCCTCCCAAGCTGTACGGCGGCACCGAACGCGTGGTCGCCCATCTGACAGACGCCCTGGTCGACCTGGGCCATGACGTCACCCTGTTCGCATCCGCCGACGCCGAGACGCGCGCCCGCCTGATCCCGGTCCGCGATCAGGCGATCCGGCTGGACCCCGCCCCCCTCAAGTCCGATCTGGCGGCCCACATGACCATGCTGGCCGAGGTGCTGAAGCGCGCCGACGACTTCGACGTGATCCATTTCCACACGGACATGATCCATTTCCCCTTCTTCTCGCGCTGCGCCGACAAGACGGTCACCACG